>CAZMJP010000009.1:0-29119 GCA_964566895.1 uncultured Gammaproteobacteria bacterium
ACTTATTCTCCGGACAGGAAAGAGATTGTCTACTGTGAAAAGTGCTATCAATCCGAGGTAGTTTAACAGAGGCCTAGTTTAATAGGGGTCCGGCTTCTGTAGGTCCCCGTAGCCCCTGTAAGTCCCCGTAAGTCATTTGGAATTTGGTATGGGACGAAAAGTGCTACCAATCAGAAGTTGTCTAATCTACCATCCGCCCCGTATTAATTTTTCAGCTGGGAATTAGAAATTTCGTTTAATAAAAAATAAAAATGGTAATTGTATGGCGAGATATCATAGTAAAATACAACCAGTGATTTTGATTATCTTGGACGGCTGGGGTATAGCCCCGCCTAATCAAAATAACGCCGTAACTTTGGCTAATCTGCCGGTTTTCAATAAATTAATTAGGATTTACCCAACTATGGCTTTGCAGTCAGCCGGAGAGGCAGTCGGCTTATCCTGGGGGGAAACCGGTAATTCTGAGGTTGGTCATCTTAATTTAGGGTCGGGGAGAATTGTTTGGCAAAGTTTATCCACAATTAACCGAGCTATTATAGACGGCAGTTTTTTTAATAATAAAACCTTTATTCAAGCTATTGAGCATGTCAAGCAAAATAAATCAAATCTTCATCTAATTGGTTTGACCTCTAATGGGAATGTTCATTCGTCGGTTGATCATTTATACGCTTTATTAGAGTTGGCAAAAAAAAATGGGCTTGAGAAGGTAAGCATCCATGCTATTTTAGATGGACGGGATACGCCCAAAGACGAAGGGATAAAAATTATCCAAGATCTTATTGTGAAAATTAAGGATATCGGCATTGGTCAAATTGCGACCATCTCCGGACGATTTTGGGCAATGGACAGAGATAATCATTGGGAAAGGATTGAGCAAGTTTATTTAGCTGTGGCTAAAGGTTTGGCCGAACAAGAATTTTCCGACCCGATTAAAGCGGTTGAATCATCTTATAAAAATAAGGTCTATGATGAGGAATTTAAACCATTGGTTATTGTGCGGGACGACGGACAGCCGGCAGGTGTGATAAGAGATAATGACGCGGTCATTTTTTTCAATTTTAGAGCTGACCGGGCCAGAGAGTTAACCCAATCTTTTGTTTTAGAAGAGTTCAGCGGTTTTAAAAGGAAAAAACTGGTTAATTTATTTTTCGTTGTTATGACTGAATATGAAAAGGAGTTGCCTGTTCAGATTGCTTTTCCGCCAGTGGTTATTGAGAATCCTTTAGCCGAAGTCATTAGCGATGAAGGTTTGGAACAATTACACATTGCTGAGACGGAAAAATACGCTCATGTAACCTTTTTCTTCAATGGAGGCAAAGAAGAGCCGTTTGAAGGAGAAAAAAGAATACTGATTCCCTCGCCGCGAATTGCTTCTTATGACCAAAAGCCGGAAATGTCGGCTTCGGAAGTTGCCCACCAAGTTCTTTGGGCTATTGACAGTGATAAATACAAATTTATTGTAGTTAATTTTGCCAATCCCGATATGGTGGCTCATACTGGTAATTTGTCAGCCACGATTAAGGCATTAGAGGCGGTAGATAAAATAACCGGCAAAATATTTGATTTAGCTTTGAAAAAGGGTTGGGCAATCATTATTACTTCTGATCACGGCAATGCTGAGGTATTAGTTAATCCGCGGAGCGGAGAAATAGACAAAGAGCACAATGCCAACCCTGTTCCTTTTATTATCATAAGAGACCAGAGTTTAGTTTCCAAAAAGTCCGACTTTGACGACGTTGGAGCCCTTCCTTCTGATTTATCTTTGATAACCCCGACGGGCGTTTTAGCTGACGTTGCTCCAACGGTTTTAAAAATAATGGGAATCCCCAAACCGAAAGAAATGACCGGCACTTCATTAATTTGAGATTAAAAAAAGTCTGGGAAGCCTCGCTTCCAAACTTCTTCCGATTATGTCTTTTTTATTAAAAATTTTCGGCGATCCGAACAAAAGGGAAATTGGCAAACTTCAGGCAATCGTTGGAGAAGTCAACAAATTTGAGCCGCAATTCGAGAAATTAAAGAACGAAGAATTTAAAAATAAAACCCTTGAGTTTAGACAATATCTTCAAAAAAACGGGGATAAAGATAAAATTTTGCCCGAAGCCTTTGCTTTAGTCCGCGAAGCCAGCAAAAGAACGTTAAAACAAAGACATTTTGACGTTCAGTTGATGGGTGGTATTGTTTTACATCAGGGAAAAATCGCGGAGATGAGAACCGGTGAAGGCAAGACCTTGGCTGCCACTTGCCCTGTTTATTTAAACGCTTTAGACGCTAAAGGTGTTCATGTGGTTACGGTTAATGATTATTTAGCCAAGCGAGATTGTGTTTGGATGGGGCAGATTTATCATCTTTTGGGTTTGAAGACAAGTTGCATTGTTCACGATGCTGCCTTTATTTATGACCCCGGTTATAACAAAGAAAATCCGAAATCCGAAATCCCAAATTCCAAACAAATTTTCCCTCAAGACGGGGCCCCGCTTCGCGCGGGAAATTCTAATGACCAGAATTCAGAAAGAGACAGATTAAGAGACGAACAAGGAAGTTTTAAAATAGAAGAAAGTTATTTAAGACCAATCAGCCGAAAAGAAGCGTATCAAGCGGATATTACTTACGGCACTAATAATGAGTTTGGCTTTGATTATTTACGCGATAATTTAGTTTATGATTTAGCCGCTGTAGTCCAGAGGGATCTTCATTATGCCATTGTTGATGAGATTGACAGTATCTTGATTGATGAGGCTCGAACTCCGTTGATCATTTCGGCTCCGGCCGAGGAATCGGCTGATTTATATTATAAATTGGCTCGTTTGGTTAATACTTTGAAGACAGGCGAGGATTATGTGATTGACGAAAAATTAAGGGCTGTGACCTTGACTGAAGGCGGAGTTAACAAGATGGCCGTCTTTTTAGGACAGGATCCTTGGGAAAATAATAACTTTACTTTAATCCACCATATAGATGCGGCTTTAAAAGCGAGAACTCTTTTCCAAAAGGATCGCGATTATGTGGTCAAGAATAATGAGATTATTATTGTTGACGAATTTACCGGCCGCTTAATGTACGGCCGTCGGTATTCTGAAGGCATTCATCAGGCTATTGAGGCGAAAGAAAATGTTGATATAAAGCAAGAATCAAACACTTTGGCGACGATAACTTTTCAGAATTATTTTCGTTATTATAAGAAATTATCAGGGATGACTGGAACGGCAGTTACTGAGGCGGAGGAGTTTCACAAAATCTACGGTCTCGAAGTGGTAGTTATTCCAACCAATAAACCGATGATTAGACAAAATTTATCTGACAAGATTTACCGGACTAAAGAGGCGAAATTTAAGGCTGTAATCAGCGAAATAAAGCGACGTCATCAAAATGGGCAGCCAATTTTAGTCGGTACCGGTGGATTCACCATTGGCGAGCGGACCGTTGGCGCTATAGAGAAGAATAGGATGATTAAAAATATGTTGGAAAAGGAAGGGCTGATTTGTCAAGTTTTAGACGCAACCAATCACGAAAAAGAAGGGCAGATTATTGCTCAAGCTGGGAGATTAGGGGGAATAACGGTAGCCACAAATATGGCTGGCCGAGGGGTGGATATTGTCTTGGGCGGTAACCCGCCGGACTTGGAAGAGCAGAAAAAAGTTCTTGAATTGGGTGGGCTTCATATTATTGGTACGGAAAGGCATGAGGCCAGGCGGATTGATAATCAGCTCCGTGGTCGAGCCGGCCGACAAGGAGACCCGGGTTCATCCCAATTTTTTATTTCTTTAGATGACGACCTGATGCGTATTTTCGGTGGCGCTCGGCTTTCAACTTTGATGCAGGGACTAAAAGTACCGGATGATTTTCCGATTGAAAATAAAATAGTTTCTCGTTCCATTGAAGCGGCGCAAAAAAGAATTGAAGGATTTAATTTTGACACCCGAAAACATTTGTTGGAATATGACGATGTTTTGAATAAGCACCGGGAAACAGTCTATCGCCGGAGGAGGGGCATTTTAAAAATGAGCGGTTTGGAACTGCGTCAGGAAGTCTTGAAAATAGTGAGGACAGAAATAGTTAAAATAGTTGAATCTCATACCTCGGGCGATGACCAGAGTAAATGGGATATTAAAGGAATTGTTGAAATAGTTAAGAATATTTTTCCCGCAGACGAGAAATCTTTAATAGACGGCTTGGGAGAGATTTATCAGCAGGCCGGCGATAATAAATCCGACTCTTATACGCGGGACAGGATAATCAAATATTTAATGGAGCTAGCCGGTATTTCTTATCAGGATTTGGAAAAAAGAGTTGGGGAATCACGGGAGAAGTTGGGTCTTGGGGGCTTGACTCCCCAACAAATAATGGCTCAGATTGCCCGGTCAATTCTTTTACAAAGCATTGATCGCTATTGGGTTTATCATTTAGACGTGATTAACAATTTAAAGGGCGGTATTGGTCTGCGGGCTTATGGTCAGCAGGACCCGCTGGTTGAATATAAAAGGGAGTCTTTTAAAAAGTTCAATCAGCTGATGGATGCGGTTAATAAGCAAGTGGTTTTTTCTATTTACAAAGTTGGGATGATTGGACAATTGCCGAAACAGGAGCGACTGGATATAAAACTAAGCGGCGCCCAAAAGACGAGCGGAAGGGGGATTGTTTCTGAATCGGACTCGCCGGCGGAAAAGGGTAAAAAGGTCGGCCGTAATGACCCCTGCCCTTGCGGCAGCGGAAAGAAATACAAAAGGTGTCATGGGAAATAATATGGCAATAATTAAGAAAAAAATTTGGCCAGAATATTTTGACGCAGTAGCTTCTGGGAAGAAAAAATATGAGCTTCGCCTCAACGACTTTGAAGTAAAAGAGGGCGATACGCTCATGCTTGAAGAATGGAATCCCGAAACGAAAGAATATACAGGAAGAAAGGTTGAGAAAAAAGTAACTTATGTCGGGAGATTCAAGATGGACAAGTTGTTCTGGCCAGAAGAAGAAATAAAAGAAAAGGGAATTCAAATTATTTCGCTGGAATAGTCCTGCGGGACAGCATTTAGGTGCCCGGCACCTAAAGAATAAATATGAATCAATTTGTAAAAATCAAAGAGAGCGAAAAACAAGGGAAAGGACTTTTTGCCTTAAAAGATTTTAAAAAAGGAGAGATTTTGTATTCGTTTAAAAAAGGAAGGACACTGAATCGTAGCGAGATTCAAAATTTATCAAAATTGGAAAAAATATATCTTGATCAAATTGGAGAGAATAAGTATGAAATTATTGAGTCGCCGGGATGTTATGCCAACCATTCCTGTGAACCGAATACTGAAGAAAAAAATAGGGTTGGGTACACCTTAATGGATATTAAAAAAGGAGAGGAGATTACGATTGATTATGATAATGTGGCCTATCTTGAAAAACCTTTTAAGTGTCGTTGTGGCTCTAAAAATTGTCGAGGATTGATACGGGGAAAAAATAAAAAGTTTTATGAAAAATAAAAGGTTATGAAAATAGTCTTTATTTCCGGACAATTGACCAGCGGCTGGGACGGAAAAGACAGAAGTTTTATTGAAGACAGAATAAAAGAGGCGGAGAAATATCAACTTGCCTTGATTAACGCCGGTATTGGTTGTTTTTGCGCCCACACCCATACTTCTTTCCATTATGAAAAAGGGAGTATTGCTCTCCCCGAGTTTTATTATGAGATGGATATGGAGTTTCTTAAAAGAGCCGCGGACGCGGTTTTGGCAATGCCGGGGTGGGAGAAGTCCAGAGGGGCAGAAAAGGAAGTGAAATGGGCAAGAGAAAATAATTTGCCGATTTTTTATCCGACATCTTCCGATGACATAGATGATATTATCATCTGGTCACAAAAGTAGTTATAAAAAGAGATGACAAAATAATTATAGAAATTTTATGGGAGTAGATAACCAATATCTTCATGAAGTGGCGATTACGGCCATTATTGTGAAGAACAATAAATATCTGATTACGAGAAGGTCGCCAAATAAGAAGCGATTTCCGGGAATGTGGACAGTGCCGGGCGGAAAGATGGAAACCGATGATTATTTGAAATTGCCCAAAGACACGGAGTTTTACTGGTATAATGTTCTTGAAAGAACTCTTCGTCGGGAGATAAAAGAAGAGGTCGGGATTGACATTGATAATATTGAATACGTGACAAGTTTGGCAACGGTTCACCCCGACGGCAGTCCATCTTTGGTGATTTCTTGTCTGGCTGATTATGTTTCCGGTGAGATTAAACTTCAGGCGGAAGAAAACGATCAGTTTGCCTGGATTAACTTGGAAGAGGCAAAAAAATATCAACTTCTGGATGGAATTTATGATGAGTTGGTGATGGTTGAGAATAAAAAAAGGGAGAAGAGAACAGAGTGGAGAAGATTTTAAAATATCATAGAAAACAAGTGATATGAAGAATATAATTAAACCGGGTAAATATAGGCATTATAAAGGAAAAGAATATAAAGTCATTGGAATAGCAAAACACAGCGAGACACAGGAGAAATTGGTTGTGTATCAGGCGCTTTATGGCGAAAGACAAATTTGGGTTAGACCGTTGAAGATGTTTACGGAGAAAATTGAAGTGGATGGTAAAAAAATTTCAAGATTTGAACATCTTGATAAATAATCCCCGCGGTTGGCCGCTAAAGTTTAAAGGGTGTTGGGAGCGGGGAAAATGATTATGAAGGTCAAATCTCTTTTTGATTTCTTGACGAATCTTTTGTCTTTGGTAAAATAGAACATACGAGGACGAAAGGAGGTGAGGAGCTGTGAATAAAAAAGAGAAGAAAGAATTTGAAGAATTGAAAAAAAAGGTCGCAGAGCTGGAGAAGAATTTAAAGGAGCTCCGTAAAGAGTTCTCCCGACACAAAAGGAACGACCCGAACCTTTTAATTGGTTTTTAGTTGGATAGCTCGGGGAAAGATTTCAAAAGAGATGGGGGAGAATAATCTTCCCCCATAAGTCCCGTTAAAACAGTGTTCTACTTGCCACTTGTCGCCAAGAAAATAAATTTATATGAACAGAAATAAACTTTGGACATCTTTCGTTTTTATTGTCATTATTGCCGTTTTGGCTTTTTTAATTGATGTTCCCCGAGCGCCGGAGTGGATTCCCGGCCATTCTTGGTTTTCTAAACAAAAAGTTCATCTCGGTTTGGATTTGCAGGGTGGAACTCAGTTAATTTATCAGACCGATACCAAGGACATCCCGTCTGAGCAGAAAATGGCGGCGATTGAAGGAGCTCGCGATGTGGTTGAACGGCGGATTAATATCTTCGGCGTCGCTGAGCCGATTATTCAAACGACCAAAACTGCCCAGGAATGGCGGTTGGTTATTGAACTGCCGGGGATTAAAGATGTTAATGCGGCTATAGCTATGATTGGCGAAACGCCAATTTTGGAGTTTAAAGAGCAAGTCCCGACTAGAGGGTTAACTGAAGAGGAGAAAAAAGAGATTGAAGAGTATAATCAAGTGGCTAAAATGAGAGCTGAAAGCATATTAAAGCAAGCATTAGAACCAGGAGCTGACTTTGCTGAATTAGCCCGACAATATTCAGAAGATCCCGGCTCAAAAGATGAAGGCGGAGACTTGGGATGGTTTTTCCGAGGTTTGATGGTCCCTGAATTTGAAAGGACGGTTTTTGACGATTTGGCTGTTGGCGAAATTACGCCGGACTTGATTAAAACCGTCTATGGTTATCATATTATTAAAAAACTTGACGAAAGAATTAAGCAGAATACAAATGTTCAAGTAGAAGTAGAACAAAAAGAAGGGGAGCAAATTGAAGCGAAAGCAGAACCGACAAAAGAGGTTAGAGCCAGTCATATTTTGATTGCCACTCAGTCGGAAGAAGTAATGAAACAAGCTGCTCAGTGGCAGTATACTGGATTGACCGGCAAGCAATTAAAAACCGCTTTTGTCTCTTTTACTTCTCAAACCAACGAGCCAGAGGTCTCTTTAGAGTTTAATAGTGAAGGAGCCGAACTTTTTGGCGAAATTACCACCCGCAACGTTGGCAAGCCGGTAGCTATTTTTCTAGACGATTATCCCTTAAGTATTCCTATGGTTAATGAGGCGATTACTGGCGGGAGGGCCGTGATTACCGGGAATTTTTCTTTAAAAGACGCCCAGCAGTTGGCTCAACGTTTGGCGGCTGGCGCTTTACCAGTACCGATTAAATTAATTAGCCAGCAAAATGTTGGGCCGAGTTTGGGAAGAGTTTCGGTGAGAGAGAGTTTTGCGGCTGGAATTTTAGGTTTTTTGGTTGTTGTTATTTTTATGATTGGCTATTATGGGAAAAGGGGGATAATCGCTGTTTTAGCTTTATTTGTTTATGTTTTAATTGTTCTTGCTTTGTTTAAATTAATTCCAGTCACTTTAACTTTGGCCGGAGTGGCTGGTTTTATTTTGTCTATCGGTATGGCTGTTGACGCCAATGTTTTGATTTTTGAGCGAATTAAAGATGAAGAATATTTAGGCAAGTCTTGTTTAGGCGCGATTAATGACGGGTTTAGACACGCCTGGACAGCCATTAGGGACAGTAATGCCACTACTTTAATTGTTTGTCTTATCCTTTATCAATTTGGAACTGGTTTGGTCAGAGGTTTTGGTTTAACCTTGGGTCTGGGTGTCTTAATCAGTATGTTTACGGCCATTGTTGTTACCAGAACTTTCTTGAAAATTATTATTAGAGACTGAGAGTCATTAAAAAAAATTAAGGAATGGTAGCAGGGTGAGAGTTTAGAATTTCTCAATAATATGTTTGACTTTATTCAACATCGCAACATTTTTTTCATTATTTCAGGAACACTTTTAGTAGTTTCAATTTTGGCTTTGATTTTTTTCGGCCTTAAATTAGGCATTGATTTCACCGGCGGATCAATGATGGAAATTGAATATCCGGGAGACGGGCCGACTAATTCTGAAATCCAAGAAAAAATAGCCGGTTTTGATTTGGGAGAAGTAAAAATTCAATCCTTTGGCGATAAGGGGTTTATTTTAAGATTTTCCTCTCGAGGCAGTCCTGATTCTGAGGGAGAAAACATAGATGAGAAAGTTCATCAGGAAATTTTAAAGGCGTTAGGAAGCCCGGAGGAAAAAAGATTTGAGTCCATCGGCCCAGTTATCGGACGAGATTTGAAATCAAAAGCCAAGCGGGCCGTAATTTTGTCTTTGATTGCTATCATTTTTTATATTGCCTGGGCTTTTAGAAAATTGACCCGGATTTCCAGCAAAGGCGAATCATGGCGATACGGAGCAGGAGCTATTTTAGCCCTTTCCCACGATGTTTTAATTGTTTTGGGGTTTTTCGCCATTATTGGTTATTTTAAGGGCGCGGAAGTAAACGCCACTTTTATTACGGCCATATTGACGGTTTTGGGTTATTCGGTTAATGATACCATCGTCGTTTATGACCGGATTAGAGAAAATTTATTAGTTTATAAATTTAAATCCCTAACTGAAACAATTAATGTTTCTATTAACGAAGTTATAGCTCGGTCTCTTAATACCTCCTTAACCACTATTTTTGCCTTATTGGCTATTTATTTATTTGGCGGGGCTTCAATCCAAAACTTTATTTTAGCCATGATGGTCGGCATTGGCGTCGGCACTTATTCATCTATTGCCGTTGCCGGTCAATTTCTTCTGTTCAAAAGGAAATAATAATTTAAATTAACGTTAGAGGTTTAATGGATATGCGCGTTGCCTTGATTCACGATTTTTTAACTCAATACGGAGGAGCGGAAAAAGTTTTAGAGGCGCTCCACGAAATTTGGCCTCAAGCTCCAGTTTTTACCTTGTTCTATGATAAAAAGATAATGGGCGAAAAATTTAAGGATTATGATATTAAAGTTTCGCCGATTCAGAATTTACCTTTCGGGGTGAAGAGATATCGTTGGTATTTGCCCCTAATGCCCAGCGCGATTGAAAGATTTAATTTAAAGAATTTTAATTTAGTCATTTCTGATTGTTCGGCCTATAGTAAAGGAGTGATTACCCATCCCGACACTTGTCATATTTCTTATCTTCACACGCCAACTCGTTATTTGTGGTCCGATGCCTATGAATATATTGATTCTTTGAAAGGCGGGGAGAAAATAGTGAGTAAATTTATTGCGCCTTTTTTGACTTATTTGAGAGTATGGGATAGATTAGCCGCGCAAAGGCCGGATTATTTAATCGCCAATTCCCAATTTGTCGCTAAGAGAATTAAACATTACTATCAAAGGGAGAGTCCGGTTATTTACCCGCCGGTTGAAACAGACAATTTTAGAATTTCAAAGAGAATTGAAGATTATTTTTTGGTTGTTTCTCGGATTCGTCCGTATAAAAAAGTAGATCTTGTCGTTAGGGCGTTTAACAAATTAAAAATACCTTTAAAGATTATTGGCGGCGGAGACAACAAATCACTAAAGAGAATAGCCGGCCCGCAGATTGAATTTTTAGGGTATGTCTCTGACCAAGAAAAAGCTAACTATTTGTCCCATTGTCAGGCTTTAGTTCATCCCCAGGAAGAAGACTTTGGCATTACTTTGGTTGAAGCTATGGCTTCTGGCAGGCCGGTTATTGCTTATAATTCAGGCGGAGCCAAAGAAACGGTAGTTGAAGGTTTAACCGGTAAGTTTTTTAACGAACAAACATGGGAGAATTTAGCCGAAGCAGTGATTAAATTTAAAAGTCGGGACTTTGACCCGGAGGGAATTCGAAAATACGCTCAAAGATTCTCTAAAGAGAGATTTAAGCAAGAAATAAAGGAATTTATTAAACATGTTTAAATTTATTCGGTTACAAAATACGGTAGCTGGCGGAGCAATTATTATTGCTCTTTTTTCTATTTTTAGCCGCTTGTTAGGATTGCTGCGGGATAGATTTTTAAGCAGTAGTTTTGGGGCCGGACAGGTTTTAGACGCTTATTATGCGGCTTTTCGCCTGCCTGATTTAGTTTTTAATACTTTAGTTTTAGGCGCTTTTTCTTCGGCTTTTATCCCGGTATTTTTACAATATTTTTCTCAAGATAAAAAGCAGGCCTGGCAGATTACCAGTTCCGTTCTTAATATCTTGTTTTTAATCGTTTTATTTTTGGCGGTGTTATTTTTTATTCTCGCCCCGTTGATAATTAATTTAATGGTTCCGGGTTTTACCCAAGAGGTAAGGATTCTAACTGTTTCTTTAACCAGAATAATGCTGATTAGCATTTTATTTTTTACTCTAAGTAACGTTGCCGGGAGCGTTTTAAATTCTTTTAGACGTTTTTTAATTTATAGTATAGCGCCGATAATGTATAACTTAGGCATTATTTTCGGTATTTTATTTTTAACAAAAACTTCCTTGGGTTTAATGGGTTTGGCTTGGGGCGTAGTTTTGGGGTCAGTTCTTCATTTTTTAGTTCAAGTCCCGGCTTTATTGCAAACGGGTTATGCTTGGAAACCGGTTTTTAATTTATTTCATCCGGCTCTGAAAAAAATTGTTAAACTAATGTTGCCCAGATGTTTCGGTTTGGCCATTAACCAGTTTAATTTTATTGTTGTTACTTTTATTGCTTCAGTAATCACTATTGGCGCGGTCGCCATTTACAATTTAGCCTTTAATTTAGTTAGTTTTCCGGTCGGTATTTTCGGCGTTTCTTTAGCTATTTCCATTTTCCCTCTTTTGAGTCAGAACTTCATTGACGGCGAACGGAGCGCTTTCAGCCGGCAGTTTTCTAAAACTATCCGTCAAATTCTTTATTTAATTGTTCCAACTACGGTTTTATTTATTGCTTTGCGGGCTCAGATTGTCCGCTTAATTTTAGGGGCGGGAGTTTTTTCTTGGAGGGATACGGTTTTAACCGCTCAAACATTAGGCTGGTTTTCCATTTCTCTTTTTACTCAGAGTTTAATTCCAATTTTTGCCAGAGCTTTTTACGCGACCCAAGACACTAAAACTCCGGTTAAAATTGCTTTGGTTAGTTTTCTAATTAACATTATTGGCTGCGCCGTTTTAGGTCCCTTAATCGGTATAACCGGCTTAGCCGTTGCTTTTTCTCTGTCTTCTTTGGTTAATTTTATTTTGCTTTATTTGGTTTTTCACAAAAAAGTCATTGATTTGCAAAATAGAGAGATTGGCTGGTCGGTTTTAAAAATTATCGGCCTTTGTTTATTAATGGCGATAGTTGTTCAAGCAATTAAATATCAGGCAGCCGCTCTAGTAGATATGCAAACCTTTATTGGCGTTTTTATTCAAACTGCTTCCGCGATAATTGGCGGAGGATTATTTTACTTCCTGATGAGCTTGGTTTTTAAATTTAGCGAGATAGAAATGGTTTATCAAATGATAGCCAGGAGGTTGAGAATATTCAAAGACCTGTTAAAATAATAATTAGTTTTGTTAACCTTCCAAAAGAGAAAGGAGGTCTAAATTGAAAGGGAGAAATAGGACTGAGTTCAAAGTATTTAAGATAGAGGATTGGATAAAGTTGTTCCCCCATGAAGTAGCAAGAAGCGCGGTCTTGATTAGAGTTAGACCAAAAATTGAAAAAAAGATAGAAGGACAGATAAAAACTCAACCCATTGGCCGGATTAGAGAGAAAAAAGTCACTACCGCTCTTGAGGATTTGAAGCAAAAAGGGGAAATCCGCGACTATTTGCTTTCGGCGAGAGATAGCTACACCAACTTGATTCAGGGAATTGATTTTATCTTTATTTATGTCAACGGGATTTACAGAATTTGTCGTTTTTCAGTTACCGGACCGAAATGGGTCGAGAGCCATTTGAAGAGACATCCGGAAATTCCGGTCATTTCAGTTGATTTGACAGAGAGGAGAGAGTCAATTCAGAGTAAAATTCTGGCTTTAAAGAATGAGGACGGGGAATTAAAGTAGGGACAGTATTCATAATGTTTGCTGTCCCTCTTAAATTAAGGGGGCGGCAGTTAAATTGGCTATTGTTCTTTAATTGACATAAAGTCTTAAATATCATATTATGGAGGCGATATGGAGACTTCTAATATTCGTAATTTTTGTATTATAAGCCACGTTGATCACGGGAAATCGACTTTAGCCGACCGCTTTTTGGAGCTGACCGGAACTGTTTCTCAAGACAAGATGAGGCCGCAGTATTTGGACCAAATGCCCTTGGAAAGAGAAAGGGGCATTACTATTAAACTCCAGCCAGTAACCATGCAGTATAACTTAAATCTTAAATCTTATACCTTAAATTTGATCGACACCCCCGGCCATGTTGATTTTTCCTATGAGGTTTCTCGGTCGTTAGTGGCGGTGGAAGGAGCTATTCTTTTAGTTGATGCTGGTCAGGGCATTCAAGCTCAAACATTAGCCAATCTTTATTTAGCGCAAAAGCAAAAATTGTCGATTATCCCGGTGATTAATAAAATTGATTTGAAAGATATTGACTTAGATTCGGTTAAAAAAGAATTGGCTGATTTAACAAATGTTGATTTGAAAGAAATTATTTGTGTTTCGGCTAAGAAAGGCATAAATATTGAGAAGGTTCTCCAAGCCGTGATTGAAAAGATTCCCGCTCCCCAGCGGAAAGTAAAACAATCTTTGAAAGCCCTGATTTTTGATTCATATTTCGACGATTATAAAGGGGTTGTTGCTTATGTCAGGATATTTGACGGAGTTGTTCAGCCCGAGGATAAGATTAGATTTTTGAGCACTGGTGCCGAGTCTCGGGTTTTGGAAATCGGCGTATTTTTGCCGAGGCTAACAAGAAGAGAAACGTTATTGGCTGGACAAATCGGCTATATTGTGACTGGGTTTAAAGACATTGAAAAGTGTCGGGTTGGAGACACAATTGCAATTGTTGATGAGCAGTTATCGGTTGGAGAGCCGCTCCCCGGTTATCAAGAACCTCAATCAATGGTTTTTGCTGGGATATATTCTAAGGAGGGGGCAGATCAAGAAAAATTGCGTCGGGCTTTAATGAAATTAAAGTTAAACGATGCCAGTTTGGTTTTTGAACCAGAGCGTTCTCCGGCTTTGGGTTTCGGTTTTCGGGCTGGTTTTCTGGGTCTTTTGCATTTAGATATTGTTCAAGAAAGGTTAAAAAGAGAATATGGATTGGATCTGATTATTACCTCTCCGAGTGTGGCTTATCGGGTTTTTTTTAGCAGAGGCGAGCCCGTCCTCGGTGGGGAAAAATCACTTCAGGGGAATAATTTTAAAATTATTCACTCTCCGGGGGACTTGCCCGACCCTTCCCGGATAGCGGAGATACAAGAGCCCTGGATGAAAGTGGACATTATTACTCCCCATTCCTATCTCGGCTCAATTATGAACTTATTGTCAAATATGGTTAAAGGAGTGGAATCAAAGATTAAATTTATTTCTTTGGAGTATATTGGTCAGACTCCCAATTATTCTTATTCAAAAAACAGAGGGGAGCAGAGGGTTATTCTTCATTATCAAATTCCCTTATCTTTGCTTTTAATTGATTTCTACGACAAACTCAAAAGTATTAGCCAGGGCTTTGCTTCGTATAGTTATCAATTTTTAGATTATCAAAAGGCGGAGGTAGTCAAATTAGATATTTTGGTTGCCGGAGAGTTGGTAGACCAATTATCGACTATTGTTTATCGGGATTGGGCTTATTCTGCGGGCAGGCAGATTACGAAACAACTAAAGGAGATTTTACCTCGCCAGCTTTTTGAGGTTAAGATTCAAGCCGCGGTCGGCGGTAAAATTTTAGCTTCAGAGAAAATCCCGGCTATGCGTAAAGATGTGACCGCCAAGCTATACGGTGGCGATGTAACCCGAAAAATGAAATTGTTGAAAAAACAAAAAAAGGGGAAAAAGAGATTGATGAAAATGGGTAAGGTTGATATTCCGGCCGAAGCGTATTGGGCTATAACCAGAAAGACGTAAAAGCGCGGGAAGATGACAATCCCGTTAGGAATTTGTCTAAATAGTTGAAGTGTTTTGGTATTTCAGCGTCTTAACGATATAATGAGTTTATGCCTACGGAGAAAATGCCAATTTTAAAAAAAATTATTTCATCCAGACCATTATTATATCTACTTGTTTTATTATTGATTTTTGCCTTAGTCTCTTTGGGACGCGAGATTAACCGCCGTTTGTCCTTAAAAGGGGAATTAGTTTCTTTGGAAGGTCAAATCGCCACCCTTGAAACAGAAAATCAAAAATTAATAGATGAAATAGAAAAGGCGAAGACAGATTATTTTAAAGAAAGAGCCGCTCGTCTTAATTTAGGATTGCAAAGGCCCGGGGAGCAGGTGATTGTGATTAGCCCTCAAGATAATGGTTTGCAAGAATCTGAATCAGAAACCAGATATTTTGAACAAAAAATCTCTAATCTCAGAGCTTGGTGGAGATATTTTTTTAGACATCGTAAATGATATTGAGCTTATATGGATTATTCTATTCTTAGATTGATTAACAATTTTGCCGGACAAAAAATATGGTTGGATATATTGGGAATTATTTTTTCTGATTTTTTAATTTTTGCCATTCCCTTGATTATTATTTTGGTTTATTTCTTCTCGAAAAAGAGAAGAAAATTGTTTTTTATTTCACTGAAGATTATTTTTGCCCTTGTCTTAGTTTGTTTGATAAATTATTCACTTAAAAAAATTATTGCCCGTCCGCGCCCTTTTGTTGACCATAATGATATTTACCAGCTGGCTAAATTATTTGCCGATTTAAAAGATTTTTCATTCCCTTCCAATCACGCTGCCATTGCTTTCGTTATGGCGATTAGTGTTTTAATTGATTGGAAGAAATTTGGCCTAATTTTATTGGGTCTGGCCGTTATTGTCGGCTTGGGCAGGATTTTTGTCGGCGTTCATTATCCGACTGATGTTTTAGGCGGTATTATTACCGCTTTGGTCGCGGTCTTTTTAATAAAATTCTTGGGCAGGAGATCCGGCTGAAAAGAGCGTAATTTAAAAATAAAAAAGAAAAAAGTCCCGTCATTGTCGGGATTTTTTATTTATTTAATGGTAGCAGGGGCGGGGATCGGACCCGCGACGCCACGCTTATGAAGCGTGTGCTCTACCACTGAGCTACCCTGCCATTGTGGTTGGGGGTCAGATTTTAATAAGAGAAAATAAGATGGTAGCGGGGGCAGGACTCGAACCTGCATCCTTCGGGTTATGGGCCCGACGAGCTGCCATTGCTCTACCCCGCGATATTGATGTTATTTTAACAATTCTAATTTTAAAAAACAAGTTCCAAGGTCGCGAGATTTTATAGCATCTTGCGTTTATAGGGTCTGGAACAATTAATTTTATTCAACTGGTGCCGCGGGAGAGAATCGAACTCTCATGGGTTTACACCCATACGATTTTGAGTCGTACGCGTCTGCCTATTCCGCCACCGCGGCGCGTGTTTTTAGTTTAACTAAAATTTTATAATTTGCAATGGCAAAATTGATTTTCAATATCGGCTACGTTTATTTGTTTTTATTTTGTTAGTTTGACAAACGCTTGTTTAATGTTAAAATGTTAGAATATTGTAATTTTAGAATGGTTTTTATATGGTTCAGCAGATTATTTTATTTTTAGCCGGATTGTCTTTTCTTATTTTTAGTCTTTTAAAATTAAGCGCCGGGATACAGCGTATTTTTAGCGTTAGAATCCGCCATTATCTTAAGAAGATAGTGAGAAGGCCGATTCAGGGCGTTTGGTTAGGGGCCGTGATAACCGCCCTTTTTCAAAGTAGTTCTGCCACAATGGTTTTAGTTGTCGGGTTAGTCAGCGCCGGTCTAATCAGTTTTTTTAATTCTCTGGGAATTATTTTGGGGGCGGGTATTGGGACAACCGTTACTTTGCAACTAGTGGTTTTAAAGGTTACTGATATCTCGCCGCTTTTTATCATTGCCGGCGTTCTACTTTGGTTAACGGGAAAGGATAAACGAAAGGCGGTTGGCGAAGCCGTTTTTTATTTCGGCTTGTTGTTTTTTAGTTTGTTTTTAATGGGTCAAACTTTTGCGCCGTTGAGGCAGAGTCAGTCTTTTGTCAATTTACTTCAGAGCGCGGGGAATCCTTTATTAGCCGTTTTAATAAGTTTTATTTTTACCGCCATTGTTCAGGCAAGTTCCATAATTACTTCCTTGTCAATTCTTTTAGCCCAACAGGGGCTGATTACCACCGAAACTGGAGTTTTGTTCGTTTTGGGAGCGAGTGTTGGAACTACCGCCACTGCCATTTTAGCGAGTATTGGGAGCGGGAGAAACGCTAAACGGACAGCCCTCTCTTATTTTGTCTTTCGTTTCTTGACCGTAGTTGTTATTCTTCTGTTTTTACCCCATTTCATCCGATTGTTGAAAACCTTGAGTCCGAATGTCGGTCAGCAGATTGTCAACGCTTATTTGGTTGAGACCATACTCTCAGTGATTATTTTTCTCCCCATTCTTAGATTTTTTTCCAAGCTGATTAAAAAGGTAATTAAAAGCGAAGAAAAAATTTTGCCTTTATGGGCGGAATATTTGGATGGGAGACTTTTACTTTCTCCTAAGGAATCCATGAAAGCGGTAAAAAAGGAACTCCATCGCGGAGTTTTATTGCTTCAGAAGATGTTTTCAAAAGCCGAAGATTTAACTTCTGAATTTCATTTTGTGAAATTGCGGGATATAATTTATCTTGAACTGGTGCTTGATAGTTTACAAAAAGAAGTAATGAAATTTT
This sequence comes from uncultured Gammaproteobacteria bacterium, assembly GCA_964566895.1. GTDB lineage: Bacteria > Patescibacteriota > Patescibacteriia > UBA2591 > UBA6264 > CAZMJP01. The sequence goes on from CAZMJP010000009.1 coordinate 17,635, forward strand.
TAGACAAGGTTCCGAAAGAAAAACTGGGGGAGAGAGAAGCGATAAAATTGGTGCGATATTCGGCTATAGTTGACGATATAGAGAGAATAGGCGATCGGATTATGAATTTGGCCAAATTGACCGAGTATAAAACCGAAGAAGGTGTTGAGTTTTCCCAGGAGGGCAAAGAAGAGATTGGAGAATTGGGGAGGAAAATAAACGAGAATATTAATGATCTTATCGCTTTGTTGGGACGAGGAGAGACTCAAAAAGCGAACGATATTATTAAAAGAGAAGAAGAAATCCGCGAGATGGCGGGAAGAGCTAAAAAAAGGCATCTGGAGCGGTTTTGTCAACGGGAGTGTTCAGTGGCTGACGGGCCAATATTCAACGGAATTTTGATTAATTTTGAACGCATTTCCGACGATTGCGCCAAGATTGCCGATTATTATAAAAATAAATAATTTTGCGGACCAAAAGCAGGCAGGAGAGAGTTACTCGGATAAAGGTTTTTTCCAAGTGGCAAAATCGCACTTGGGCCAGCGGGAACAGCCGTAAAAGAACCGATTTTTTTTGGTTCTTTTTTTGATAATTTCGCCTTCTCGGCATTTGGGACATTTAATTCCAAGCCCGACATTTAGTTGTTTTTGTTCAAGTGTTTTGGTATAGCGGCATTTGGGAAAACCGGAACAGGCAAGGAATTTTCCGAATCGCCCCATTTTTATAACCAGAGTTCGACCGCACTCTGGGCAGGCTTCTGTAGTTTTTTCATCTTCAAAACTTTTAATAATTTCTTTTTCTTTTTTCTCCAAGTTTTCTTTAAAGGGTTGGTAGAAATCTCTAATCATTTTTAAATAATTAGACTGTCCGCTAGCTATTTTATCTAAGCCATCTTCTATCTGAGCGGTAAATTGGTAATCAACGATATTGGGGAAGTGTTTGGAGAGGAGATCATTGATTAAGATGCCGATTTCCGTCGGTCGGAAACTTCCCTGTTGTTTTTGGACGTAATTTCTTTCTTGGATAGTGGAGATTATCGGCGCGTAAGTGGACGGTCGGCCAATGCCGTACTTTTCCATGGTTTTAACTAAACTTGCCTCGGTATAGCGCGGAGGAGGTTCGGTAAAGTGCTGATTAGTGTTTATCTTTATGAGGTTTAACTTTTCTTTGATGTTTAGAGAGGGTAAATAATTTTCAAGTTGTTTCCCTGGAAATAATTTTAACCAGCCGTCGAAATGCGTATTTGAGCCGTTGGCTCGGAGAAGATATTTACTCGAATCTTGTTTTAGAGGAATTGGATTAGCTTCAATTTCGGCATTGGTGGAGTCAATTAGAGCGGAACTCATTTGCGAGGCGATGGTCCGCCGCCAAATCAGGTCATATAATTTATATTGATTGTTATCCAGATATTTTTTGATTTTTTCCGGTTCTTTGAGACAAGATGTTGGGCGAATCGCCTCGTGAGCTTCTTGGGCCATCTTTGATTTCGTTTTATAGCGTCTGAGATTTAAATATTTTTCCCCGTATTTGTCGGTAATGAATTTTTTTGTTTCATTTAAAAATTCCTCGGCCAAATTTAAAGAATCGGTCCGATGGTAGGTAATCAATCCGACTGCTTTTTTGCCTTCCAAAGTTATCCCTTCGTAAAGCTGTTGGGCTAAAAGCATTGTTTGTTTAACGGAAAATCTCAATTCTTTATTGGCTTGTTGCTGCAAAGTGCTGGTTGTAAAAGGGGCGGGAGGCAATCTGTTGGTTTGTTTCTTATTAATATCAGAAATTTGATATTCGGATTTTTCTAAACCTTTAACAATTTCATCTGTTTGTTCTTTTGATTTTATGCCTAATTTAGGAATAGTTTTTTCTCCTATTTTAATGAGCTTGGCAGTAAAAGATTTTCGATTCGCGTTAATTCGTTGTTGAAGCTCCGCTTCAATTGACCAGTATTCTTCGGGCTTAAATTTTTCAATTTCTTTTTCTCTCTCAACAATTAGACGAACGGCTGGCGATTGTACTCGGCCGGCCGAAAGCCCTTTAACCACTTTTTTCCAGAGCAGAGGAGAGAGCTCATAACCAACCAGACGGTCGAGAATCCGCCGCGCTTGCTGGGCATTGACCAAATTTATATCAAGAGCGCGGGGATTTTTTATTGCTTGTTTTATCGCCTCTTTGGTAATTTCGTGAAAAACAATCCGGTAGTATTCAGGTCTATGGTTTATAGTTTTTGGTTTATGGTGCGCAGATTTTAATATTTGTGACAGGTGCCAGGCGATGGCTTCTCCTTCGCGGTCGGCATCGGTAGCGTAATAGATAGAGTTTGTTTCAGCGGCAATTTTTTTTAGATTATTGACCAGTTTTCTTTTTTTGGTGGGGATGACATACTCCGGCTGAAAATCTTGTTCGATATTGATACCCATCTTGCTTTTTGGCAAGTCGCGGATATGTCCGTTGCACGATTCAACTAAAAAATTATTACCCAAAAAATTGGATAGAGTTTTGGCTTTAGTCGGCGATTCAACGATAATGAGGTTTACCCCGTTAGAAATTTTCATAAACGCATGTTTAAATTAAAAATAGTTGTTCTAATATAAACTGCTCAAAGTTTCCAAAATATCCTCCGGTTTGGTTACCGGTTTGGCCCCTGCTTTAATTAAGAAATGACAGCCGGCCGAATTTTCGTTATAAATGCTGCCGGGAACGACAAAAACTTCTCGTCCTTGTTCAATTGCCGCCCGGGCGGTGATTAGAGCTCCGGATTTTTCCGGGGCTTCAATAACCAAAACGCCGAGCGATAGACCGGCAATAATGCGATTGCGGGTTGGGAAGTTTTGTTTGCTTGGCCTGGTATTTGGCGGATATTCGCTGATTATCACTCCGTTTGATTTAATGATTTCTTGGGCTAAATTTTTATTGGTCGGGGGATAAATAACGTTTAGTCCCGAGCCAAGCACGGCGACAGTTCTGCCCTTAACCTCCAAAGTTGATTGATGAGCGATACTGTCAATTCCCAAAGCCAATCCGCTGATAATAGTTAGGCCGGCTTTAGCTAAAGTCCTAACGAAATAGTTGGTTGTTTTCTTTCCGTAAGTCGAAGCCTTTCTTGTCCCGACCACGGCGAGCGGATTGTTGATTAACGATAGCTGGTCGGTTAAGTCGCCCAGAATATAGAGTTGTTTTGGCGGGTCGTAAATTTGTTTGAGTAATTCGGGATAGTTTTTGCTGTTTAACGTAATTTTTTGCACAATATTTGTGATAACATATTTAAAATTTTTGACAAGAACAGCTCTCCATAATAGAATTGACAGGGGGATGAAGATTATTGCCACTTCCCAAGACGTGTATTATAATGATTGATAATAAATGATAAATAACTTGATGCTATGCTTATTGTTTTATCCGGCGGCGGCACTGGCGGCTCAGTAACGCCAATTTTAGCCATTGCCGAAGAATTAAAAAAAATAAATCCAAGGGCGGAATTTTTGTTTATCGGCACTAAAAAGGGCGTTCCGGAAAAAGAATTGGCTGGAGCCGGGGGGATTTTTTATCAATCAATATGTTCCGGAAAGTTAAGGCGTTATTTTAGTTGGCGGAATTGTTTTGACCCTTTTTTAGTTTTATTGGGATTTTTTCAGTCTCTTTTTATAATTTTAAAATATAAGCCGGCGGCGATTGTTTCAGCCGGCGGTTTTGTCGCCGTGCCTTTATCTTGGGCTGGCTGGCTTTGTCGGACGCCGGTTTTTATTCACCAGCAAGATATTATTCCCGGCTTAGCCAATAAATTAATTACGCCCTTAGCTAAGAAAATTACGGTTAGTTTTTCTAAATCGCTAAAGGATTTTTCTAAGAGAAAAACGGTTTTGACCGGCAATCCGATTCGAACTGAAATAGCCGGAGGCGATAAAAAAAGAGCTGTTGAGAGATTTAATTTAGAGACAAATTTGCCAACCCTGCTGGTTGTCGGTGGCGGTACGGGCGCTAAAAAAATAAACGAATTAATCTATGAGATAGCGCCGGAATTGGTGAAACTCTGTCAGGTTATCCATCTCACCGGCAGGCAGAAACCCGAAATCTCAAATCTTAAACCTGAAATTCCCCTTCGCTATCACCAATATCAGTTTTTAAACGAAGAAATGCCTGATGCTTTGGCTGCAGCTGATTTAGTAGTCAGCCGGGCCGGGATGGGTTTTTTGACTGAACTGGCCAGTTTAGGCAAACCAACTATTTTAATTCCCATCCAGGGTTCTCATCAGGAACTCAATGCTCGACATTTTGCCGGGCGAAAAGCGGTTATTCTGATGGAACCGAAAGATTTAACTTCGCCGATTTTATTGGAAAAAATCCGTCAGTTAATTTTTTCGCCTGATGAGCGTTCAATTTTATCTCTTAATATCTCAAGATTGGCTTATCCTGGAGCAGCCAAAAAAATAGCCGGAATAATTTTAGAAAATATAAGATTGTTTTAGGATTAACACAGAAAAATGAAGGTTAGAGAACTCAAACCATTTTTTCATAAGAGAATCGCGCTTTTGGGTTTGGGGTTGGAAAATTTGGCTTTATTGAGACTATTTTTGAAATATAAAGTAGATTGTCTGATAACCATTTGCGACTTGCGTTCCGAAAAGCAATTAGGAGAACGTTGCCGGGAATTTAAAAAACATAAAAATATCTTCTGGCAGTTAGGAAAGAGTTTTAATCAAAATTTATTTTCATTTGATTTGTTATTTCGTTCCCCGGGTTGGCCATTATTTTGCCCAGGGATAAGAGAGGCGCTGAAAAAGAAAGTGAGAGTTTCCAGCCCGATGAATTTATTTTTCGAACTGTCGTCGACTAAAAATATTATCGGCGTCACCGGCACTAAGGGAAAGGGGACGACGGCTAGCTTGGTTTATCATATTTTGGAGACCGGAGGAAAAAGCGTTTATCTGGGTGGAAATATCGGAGTTGCCCCTTTGGAATTTGTGGATAAATTAAAAAAGTCCGACTGGGTAGTTTTAGAACTATCCAGTTTTCAGTTGGAAGATTTGAAGTTTAGCCCGCGGATTTCCATCGTCACTAATATTTATCGGGAGCATTTGGCGGCGGCTGACCCGTTTAACCCCAATTATCACAAAAATTTTAAAAAATACATTAAGTCCAAATTAAACATCAGCCATTATCAGAAGAAATCTGATTTTTTATTTCTGAACGAAAAGTTGAGAAGTGTTTTATCAAAATTCAAGAATTATTGGGGGAGCGGAAAGAAAATTTATTTTTCCAAATCCGATTTAGCCAGTCGATTGATTGGAGAGTTTAATCAGGAGAATATTGGCGCGGCTGTTATGGTTGTGGAAATTTTAAAAATTGAGCCGGAAACCATTATCCAGAGCGTAAAAACATTCAAAGGATTGGAACATCGTTTGGAATTTGTTTTGGAAAAAAATGGAGTTAAGTATTACGATAATAGTTTTTCCACAACTCCCGAAAGTACGATTATGGATTTGAAATCTTTTTTCCAGCCGATTGTCTTGATGGTTGGAGGGGCTGATAAAGGGGCTGACTTTAAAAGACTGGCTAAGGTTATAAGAGATAAGGTTAAATTTGTTGTTTTGTTAAGCGGCGAAGCTACGCCCCGCCTCAAAAAAGAATTGGTCAAAGTTAATTATCCCAAAAAAAATCTGAAGTTGGTTTTTAAGATGAGAGAAGCGATGTCGGCGGCCGAGAAAGAAGCCAAGAGCGGCGATATTATTTTGCTTTCCGCGGCTTGCGCCAGTTTTGGGATGTTTAAAAATTACAAAGAGAGGGGTGATTTATTTAAAAAATACGCCAGACAATAAAATATAATCTATGCTTAGTTTTTCCAGAATTAAAAAAATTCACTTTGTCGGTATCGGCGGAATTGGCGTTTCGGCTTTAGCTAAAATGATGCTTTTAGCGGACAAAGAAGTGAGCGGCTCAGATTTAAATATGTCTGACATTACCGACGATTTAAAAAAACTGGGCGCTTCCATCTTCAAGGGGCATCGAAAAAGCAATCTGCCGCCGGCTGCGGATTTAATTATTTATTCCTCAGCCGCGTCGAAAGACAATCCGGAGCGTCAGGAAGCGTTTAATAAGGGAGTTCCCCAATTAAGCTATTTTGAAGCGCTGGGACTTTTAAGCAAAGGGAAGTTCACCATTGCCGTTTCCGGCACTAATGGAAAAACTACAGTTACCGCTATGACGGGTTTAATTTTAGAGCGGGCTGGTTTAGACCCGACAGTAGTGGTGGGGAGCAAGGTGAAAGAGTTTGGCGGATTTGCCGGTCAACAGGCAAGTAATTTCCGCCAAGGGAAAAGCGGATACTTTGTCGTTGAGGCTTGCGAGTATCAGGCGCATATGTTGGAGTTAAATCCTCAAATTATTATTTTGACTAACATAGAAGAGGACCATCTGGACTATTACCGCAACCTGAGACACATCCAATCGACCTTCCAAACCTATATTGACAAATTGCCTCAAAATGGGGTTTTAATCTTAAACGTTGACGACCCGGTTAGCCGAAAGTTTAAACTGCCGAAATGCCGAGTTATTACCTATGGCATAAGAAATAAAGCCGAGGTAACGGCAAAAAACGTTAAAGTAGAGAACGGCTATCAGAAGTTTGATGTTCATTTTGGAAAAGCGGCCGCTCCTCGGACTTTGAATTTTTTACTCCGCCTCCCTGGTCGTTTTAATGTCTATAATGCTTTGGCGGCTATTGCCGGTTCTTTGAATTTGGGGATCAGGCCGGAAGTAGGGCGGGACGTTTTGACGGATTTCTCCGGAATCTGGCGGCGATTTGAAAAAGTCGGGGTAATCCCAATCCATGGGAGTTCGGTTACTGATTATCCGGCCGTGATTTCTGATTACGCCCATCATCCGACCGCCATTCAAGGCACAATTCAGGGAGCAAAGGATTTCTACCCGGGCAAAAGACTGGTGGTTGTTTTTCAGCCGCACCAACGTAACCGAACAAGAAAACTTTTTAGTGATTTTGTCCGGAGTTTTTCCGGCGCGGATTTGTTGATTGTCTCTGAAATTTATGATGTTGCCGGAAGGGAAAACAAGGAGGACAAAAACATTTCTTCAAAGGATTTAGTTCAAACGATAAAGAAACGTTTTAACAGCAACAATATTTTTTTCACCCGGGATTTGCCGCAGACTAAAAATTTGATATTTAAAAAAGTCCGACCTAACGACCTTATTTTAATAATGGGCGCTGGCGATATTGATAAAGTGGCTAGGGGTCTGGTTAAATAGGGGATATAATAGAAATATAAGTTATCCACAATTTATTAGCACTCGGGGTTGACGAGTGCTAATTGTCGTACTATAATATTAAATATGCTAATCTTGTCCTAATCTGCAAATTGCTAATTCTTATCCGCAATTCGCGGTGTTCGCATATCATTCGTCCAACTGTCGGCGAGGCAGGTGGGCTTGCATTATGTCTATAACTAACCGACAAAAAGAATTACTTCAAATTATAATTGAAAAATATATTAAGGTTGCCAAGCCGGTCGCTTCTGAATATCTGGCGGAGAGCTTCGGTGGAGAGGTCAGTCCGGCAACTGTTAGAAATGAGATGGCGGAATTGACCAAACAAGGTTATCTTTCCCAGCCCCACATTTCGTCTGGACGGATTCCCTGCGCTAAAGGTTTTGAATATTACGTTGGGAAATTGTTAGCGAGACGAGATTTATCAATAGTTGATAAAAAAGCGCTGGTTAAAATTAAACAGGATAGCGGGACATCGGAAACCTTAATAAAGCAAATCGCTAAACAAATAGCGGTTTTGGCAAAGGCTTTAAGTATTGTGGCTTTAAGTCGCGAACAGTTTTATTATACCGGATTGACCTATTTGTTCAGTCAACCGGAGTTTAGTCAGTCAGATATAATTTGCGATGTTTCCCGCGTAGTTGATCATTTGGATGGAATAATGCCCGAGCTTTTTGAATCTACGGGCGAGAAAACAGAAATTTTAATTGGCAAAGAAAATCCGTTCAGCGAATTTTGCGGTGCTATCGTTGGCCGGTGTCATTTGCCCAATCGAACTGATTATAGTTTGATTGGACTTCTGGGTCCGGTTAGGATGGACTATGGCAGAGGCGTCGCCCTGGTGGACTACGCCAAAGAGATGTTAATGAGATAGCCATAGCCGTAAATCACAAATTATAAATCTAAAATTAAAATATGTCTGACAAACAAGTAAAAGAGTTAAAAGATAAACTGGAGATAGAAAAAAAACGGGCCGCGGAACATTTGGCAGGCTGGCAAAGGGCTAAAGCGGACTATCTTAATCGCGAACGGGAGATTGGGAAAGAAAAAGTGGAGTGGATTAAATTCGCCAATCTGGAATTAGTCTTGAACCTTTTGCCGATTTTGGACAGTTTTGAACAATTAACTAAAAATCTGGCGGAAGGTCTTAAAAACGATGGTTGGGTCAACGGCGTTTTAAAAATAAAAGAGCAGCTTGAAAATTTTTTAAAGAATCAAGGAGTTGAAAAAATCAAAACTGCGGGCGAGAAATTTAATACGGAATTTCACGAAGCGATTGAAAAACGCGGCGAAAGCGGAGAAATTGTTGAAGAGATTCAAGCCGGTTATAAAATGCATGAGCAGGTCATCAGACCGGCCAAGGTGATAATAAAATAGAAAGAATAGTGAATTTGCGTTAAAGGTCGGCTAAATTATAAATCGTAAATCTTAAATTTTAAATTGAATTTGTATGTCTCTAATTCCATTTCAACGTGGTTGGTTTCTCGAGCCATGGGGAGATATTGATCGATTTTTTGGCGAGTGGCCGGAAATTAAAACTGCCGAATTTATACCGCCGATGGATGTTTATGAGAAAAAAGATAAAGTGATTATTGAGACGCCGATTGCCGGGATTGATCCGGGGAAAGTGGATATTTCAATCGAAGACAATGTCTTAACTATTAAGGGTAAAAGTGAGAAAAGATCGGAGGTTGAAGAAAAGAGCTATTACCGCCAAGAAGTAAAGTATGGCAGTTTTTACCGAGCGGTCAGTCTGCCGACTAAGGTGAAGAGCGATAAAGCTAAGGCGAATTATGGGGACGGGGTTTTGAAGATTGAAATTCCCAAGGCGCCTGAGGTCAAATCCACGAAAAAAGTAGAGATTGCCGTGAAAGGCAAGAAATAATTAGATAACTAAAATAATCGAAAATTTTTAATTAAATTGATTTACGCGGGTCTCTCAAAACGGGATTTAATTTGTAGTTAATAAATGTATGAGTAAAATAATAGGTATTGATTTAGGAACGTCTAATTTGTCAATTTTATATGAAGCGCAGGGGGCAAAGCGACCGAGCAAATAAATAAAATTGAACATCCGCTGAATCCCGCCAAAGGCGGGAGAAGGCGGACAAAATGACTAATTAATTGGTAGTTAGTAAATATATGAGCAAAATAATAGGTATTGATTTAGGAACGTCTAATTCTGCCGCCGCCTATATGGAGGCGGGCAAGCCGAAAATGATTCCTTCGGCCGAAGGGACGACCATTGTCGGTGGTAAAGCTTTTCCTTCTTATGTGGCTTTTACCAAAGAGGGACAGCTTTTGGTTGGCGAGCCGGCCCGGCGTCAAGCTATAGCCAATCCGCAAGGAACCATTGTGGCGGCTAAAAGGAAAATGGGCGCGGACTATAAATATAAAATTTTTGGCAAAGAGTATTCTCCTCAGCAGATTTCCGGTTTCATTCTCCAAAAAATTAAGAAAGATGCGGAAATGTATTTGGGTGATAAAATTGAGAAAGCCGTTGTTACTGTGCCGGCCTATTTTAACGACGCCCAGCGTCAAGCCACCAAAGATGCCGGTTCGATTGCCGGTTTGGAAATTATTAGATTGGTTAATGAGCCGACAGCCGCTTGTTTGGCTTATGGCTTGGATAAAATTAAAGAAAAGGATCAACAAGTTCTTATTTTTGATTTCGGCGCTGGGACTCTCGATGTGACGATTATGAATTTCGGTCAGGGCGTTTTTGAAGTTGTTTCCACTTCCGGAGACACTCAATTAGGTGGCACGGATATGGATGAGGTTTTAATTGATTACATTGTTGACGAGTTTAAAAAGAATGAGGGTATCAATTTGAAGACCGATAAGATGGCTACTCAGAGGATTAGGGAAGCGGCGGAAAAGGCTAAAATTGAGCTTTCTTCGGTTTTAGAGACGGAAATCAACCTTCCTTTTATCACCGCCGATGCGGAAGGGCCAAAGCATATGTTGATGAAAATTACTCGGACTAAACTGCAAGAGTTGGTCCAACCGATTGTTGAAAGATGCCGTCAATCAGTTGAGCAAGCGATGGGCGATGCAAAATTGAAACCCCGAGATATTGAAAAAATAATTTTAGTCGGCGGACCGACCAGAATGCCGATTGTCCAGAAATTCATTGAAAATATTTTCGGTCAGAAAATCGAACGCGGTGTTGACCCGATGGAATGTGTGGCTATGGGTGCGGCTGTCCAAGCGGCTATTTTAACCGGAGAGACGGAAGTTAAAGACGTCTTACTTTTGGACGTTACGCCTTTGACTTTGGGAATCGAGACTTTAGGAAATGTGATGACGCCCCTAATTGAAAGAAATACCACTATTCCCACCTCAAAATCTCAGGTTTTTTCCACCGCCGCGGACAGTCAGACCTCGGTGGAGATTCATGTTTTGCAAGGCGAAAGGCCAATGGCCGCTGACAACCGGACGTTAGGCAGGTTTATGTTGGACGGTATACCTCCCGCTCCTCGGGGCATACCTCAAATTGAGGTGAATTTTGATATTGATGCCAATGGTATCTTGACTGTTCTGGCGAAAGACAAAGCGACCAATAAAGAACAACACATTACAATTAAGGATTCATCGGCTTTGTCTAAAGAGGAAATTGAAAAAATGAGAAAACAGGCGGAGCAGTTTGCCGCGGAAGATAGAAAGAAAAAAGAGTTGATTGATTTGCGTAATCAAGCCGATGCCTTAGTTTACACTTCGGAAAAGGCGGTGAAACAGGCTGGAGATAAGATAAAAGAGGACGATAAAAAGGAGATTGAGAAAAAAATTAAAGAGTTAAAACATGTTAAAGATAAAGATGATATTGAAATGATTAAAAAAGCCATTCAAGAATTGGAAGATGTGGTTCAGAAAATTGGCGCGGCAATGTACGGTTCGGCGGGCTCGCCGTCCGGGCAGCCGGATAAAGAGCCGGAATCGAGGGAAGAGGGGAAAAATGAAGAAAAAGACCAAGGCCCGATTGAAGGCGAGTTTGAAGAGAAAAAATAAATGTTTTTCTTTAAGAGGTTCAACTCTAGTTCTTTTTGAAGGAGTCGGACCTCTTTTGTTTTTTTTTGAAGTTCAACCATATGGGTGTTTTAAAAAAGGTGTTGAACCCTTTAGATACTTGTTTAATTTTTTTATTATTTATGGTATAATGGAATTTGACCCTTTTTGGGTCCAACCATTTAATAATCAATTTGATTCTATGATTATGTTTAAAAAACTTCGCAAA
>CAZMJP010000010.1:0-25861 GCA_964566895.1 uncultured Gammaproteobacteria bacterium
CATCCAGTCGCTTTTTTTGTTTTTGGTGGTATAATAATTATAACAATTAGGCAGCGAGGAACTATAATATAATCAAAAATATGTCAGGTAAAAAAAGGATTCGTGCGGTTGCGGTTATTATAAACAAAGAAGAGATTTTGCTTATGCGTCGCGTGAAATATAATAAAGAGTATTATGTTTTTCCCGGCGGCGGCGTGGAAAAGGGAGAAACTGTTAAGCAGGCGGTTTTGCGCGAAACAAAAGAAGAAACTTCCCTTGAAATAAAAATAGAAAAATTACTTTATCATCATATTTATAATGACGGTACAGAACACTTTTTTTATCTTTGTCGTTACCTTTCCGGTAGGCCGGCTCTCGGCGAAGCCAATGAGGCAAGAAATATGATGGAGAATGACAATAACTTTTATAATCCGGAATGGCATAGGATAAAGGATTTAGCACAATTACTTTTATATCCGCTTGAAATTCGCGATTGGCTCATTGATGATATAAAAACGAATTTTAAGAATATCCCGAAAGAAGCGGCTTTGAAAGTGTCAGAATTGCGACAGTCTTTTTAGAGCGGACCGACCCGAATTATATTAAAAGAGGACTATTTTTAGCCCTTTTTATTAACCGCAGAGTTTGGGAATTGAGTTCCCAAATTCTGCACTAGAACAAAAGACAAATAAAAGGGAGTAATAGAGAGAAAATTATCCACACTTGACAGGATTCTGTTTTTTTGTATAATTAAACCACGGCAAAATGATGGAGGTTTTTATGCCGATGACAATCGATCTGCGGTGGCACAATTTTCGGCCACCCTAGAGGGAGATGAGCTGCTTAAAATAGGGATATCAAACAAAGAAAAAAAGAGAGGCACACAATGTGCCTCCTCAGGCTCATCAGCCCACTAATCGGCAAGAAAGGGGTTTCACTTAAAAAAATAGAAACCCCTTTTTGCTTTTCATAAAATCAGCAAAAGGCAAAAAGGGGACAATCTTCGGGGTATTAAAAAGGGCGCCAATAGACAGACGCCCTCTTTATAACAGATTCTTCGCGGGTGATTAGGAAACTTTTGTTTGTTTTTCTCCGATCATTTTTCCACAGATTCTGCAATAGAACCTGGTTCCAGCTGAACCGCTTAGGGGCCCGATCTCGTCATATTCTCGTTCTACCGGGTCTCCTTTTACCCAGCCGCAGGTATCAGAATCTTTGTTTGAATATATTCCGCAGCAAAGGTAAGCAGTTTCTGGGGAAAGGGATATTATAGCACCCGGAGTTTTTAATGGTGGAGGTAGAGCCACTGCCTTTTTATAAGCATAGCCCCAACAACCCCCATTCGATTTTTCTTTTTTTTCTTTAAAAAGTCCTCCATTCTCGGACTTTAATTCTATAAGCGTGGGGGCGGTTACCCCTTTTTCCCTGGCGATTTTTCTTAGGTAATCTATTTTTACCACCCTCGCCACCAGAATTGCTGAATCTAGTTCTTTCACTTTTTTGTCATCTAAAACTAGGCTATCATCGAGATGGGGAAATTTGAGACGGGGAAATTTTCCAAACATTATTTACCTCCTTTGCGTTAAAGGGTTATTTTACTAATTTATGTATTGTAGCACTCTTGACAAATATGTCAAGTTTCTGTAATTGTCAACAACCAACGGCTAAAAGGGGAGAGTGTTTGTAAATATCGCTAATTTTCTTTTGACAGAAATGTTTTTTTTGTTAGAATGAATATATTATTTCTTAATTGACTTCAGATGATGAATCCTTTTAATAAAATCCAAGGAGCAAAAAAAGAAGTGAAAGAAAAAATGTTAACCTTGATTTTGGTCGGCTTCGGTTTAGTGGCAGCTTTGGCTTGGAACGACGCCATTCAGACCTTGTTTAAAGTGCTTTTCCCAGAGAGTGAAGGAGTAATCGGTAAGTTTATTTACGCAGTGATGGTAACGGTTATCATAGTTTTTATTTCTTCGTCTTTGAGAAAAGTCGGCGGAGAGGACCAATAAGGAAGTCGCAATTTGGACGAGGGAATAAGACACAAAAATCCTTTATATAAAAAATAAAAGGTCGGGATTTAATTGTCAAAGATAAATAAATTAGCTCTATGAAAGGTTATATTATAAACATTGAAAGAGCCACCAAAGAAAATGAGAATTTTCGTCGAGTGCTTTATACAGCCAAGCATAGCCAGTTGGTCTTAATGACTTTACGGGCCAGCGAGGAGATTGGAGAAGAGGTGCATACCTTGGACCAATTTATTCGAGTTGAAGAAGGGGGAGGAAAGGCAATCTTGGACGGCGTAGAGCATAGAATTGAAGACGGTTCGGCAGTGGTTATCCCCGCTGGCGCACGGCACAATGTGATTAACGATTCAGACAAACCGCTGAGGCTCTACACAATTTATTCGCCGCCCGAGCATAAAGACGCTATAATTCATCGAACGAGAGACGAAGCCACGGCTGATACTGAAGACCATTTCGATGGTTTGCCGACCGAATAAAATTTATACAATAAAGAGCGAAATACCGATAATTTCAGTCGCCTTGTTATTTTTAATATATGATTGAGAAATATCAATTCGGGTCAATTAAAATTGACGGGCAAGAGTTTCAAGAGGATATTTTTATTGATTTAGAAAGTAAGGTAAACTCGTGGCGGCGAAAACGGTCGCATACTTTTGAAAAGGGAGATGTTGAAAAATTTCTAAAAAAACAACCTAAAATGGCTGTTTTTGGCACCGGGGAATATGGAGCAGCCCAGCTAGCCGAAGATTTAAGAGATTTTTTTCAAGAAAAAGGAATTGAATTAATCGCTAAACCAACTAATCAGGCCATCAAGGATTATAATCAAGCTAAGGAGCAGGGTAGGGAAGTGGTCGCCTTTTTTCATTTAACCTGCTAAAACATTATGTTGTATGGTATGGGTATGGGGAGCATCAAAGATAAAGCGGGGGATTCTATACAAAAAGGCCCGGATAAAGTGGGCCTTTTTGTATGATATATTGTTTTTCTTTTCCGTTAAGCTTTTAAAATTTAGAAGCTTAGGAGAAGTTGCGAGGAGGCCGTTCGCGCATTGGACGCGCTTCACTCACCACAATCGGTCTCCCTTCCAATTGAGTTCCATTGAGTTTTTCAATGGCTTTGCCCGCTTCTTCTTCAGAAGACATTTCAACAAAGGCAAACCCTTTGCTTCGGCCGGAGAATTTATCAGTAATAACTTTTGCTGATGTTACTTCTCCAATTTTTTGGAACATCTCAGTGAGTTGATTCTCAGTCATTGAATACGGAAGGTTCCCAATATAAAGTTTATTTGTTGCCATATTTATTACTTTTGCTTTATCTCTTATTTTTCCATTGTTTCGACCACGTACACCTTTTAGATGCAAACAAGGTAAGGATATTATAACAGATACCTTAAGTTTTGGCAATAGTCCACTGAGCCCAGGGGGTTGGCGGGGATTAGAGTATTTGATATAATTGGGGTTGGAGGTAGGATAAAAGATATTTCAATATGAGGAGAAAGAAAAAACTAACTATTGGAGTGGTTTTTGGTGGGCGGTCGTTTGAACACGAGGTTTCTTTAGTTTCTGCCCGCTCAATTATTAGTGCCTTAGACAAAAATAAATATAAACTTGTTTTTATTGGTATTACCAAAAACGGGTATTGGTTAAAGGGGCAAAGAGCCGGAGAACTACTGGTCGGGAAAAGACTGGAAGATAGAAGTGAGTTTATTCCTGAGCTTCTTAGGTCAATCGATGTGTTTTTTCCCGTCCTTCACGGGCCTTTTGGTGAAGATGGGACAGTTCAGGGTTTTTTTGAGACGTTAAATAAGCCTTATGTTGGAGCAAACGTTTTGGGGTCAAGTATAGGGATGGATAAGATTATTCAAAAGGTTATTTGGCGGCAGTATAAATTGCCAGTGGTAAGGTTTATTTGGTTCTTGAAAAAGGATTGGTTAAAGAACAGGCGGAAATTTATTGAACAGGTTGAAAAAGAAATCAAGTATCCCTGCTTTGTCAAACCTTCCAATGCCGGATCAAGTGTCGGCATTTCGAAATCTCATCATCGTCAAGAATTAATAAAAGCAGTCGATTTAGCCTGTAAATATGATAGAAAAATATTAGTGGAAGAAAGTATTGAGAAGAATTTCAAAGAAATTGAAATCAGCGTCTTGGGTAATGATAATCCCAGAGCGTCTTTGCCGGGTCAAATTATTTCCAGCAATGAGTTTTATGATTACGAGGCGAAATATGTCGACGGTAAATCGCTGACAATTGCCCCAGCTAAATTAACGAAGAGATTGATAAGAAATATACAGGATATCGGTATTCGGGCATATAAAGCGGTTGATTGTTCCGGTATGGCCAGAATTGATTTTCTTTTACAAGGGGAAAAAATTTATTTAAATGAGATTAATACTATTCCTGGCTTTACCTCTATTAGTATGTATCCAAAATTATGGCAGGTCTCGGGATTATCTTATTCCAAATTATTGGACGAGTTAATTAATTTAGCTGTGGAGCGGTTTAACGAACGAGAGAAAATCCTGTATTCTTACAAACCAAAGCGTAAATGGTACCTTAGCCGCGCTTCAGGCGGAAATCAAAGATGATATAAAATGGCTTATCAGTATAAGAGAACGCCAAAATTAGATAAAAGGAAACTCGGTCTATCCCGAATAAATCGGGCTTCCCGAAGAACAAGCAGCCGGGAATCCTATAATAGGAGACGAAGGACTAGAGTTAAATTTTTCGTCTTTTCGTTTCTTATTGTTTTATTTTTAGGACTGGTCGCTTATTTTTTATTTCTTACTTCCTTTTTTGAAATCAGAGATGTAGAAATTACCTTTGACGATCAACCATATTTAATTTCCGAAACCGAGATGAAAAGTATTGTTTATACTCTAATGAATAAAAAATGTTTATATTTTTTATCCTGCTCGAATTTCTTTCTTTTTAATTTGAATCGTCTAATAGACATAGCCCGACAAGATTCTCGCATCGCTTCTTTGATAGTTAGTAAAAGATTATTTCCCGCCAAAATAGAAGTAAAAATTAAAGAATCTCAACCGAAAGTTCAATTGGTTGTTTTAGGGAGCGGACGTAATTATTATTTGAACTCCCGCGGTCAAATGATTATCCTTCAACAAGATTCTATTACTGGTCTTGAGGGGCAATATGATAAACTTTTTACGACGCCAGATAATAATATAAATACAAATAATGTAGGAAAACAGGAAAAAATGCCTTTACCTATATTCTTGGATAAAACTCCAACTAACCTGAACGACCCATCAATTATAAAGCTGTTTAAAGATATATTAGACTTTATCGGAAGTGACATTTTAGCTCAAAATAATACAAGTATTAAATTAGTTGAAATCAGCGAAGGAGGGGGAATTTTTGACGTTAAAATGACTACTTTAGAAGGATGGTATATATTAATTAATTCAGAGGCCGATTTTAACAAGCAACTGAATAGTTTGGGGCTGATTTTGAAAGAAAAGCTTACCAACAGGGAAGAGATAAAATATATTAATCTTCAGTTCGGAGAAAAAATATTTTATAAGTTAATCGGCGAGTAAGATTATAAATATATATATAAAAAGGAAACATAAAAGGGGTTAAAATTAACCCCTTTTATGGATAGTTTTAACTAAGCGACGTAAAAGTAGTAATAAACGACCCTTAATACCAACCTCAATACACTTCCCTGTCTTTGTCTTTATGGCAAAATCATTTTTTCTAAAATGCCGGGCTTTTCGGGAAAGTAAATTACTTCTTGCTTTAATTGGTTTATTCCGACCCAAATTCCTATATATTCCCTAGCAAAAAGGACCCCTATACCAAAAATTGTTAGTGAAGCAATGATTAAAATTATTAAAGATAAATTCGGATTAATTTCTTTTGCCCACCAACCATTAGGTCTATTTTCTAGGGTTTTATGCATATAAGAAGAGTTTTTCTGTTTGTTTTATTCTTCTTTACCGGCGGAAAAGGCGCCGGCTAAAAGAAAGATCGCCCCTAACACTCCTATAACAGCCGCGACGTATAGTTCCTGAACGGTCAGAGCTCGGGCAGAAAAAGCATATTCTTCGGCCGGTTCTTTGGGAAGATTAAAGTAGTTGAAAATCCCGACACTACTTATAACGATGGCAATAGCCAAAAGTAGCGCTCCCAGCCAGATCAATTGACGTTTTATCCCTCCCGCCTTTATGTAAAGCTTAAATCCTTTCATAAGCATATTTTTATACTATAGTAAATAATCTTCAGGATTGACCGGAATACCGTTTAATCTCACCTCAAAATGTAAATGCGACCCGGTGGAAAAACTTCCCGCTCCAGCCGTACCCGGCAATCCCCCACTCCGACCAATTATACTACCTCTTTTAATATATTCGCCTTCGTCAACTAAAATCTCGCTTAAATGCCCATAAACAGTAGAAAAATCGTCATTATGGACAATCATCACATAACTATAGCCCATTCCGCCATGCTTGGCCCTAGCCACGTAACCGGAAGCAGCAGCCCTGACGGCTGTCCCTTGCTTAGCTCGTAAATCAAGACCGGAATGTTCCCCCAACCATTCCCGATAAGGGTAGTCTGAATCGTGAAAACGACACGTCATTCCCTCAAGTGGGACTGGCCAAGAGAAAACAATAATACCCTCGGCTTCCATCAGTTCCGCTTTTCTTAGTTTTTCTTCGGCTATTTTTTGTCTGGCTTCTTTTTCTAATTCAGCAATTTCGTTTTGAATTTTTTGACTTTCAGTAATAGCTTCAGCCAGTAAGCTTTGAAATTTCCATTCCGCGCCGACCGTCTCATCTAAAATACTCTGGGTGGCTTGCTCTTCTGCGCTGTGTTTTGCTTTCTTATTCTGAAGTTCCGATTTCAAATCAATCAACTCTTCCAATTTAGTCCGCAAATCTTTTTCTTGTATTTCCAAACCCTCTTTGATAAGACCAATCCTTTCCAACGAGAGAGCTAATTCTGATTGAAGTGAGTTTAGATAACGTAAATGATTTAAGACTCCGGATATAGAAGCGTTAAGGAAAATAATCTCCAGAAAGTTTTTTTTGTCGTAAGAGTTAACTATTTGTAAAAGTCCTTTTAAATCCTGTTTTAGATTTTCGACCTCTTGCTGTTTTTTTAAGATTTGGAACTGGAGACTCTCAATTGATAAATTTGTTTTCTCAATTTTGCCTTCCTGTTGTTCTATCTCTATTTCTCTTTGAGCAATTTGATTTTTTAGAATATACAATTGATTTTTTAGATTTACCGCCTCTCCTCTTTTGCTTTCTATTTTATCTTGATAAATCTTTTTTTGCTCTTCTAACTCTTCAATTTTTTTTTGTTGTTCGTCAATTTGTTCCTGAATTTTATTAATCTCATCAGACTCAATAGATAAATCAAGAGCAAAAACGCGACTGGCCGTCAATAGAAATACGGAGATAAGCGCTATAATAACGTATTTTTGGAAATTTCGCATACCTTTAATTGTTCTCCAGTTTTTTTATTGCCTGGTTAATTCTATCTAAGACCTTTTTTTTGCCTAAAATTTCAGCTATTTCAGCCGGCGGAGGCGAGGCTTGGCGGCCGGTTAGGGCTACTCGCAGGGGCCAAAATATTTCCCCTGCCCCTTGTTTTTGAGCCAGTTGCATCAGGATTTTGGTGATTTTTTTTATTTTAAAATCTGGACTTCTGATTTCACCCAGCAAATCTTTAATTCGCTTCAAATTATTTTTAATCTGTTCTTTGGTAGTTTTTCCCCATAAAAGTTCCTTTGGGTTATAATCAGGTTGATTAATGAAGAAAAATTCAGTTAACTCACTTATTTCGTCTAATCTTCTGAGTCGCTCCTGCGCCAAGGCGATAATTTTTTGAATCCACTCACAATCAACAACTTCTCCTGTTTTTTGGATTTTAAATTTTAGTTGCTCTAAGGATTTTATTGAGCCGTGGCAAACCAAATATGGAAGACACTTTTTTGTTAGGTTGGCTATTGCCATCTGCCGCAGGTAATATCCATTTAACCAATCCAGTTTTTTTCGATCAAAAATAGCTCCGGTTTTTTGAATTTTTTCTAAAGAAAACCTTTTCGTCAATTCTTTTAAGCTGAATATTTCTTGGTCAGTCCCCGGATTCCAGCCTAAAAGAACGATAAAATTCAATAGGGCCTCGGGAAGATACCCTTTTGATAGATATTCCTCAACCGCTACATCACCCTGACGTTTAGATAATTTTGAGCGGTCGTGGTTAAGAAGCAATGGTAAATGAGCAAACTCTGGCGGTTGCCAGCCAAAAGCTTGATAGATCAATAAATGTTTGGGGACGCTCGGCAACCACTCTTCTCCCCTGATGATATGAGTGATTTTCATTGAATGGTCATCAACTACATTGGCTAAGTGATAAGTAGGCCAACCGTCGGATTTTAATAAAATTTGGTCATCAATGTTCTTCAGATCAAATTTAACTTGTCCGTGAATCAAATCTTTAAAACTAATACTCCCCCACTCCGGGACTTTCAGCCTTATCACATAGGGTCGTCCTGAGCGAAGTTGAAGATTTACCTCTTTTTTATTTAGTTTTCTACATGTTCTATCATAGCAAGGCGGCATTTTCTGTTCTATTTGTTTTTGCTTCATTTTTTTTAATTTTTCCTCAGGACAAAAACAATAATAGGCCTTGTCTTGACCGACTAACTTTTGAGCTAAGTCTCTATAGGTTTTGATTCTTCGGGACTGAAAATAAGGACCTTCGTCCCAGCCCAAGCCGATGTTTTTTAAGGTTTGGATTAAATTTTCAGCCGCCCCTTTAATGAAACGTTGACGGTCAGTATCTTCAATGCGTAAAATTATTTTCCCTTTGTTCTTTTTGGCAAATAACCAATTATAGAAATAAGTCCGCAGACCGCCGATATGCAAAAATCCTGTTGGAGATGGCGCAAATCTTACCCGTATCATAATTAAAGGTTTATAATTTAATTAGGTTTATTTGGTGCTTTCCACTCTTTGCCAAATGTCGTTGAATCCCTTATTTTTAATTTTTATATTCCAAAAAATCATTAACCAAAGATATATTCTGGCTGAATATAATAGGAATGTCCAAAAAAACTCCTTGACTGTTTTGGGATATGTGAAAAACAGTATTAATCCGTCTTTTATTTCCTGTCTGAAAGTCCTCGTTTTTTTGGGATTTGTTTCGGATTTTTGCACGTAGCCGCCAGTAGAACGGATCTTTTGTTTTAGCCAATCTCTGAAGTTATCCGGATATTTAACATAAACTTCTGCCTCGGGAGCATAAACTACCTGATAATTATTTCCTCTGATGATACTGGTGATTATGCCATCTTCCGCAAAGGTTTTCTCCGGTATATTTCTGACAATGTTACGAAAGGCGTATAAATATCCCGAGCAAGGAAAATAATTGTCTTTTAGGCGCCACTGATGAGCGGCGGCGGTCAAAAAATGAGACCAATAGCCAAACATTGTTTCCCGTGAATTAACACTGACCGGTCGGCCGCTGACAGCGCCAACATTTAAATCTTTAAATGGCCGAAGAAGGTGTCTCAAACTATTTTGTCCAATTAAAACATCTCCGTCAGTCAGAACTAAAATTTCGCCCTCAGCCTGTTTAAAAGCCAGGTTAAGAGCGGCCGGTTTCCCTTGTCTTTTGTCTTTTAAGTACCGGACAGCGGTATACTTCTTGGAGAAATTTCGGGCAATATTCTCTGTTTCTCGACCAGGTCCGACGACTAAAACCTCGAAGTCATCTTTAAGGTTTTGTCTTAGAACGGATTGAATCGCTTTGGGCAGAGTTTTTGGTTCTTTGAGAGTGGTAATAATAACGGAAAACATAAAAATCTTAAAACGTTGATATTAGAGCGCGTTTCCTTCCGCTTCTTTTATTTCTTCCATATTTTTTTCCACTTCTTTACCGTTTATCTTAATACCTTTTTTTCTTAATTCAACTACCTTTTGCCCTAAGACTTGATGCGGTTCTTGACCAGTAATTACCGCCTTAGTCACCTCTTTGGCAACTAATTTGATATATTCTTTTTCTAAGTTTTCAGGCAAAGCGCCTTGTTCTTGATACAATATTTCCAAAGCCACTCTTAAAATGTCCGAATCCTCGATTAAAGTGTTGCTTTTCTCTTTTGCGTCTAAAACCGACTTTTCCAGACGCTTTCTGATGCTGTCGTCTATTTTAAGGTCCTGTTGGATAATTAAGCGATTTATTTTTTGAGCCTCATTCACGATGGTTTGCTGAATGACGTTTTCCGGCTCTCTTTTTTCAAACTCAAATTTGGTCATAGGAAAAATTTTTTAATTATGGTGTAAATTGGACCTTCCCGTCGGAGTTCGCTTTTCATTAAATCCACTGAATCAACCTGAAATTTCAATTTATTTGCTGTTTGGAATTCAGCTAAAGACGTTTGGACTGGAATCCTAAAACGGGCAAAGGTGATATGCGTTTGCCAAGGCCGGTCGTCGGTTTTTATGCCGATTTTTTCTAATTCTTCTCCGATTGATTTTTGCAGATTCATTAGAGAGTTCCCGTCTGTTTGGCGACACTTGATAAACAAAACGCGCGGACGGCTTTTATTGGGGAAAGCCCCAAGTTCTTCAATCTCCAAAGAAAATACGTTTGCGTTTTTAATTTCTTCATCTAAAATTCGCTGAATCGCTATTATTTTTTTTTCGTCCAAATAGCCTAAAAAATGCAGAGTCAAATGAAAATTTTCCGGTCTCACCCATTTTATATCGCCATTTAAAGCATTTTTTATTTTATTGATTTGGTTGTCCAGTTCTTTTTTGATTGTCGCCGGCAAATTAACGGCGATAAAAGCGCGGGTTTTCATACTTTTTATTATAACAGAATTCCGATAAAAATAAAGGTAAGACGGCGTTGTCAGTTTATTTAGAAATCCCGTTTTGACAGGGCGCCCCTTTTGGGGTAAAATGATTGTATATGCGAGAAGCGATTCTTTATAAAGAATTAGGAGATAAAACCGTCCAGTGTCGGGTTTGCAATCATTATTGCGTCATTCCTTCACAAAAAAGGGGTAAATGCGGTGTGCGGGAAAACCAAAAAGGCAAATTAGTCAGTTTGGTCTACGGTGAAGCTATTGCCTGCAATGTTGACCCAGTTGAGAAAAAACCCTTGTTTCATTTTATGCCGGGGACTTATTCTCTATCGGTAGCTACCGTTGGTTGCAATTTTGCTTGTCAAAATTGTCAAAATTACGATATTTCCCAGGGACCGAAGCAGAACAAAATGATTTCCGGCCAGGACTTATCCCCTGAAAAAATCGTTGAACTGGCGTTGAAATACAAAACCCCGAGCATCTCTTATACCTATACTGAACCGACAATATTTATTGAATACGCGCTGGAGACAATGAAATTGGCTAAAAAACAAGGACTGAAGAATAGCTGGGTAACCAATGGTTATTTAACTCCTCAAGCATTAGAGGTTATTGCTCCTTATTTGGATGCCGCCAATGTGGATTTGAAGTTTTTTCAAAACGATTTATATCAAGAGATCTGCGGCGCTAAATTAGAGCCGATTTTGAATACTTTGAAATTAATGAAAAAATTGAAAATCTGGCTGGAAATTACCACCCTGTTGATTCCCGACTATACCAACGCCGGCAGCCAAGTTAAAGAAATTGCCCAGTTCATTTTTAAACAACTGGGGCCCGAGACCCCTTGGCATATCTCCCGATTTTACCCCTGCTATAAAATGACGGATGTATCCCCCACCCCGCTAGATTTTATTCATCAGGCCGTGGAAATCGGCAAAAAAACAGGGTTAAAATACGTTTATGCCGGCAATTTGCCCGGCGACAAAGGCGAAAATACTTATTGTCCCCAATGTCAAAACTTGGTTATTGAACGAGTTGGCTATGAAATTAAAAGACTCGACCACCGAGGCAAATGTCCCAAATGCGGAGAGAAAATCGATTTAATTTTATGAATTAGAGATCAAAGTCTTTGAGTTTCTGGCGAGATTTCATAATAAAAAGGTCAAGTATATTATCGATTAATTTACGGAAACAAAAGTTTCCTGTCCCGAACCACAAATCCTGTCGGATTCGGCCACAAGACAAGCAGTGGCTTTAAAAATGTTTATTAGTTAACTTCTTTCCCCGTAACATTTCGGCAAAGGAGAAATTGTATCGGGGACTCTAACGGGATGAATAATCAGAAAACAAAAAATTTTTATAATGTTGTTATTGTCGGGGCGGGCATTGCTGGATTGGAATGCGCCGAAAAACTCGGCAATTCCGGTTTAAAAATTCTCTTAGTTGAAAGAAATAAAAATGTCGGCGAAAAAGTTTGCGCGGGCGGAGTCAGCCTTAAAGATATGGGATATTTGCCTAAAGATGTCTTAAATTTTCCTTTTAAAAAAATATTACTTCATTACAAAAATAAGACTGTCGCCTATCCTGAAAATGGAGAAGCTATTTCAACGATCAACAGAGAAAAACTATTAAAGGATAAATTTGAAAGATTAAAACAATTAAGTAATCTAGATATTTTAACAGCCGCCTCTGCTTTAAAGATGACTTCAAAAAATTCTTTAAAATTAAGCGATGGCAGAGAAATAAATTTTAATTTTTTAGTTGGCGCGGATGGCTCGCTCTCAATTGTCAGAAAATATCTCAATCTGCCTTTAAATAAGATGGAGGTTATCTTTCAATACCTTGTTCCGAAAAAGTTTAAAAATTTTATCTTATATTTAGATTCAAAATTATTTGGGAGCGGCTATGTTTGGATTTTTCCCCACCAAAAATTCACTTCTATCGGCTGCGGCAGTGATTTAAGATTTATTAACCCTCAAAAATTAAAGAATAATTTTGATCTTTGGCTTAAAAAAAACAAAATAGATGTCTCAAACGCAAAATTAGAAAGTTCACTCCTAAATTATGATTATCAGGGTTATAAATTTGACAATATTTTTCTTACCGGAGACGCCGCCGGTTTAGCTTCGGGGTTTACCGGGAAAGGTATCTATTCCGCTTTTTTATCCGGAGAACAAGCCGCTAATGATATTCTCCGGAAAAGTAATCCTAATAATTCCTTCGACAAATGGTTGAGAAAAAAGAAAATGCAGGAAAAACTTATATTCTTTTTAAAAAATCCTGTTCTAAAGAAAATATTTTTTTCTCTTGCTATTAGGATTGTTTCTTATAATAAAATTCAGAAAAAAATCACCAGCCTTATTAATTAGACAGTAATTATCATCACTTAACTAAAAATTCAAAAGCCCGCTTTTCCCGCGGGCTTTCGCTTTACTTATTTGTTTTACTTATTTTCCCCCCCTTTGATAAAACGGTCCAGACAAAGATCCTTTTGGGGGAGACCAATAGCTTCCACTAAACTTTTTATGGTATTATATCTCAAGCTACCAATTCCTAAGAATTTTGTTCTCCCTTCTATTGAGGGTATTAGGGTAGCCAAGAGTTCTTTTTTTCGGGTTGTCTTTCCCCAAGGACAATGAGAAAGGAGCTCAGGGCTGGAAATCCTAAAGTGAATATTTTCCGGTTTAAAACCCGGGCTTATCAATTTTGGTACCAACTAGATAAAGGTCGGGTTGACTCTTGACTAACTTATGCTATAATAGTAAATATGCGTTAATTTGGATTAATTCGTCTCATTTATGAATAATTTTACTATTAAAGCCCAGGAAGCAATTCAAGCGGCGCATAATATCGCCATGGAGAATAGCCAGCAACAGGTAGATAACCCTCATTTAATACTTGCCTTAATTAGTCAAGAGGAGGGTGTTGTTTTGGCTCTTTTAAAAAAATTGGAGGTTAATGTAGATAAGTTAGAAACAAAAATAATTAGTCTAATCAAACGTCTGCCACAAATTAAAATAGGGGGAGAAGGACAATTGGCAGAAATTTTCATTACTCCCCTACTCCAAAGAACCATTATTCAGGCGACTAAAGAAGCTCACCAACTTAAGGATGAATACGTCAGCACTGAACACTTGTTTTTGGCTCTACTTTATCTCGCTTCGCCAATAAAGAATCTTCTTAAGGAATTCGGACTTGATTACGATAAAATATTAAAGATACTGGCTGAAGTTAGAGGCTCGGAAAGAGTTACTGAACCGGAGCCAGAAAGTAAATATCAAGCCCTGGAAAAATACACTATAAACCTAACTGGGATGGCTCGGAGCGGAAAAATCGACCCGATTATTGGTCGGGACGATGAAATTCGGCGGGTTATTCAAGTATTGAGCCGCCGAACCAAGAATAATCCCGTCTTGATCGGTGAAGCCGGGGTGGGAAAAACAGCCATTGTTGAAGGACTATCGCAGCGGATTGTTGATGGAGACGTTCCCGAATCTTTAAAGAATAAAGAATTGATTTCTTTAGATTTGGGCGGGTTAGTGGCCGGGACCAAATTTAGGGGTGAGTTTGAAAACCGACTCAAAGCGGTTTTAAGAGAAATAAAACGTTCGGGTAATTATGTTCTTTTTATCGATGAGCTGCACACTTTGGTTGGAGCCGGCGGGGCCGAAGGAGCAATTGACGCTTCAAATATGCTTAAACCGGCTTTAGCTCGAGGCGAATTGCATTGTGTTGGGGCGACTACTTTAAAAGAGTATCAAAGATATATTGAAAGAGATGCCGCTTTAGAGCGCCGTTTTCAACAGGTCTACGTCAGTGAGCCAACGATTGAAGATACGATTGCTATTTTAAGGGGGATAAAAGAAAAATACGAAGTCCATCATGGCATCAGAATTACCGACAGCGCTTTAATTTCAGCTGCCCGACTTTCCCATCGTTATATCACTGATCGATTTCTGCCCGATAAAGCAATTGACCTAATGGACGAAGCCGCGGCGTCTTTAAGAATGGAGATTGAAAGTCAGCCCGAAGAGTTGGATAAACTGAAAAGAAGAATTCGTCAATTGGAGTTAGAGACAACTGTTTTAAAAAAAGACAAAGAAGGAAAAGAGCAAACGCAAAAACTTAAAAAAGAGATGGCTAATTTGAAAGAAAAAATCAAAAATTTTGAGATTCGCTGGAAAACGGAAAAAGATATTATCACTGATATCCACAGAATGAAAGAAGAAACAGATAAGTTAAAACAGCAATCTGAGATCGCTGAGCGCGAAGCAAACTTGCAAAAAGTGGCTGAAATAAAGTACGGTAAAATCCCAGAATTAGAAAAGAAAATAATCATCGGACAGAAAAAGCTAGCCAAAATTCAAAAAAATCAACGAATCCTTAAGGAGGAAATCGGCGAAGAAGAGATTGCCCGCGTTGTCTCGCACTGGACAGGGATTCCGGTTTCAAAAATGTTAGAAGAAGAAACAAAAAAATTGGCTCGGATGGAACAAGAAATCCATCGACGTTTAGTCAACCAAACTGAAGCAGTAAATGTTGTCGCCAATGCTATTAGACGTTCGCGGGCCGGAATTTCTGAAGAAAGTCGTCCAATTGGGTCGTTCATTTTCCTCGGTCCAAGCGGTGTTGGTAAGACAGAATTAGCTAAAAGTTTAGCTGAATTTTTATTCAATACGGAGAATGCCTTAGTTCAGTTAGATATGTCTGAATATATGGAGAAACACACCGTTTCTAAAATGATTGGTTCGCCGCCTGGTTATGTCGGCTATGAAGAAGGAGGCCAATTGACAGAGATAGTCAGACGACGGCCTTATAGCGTCATTCTCTTTGACGAGATTGAGAAAGCTCACCCAGAAGTTTTCAATATATTACTCCAAATTTTAGATAACGGACGTTTAACTGACGCTAAGGGACGGATGGTTAATTTTAAAAATACGGTTATTATTATGACTTCTAATCTCGGCGGCGATTTGATTAAAGATTATGCCAAAAAAGCCAGTTTCGGCTTTACATCAGAACAAGAAAAAAAGACCTCCCAAGAGTTAATTGAAGAGAAGATTCATCAAACCCTCAAGGAAACTTTCAAGCCGGAATTTTTAAACCGAATTGACGAAATTATTATCTTCAAACCCTTAAGCAAATCTGATATTAAACAAATTGTTAATCTTCAATTAAAAAAAGTAATCAAGAGATTAAAGGATAAAAAAATTAAGTTGAACATTTCTGAACCGGTGAAAGATATCTTAGCTGAATCAGGGTTTGACCCGATTTACGGGGCCAGACCTCTAAAGAGAGCTATTCAAAAACAAGTTCTCGACCCTTTATCTTTAAAGATTGTCAGTGGAGAAGCTCAAAATAAAAAAATCCTTAAAGTAGAGGTCAAAAGTAAGAAAATCGTGATAAAATAAGAAACTAAATAAAGATGATCAATAAAGTCAAAAACCGGATAATCAAGCCGGTTTGAAATATTTTGAAATATGCCTAAATTAGCAATAGCCTTAATGTTCCCTACTCTCATTATCATTGCTTTGTTTCCCTTAGCCGTTAAGGCTTACTACTTTGATCCGGACTATCTTATTTCTGACCACGATTTGACAAATCATCAAAGCATGAATTTGGAAGAAATACAAGACTTTTTACAACGGGCAGGCGGCACTTTAGGGACCTATTCAGTTGATGATATTGACGGCAAAAAAAAATCAGCTGCGGAAATAATTTATCGGGCTAGCCAAGAATATAAAATTAACCCCCAACTATTAATCACTTTAATCCAGCGAGAAAAAAGTTTAGTCACCAAAAAATCGCCTACCAAAGATGATTATAATTGGGCTACCGGTTTTACTTGTTATGATTATAGCCGGCTAGTGTCAAAATTTCGAGGTTTTGCCCGCCAAGTAGATCGAGCTGCTTGGCGGTTTCGTTATTATTTAGAACATCCCTGGCAATTTCAATTTCGGGTTGGGATTGAAACTAAAACATTAGTGAATAGCAAAGACAGCTGGCTGGTTCGGGAATATGGGAAGTTTATTATTCCAAAAAACGTAGCCACAGCCGGTCTTTATAACTATGCTCCTCATCTCTACGACAATTGGCTTTTCGGAGAAATCTGGCAAAAATGGTTTGCCAAAAAAGATGAAAAAATTCCTAACGGGACCTTGGTTAGGGTTGAAAATGAGGACGGCGTTTGGTTAATTCAAAATGACCAGAGAAGACCATTTCATTCAAAAAACGTCTTTTTGCTCAGCTATGACTTTAAAGACGTAAAAGTTATTAGTCGGTCTGATTTTGAGGCCTATGAAATTGGTCAGCCAATGTCTTTTCCTAATTATTCTTTAGTTCAGTTTTGTCCTAATACTAATGGATTAGAGGAAACGGCTTGTTCGGGAGACATTTTTATGCTGGTTAGCGATGAAAAACGCCCCATCTCTGAAAAAGTATTCAAAGCCATCGGCTTTCGTCCAGAGGAAATTATCAAGGTTGATGAGTCCGACCTATCTTCTTATAAAATAGGTTCGGCTATCATCTCTCCTTATCCGACTGGCGCCCTACTTCAAAATAGCGATTCTAAAAGCGTCTATTACGTTAGAGAAGATATCAAATATCCAATTGTCGACGCTGAAATTTTAAATGCTAATTTTCCCTACAGTCATATTATTAAAGTCAGCCCCCAGGAACTGGCCGAGTTTAAAAACGGAGAACCAATTAGATTTAGAGATGGAACGTTAATTAAAACAGCCAGCAATCCGGCTGTTTACGTCATTAGTGAAGAAAAACGTTTACCCGTTTTCTCCGAAGAAACCTTTGAAGCCTTGGGCTATAGATGGGAGAGAATTATTATTGTCTCTGAACCTATTTTAAATATGCACTCTTTAGGCGAAGTATTGAGGATTGAATAAAATTAAAAAATTGTTAACTCAATTAATTTAGTTATTCTTGATGATCGAGTAACGATAACCTCTTCGCCTTTTTGCAGCTTGTAGTCCTTCTGCCCGTCGGCTATGACATAGAGTAAATGTTGCCCGCCTCGCAGAGTCTTGATTTGAAAACGAGCGCTGGTTGGAATGACAAAAGCTTTGGTATTCGGCAAAAAATAATTTGATTCAAACAAAGCGTTGCAGGCAACCACGCTAAAGACATCAGTCATTAAAATTGGGCCTCCGGAATAAACATTATAAGCAGTTGAGCCGATTTGAGTGGAAAGAATTATTCCATCGCCGACAACCTTAATCAACTCTCTCTTACTGCCGCGACTGATTTTCAATTCCAGCCAGACGGCCCGATTAATTCCTCCAACAACTATTTCATTCAGGGCCTCAATTTCTTTAATCACCCTTTTTTGTCTTATTATTCTCGCTTTAATTCTAGTATATGAATTAACCGAAAAATTTCCGCTATTCAAAGAACCCAGGGCTTTAGTCAGGTCTTGTTTTTTTATCCGGCAAAGATAACCCTTATGACCTAAATTGACGCCAATTAAAGGAATTTCACAAGACGCCACTTCATTGGCTACGTGTAACATAGCCCCGTCTCCACCAAGGACTATTATCCAATCTAATCCCCTTTTTAAAATCAATTGATTCAATTTAGTGAAGATTCGATAGTCTTTCTTGCGAATAAAATAATTCTCAATTTTCTCTGCTATAATTTTCGCTTCCGGTTTAGTTGTTTTGATAAGAATGGCTATTCTTTTCATATTTATGATATATTTTTATGTTTTTAGTATACCTTAGTTTTTAATGAAAAGCAAACTTGAAAAATACGCTTAAAACTGTTAAAATAAGAGTATGGTTAAAAAAGAAAACAAGAAGAAGACAACAGATAAAAAAGAGAAAAAAAGAAAAGATCAGGAAACGGCAATTCAAAAAATTGTTAACCATTATTTTTACAGCAAAGGTCTATCTTTAGAACAGATTAAAAAAGACGCGAAAAAGAAAAAAATAATTTATTCACGTTTTACCCGTCCGGCCAAACAACTTTTAGAATTAGCCGGTTCAGTTAAAAAAGCAAAGTTAGCTATCAACAAAGTAGCCGATTGGGCTAAATCAAGAAACCTTGATTACGCTATTGAGACCGTGTTTAAAAAGTGGCTGGAATTGGACCGTTTAAAACCGAAGGAAATCGTTAAAAAACCGTTTTATCAAGGTAGCCCGATGATTTGGAGTCAAACAAAGGAGAAATGGTATGTCGTCAGTGAAGACGGCGAATGGCGCGAATTTGCCGGCCAGGAAAAAGAAATTGAATGGAGGCTTAACAAATAATAAAAAGATGGTTTTAAAACCATCTTTCTGACCTTCAAACGTAGTTTAATTAACCTTTTTGAAAAATCTTAATCCGTTCTGGTCTTTACCGGCTTCCACAAAATCATCAAAAATTCCGGGAATAATTTCTTTAACCCTCTCCAGCAAGTCCCCCATTACTTTTCTGATTTCCCAATGGGCAAACATTGAGGTTCTCATTTCAAAGATATGACGCCATTCGCGAAAATTGGCGGAGATGACAATCTGAGATTTTATGCCGATCGGCAAGAATTGCCGGGCTTCTTCCGGCAGCCAGCCCGCTTTCCTTAAAGCCCGGTAGAACTGCTCGTATTCTTGAAACATTTCTTGCGGAGACATTTTCCGTCCATCAACCAACTTAATTTTCTTTTTTTCATCCTGATGAGGAGGAACTACACATTTAAGTTCGAATTTCTCCAGATCAATCCCCTCTCCTTCTTTGGCATAATCCACATATCTGGTTGATTCTTGGGAAATAGCTGTTAGGCGATGACGAACCTGTTCATGAGTGAAACCGCGGGAAAGATTGTTGAATTGAACGGTTAGACAACTGTGCTCTAAAACGCTTTCATGCCCCCGTTTGATCAGCATTTTGACGAATTTTTTCGCCGTTTCTTGATTTACTACCTCTTTTTGCGACTGATAACAGGTCCGGCCCGCTTTTTCAATCCTTAACAACTGATTTTTTAATTCCGCCCTGGGGGTTAAGATTTTAAAACTACCCGCGTTTTTAAGAATCTTCATGGTTTTTTCTCCTTTTTAGATTTAACTATTTATCGTTTATCTATTATCTATATAGTACTATATCATTAATCAATCATTTGTCAAGATATGTCTCAATCTTCATATAAAGTAATATTTTTTGGCACTCCTGAATTTGCCTCTTTAATACTGGAAAGATTAGCCAAGAGCGAATTTAAACCTTTATTAGCGGTTACGGCTCCGGATAAACCAGCCGGGAGAAGACAGGTTCTCTCTCCGTCGCCAGTTAAAAAAACGGCTTTAAAGCATAAAATTAATCTTCTTCAGCCCGCATTTTTAACGAATAACCCAGATATCATCAATCAATTGTCGTCATTTAAACCGGATTTGTTTATTTTAGCCGCTTACGGTTTAATTCTGCCCAAAGAAATCTTAGGCATTCCAAAACACGGCTCGCTTAATATTCACCCGTCTCTTTTGCCTAAGTATCGCGGAGCTTCGCCAATTCAAGAGGCCATCTTAAACGGGGATAAAAAAACAGGGATAAGTATTATTTTAATGGACGAAAAAATCGATCACGGGCCAATAATTTCAGATTCCCGATTTCAGATTTCAGATTTAAAAATAACGTCTCCAATTTTGTCCGATAAACTTGCTAATTTAGGCGGCCAGTTGCTAATTGAAACCTTGCCTAAATGGTTAGCCGGGAAAATCAAGCCGGTTCCCCAAGACCATTCAAAAGCTATTTTTACTAAAAAAATTACTAAAGAGGATGGAAAAATTGATTGGAGAAAATCGGCTGATGAAATTGAAAGAATGGTTAGGGCTTATCAGCCTTGGCCAGGCGCATTTACGACTATAAAACTTGGCTTATCAAATTTAAACAGTAAAAAATTAAAAATCATTAAATCAGAAGTTTTAGATATTAAACATGGTAAAAAGCCGGGGGCAATTTTCCTCAGAGAAAATTTACCCCCCTCTGGGGGGGGTAAAGAGTTAGGTGTAACTTGTCAAAAGAACGTTTTAATCTTAAAGCAAATTCAACTTGAAGGGAAAGAACCAACCACCGGACAATCTTTTTTAAATGGTTATCCTGAAATAACTAAGGCGGTTTTAAGGTAATTGTTCTTAAACCCGCGGTCTTAATTCTCCTTCATTTACCTCTTCGGGAGCTGATTCAGGCTCTTCTTTGGTTTCTGCCGGAGTCGGACTTTCTGGTTGAGGAGCAATAGCTGGTAATTTTCTTTCTTTGCCGGCAAATGCTAAGATAATAAAAATTAAACCAATGGCAGCCAAAAGTATAGCCAACCAGTAAGAAACGGCCGTGAAGAGACGTAAAGCTAGGGCGGCTACTACTAGGATAACACCAATAATTAACTTAACACTTTTCCCGTTCATAAACTTCAAATTTATTAGTTAATTAGATTATTTGATCGGAAAACCGACTCTTCATATTATATCAAATTTATTTTCAAAGAGCAAGACGTAATGTGGAAAAGTTTTATAATCCCCTTTGCTCAATCCACCACTGTAGAATTTCTTTGGCTGCCGGGACGGCCGCCGCGCTTCCCTCTCCCCCGTTTTCTATTAAAACAGTTAAAACAATTTCCGGATTCTTATAGGGGGCAAAACCAGTAAACCAGGCGTGGGGATTTTTATCTCCACCTACCTGAGCCGTTCCCGTTTTACCAGCTACTTCAATAGACAAATCGGCCAATTTTCTGGCGCTTCCATCAGTTACTGCGGCCCTCAGCCCGCGCCTGATTAAATTAATTTGTTCTAGATTTATAAAATTCTGCCTAATAACTTCAGGAGTAATTTCCCTTTTTTGACCGGTTTCAGCATTCCTTATTTGTTTGACTAAATGAGGTCTAAAAAAAGTACCTTGGTTAGCTATGGCGGCGGTATAATTAGCCACTTGTAAGGGGGTGACTAAAATGTCTCCCTGACCGATTGAGATATGATATGTATCTCCGATATACCAAGGCTCTTTTTTTGTCTCCTGTTTCCACCGCGGGGTAGCTAAAAACCCTTGACTCTCGCCTGGTAGGTCAATGCCTGTTTTTTGAGTTAAACCAAAAAGTCGGGCATAATAATTAATTTTTTCTATCCCTAAGCCTTCAAAATCTCCATACCCGCCGCCAAGATAATAAAAAAAGGTATTTATTGATTCGGCTAAAGCTTTAATCAAGTCAGTCCGACCATGTCCTCCTTCTTTCCAATCAGCAAAAAACCATTGGTTAATTCTTATTCCGCCTTGCGATAAAATAGTTGTCGTTCCGTTAATAATATCTTCAATTAAAGCCCCGGCGGCGATGACCGGCTTAATTACTGACCCCGGAGTATATTCGCCGGAAATAGCCCGAAAAAATAAGGGCCTATCAGAATCTTTCAAAAGAGCTTGATAATCTTCTGAGGAACCCTGAATAAATATATTGTTATCATAAGCGGGAAAACTAAAAATAGACAGAATCTCTCCGGTCTGCGGGTTTAGAGCAATAACTGTCCCAGTTTGACTTCCATTAAGTTTAATATATTTAGTTAGAACTTCAGCTGCTTTTTTTTGTAGATTAAAATCGAGAGAGAGAATTAAATCTTGGCCGGTCTTGGCCGATTGCTGAGAGACAATCCCTTCTTCTTTCCCTAACGAGTTTACTTCTATTCTTTTTTGTCCGTCTTTTCCTTTTAATAAGGTTTCGTAATATAGCTCCAATCCTGTTTTACCGATCGAATCGGTTATTAAATAATCTGGTTGTTTTTGCAATTCCTCCGGGCTGATTTTTCCTGTATAACCCAGAATATGAGAGAATAATTCAGCTTCTTCCCCTGATAGATATTGACGTTGAGCTTTTATCTCTAAAACAATGCCGGGCAATTCATTTAACTCTAACATTAAATTCATAGCCAGAGAGTGATCTAAATTTTCTTTAATAACTACTGGTTGATAAGAACCTATAACTCCTGTCCGAGGTATTTTATCTGAAATTAAATCTTTATATTCTGTCAATAGGGGATGTTTAACAATAATATCCTGCGTAAAAGTAGTCAGTGAGGGCAAATCACCCGGGATTACGGATAAGGAAAAACTGGGGATATTTTTGACCAAGGGCTGCAGATTTCGGTCATAAATGAGCCCCCGGTCAGCTTTAACCGGGACAAGACGAATTCTATTGCCTTCAGCTATGTCTCTATATTCCTCCCCCCCGACTACCTGCAGCCAGAAAATACGACTAATAAGAATCGCGATAACCAAAAATACGAAGAAGAACAAGAGATAAATTCGTCTTTTTTTTACCGAAGGCGTCGTTAAACCGCCGATAAATGATTCATTGCCTGGCATATAATCGCCCTGGTCAAAATGATAAGCGCTGGATAACTTTTTACCCTTTACGCTTCCGTCTTGTAAT
The DNA here is from genome assembly GCA_964566895.1 of uncultured Gammaproteobacteria bacterium. Classification (GTDB taxonomy): domain Bacteria; phylum Patescibacteriota; class Patescibacteriia; order UBA2591; family UBA6264; genus CAZMJP01. Next base: position 23,236 of record CAZMJP010000010.1, read on the forward strand.
TGAACATCAAAAAGGTCGGACATACGAATGTAAAATCAAAAATTTTCTGTCTGCTATTTTAGGCAGAAAAATACAAAAATTAATTCATTTTATATACCATCATAATTTTTGCCCCATCAACTTTCACCGAATAATATTCTTTTTCTTGTAGATATTCATCTTTCTGTCCCCGACGTGGAGCTATAAAATATTCAGCTACTCTTGGGTTATCTACGTATACCAGTCTATTCCTATTATCATCGTTCAGAATTTGGGCATTGAGTTTTCCAGGCGTATCATCAACGACATAAATTTTTATAGCACTACTTTTATCGTTTTTTAAAATGTATTCCAGGGCTTGTCTATATGATAATCCCCAATAGTCCAAATCAAAAGAACTCCCCGCTTCCTCTAAATTTTTACCAGCCAATCTATTAAAGTAAAAATCTTGAAATGGGTGGTATTTGACCATAAGCCCTGTTACCTTAACCAGATTAGCTATCACGGCCGCGATAAAAACCGTATTTATAATCTTATATCTCAATCCTTTAAACTTTATTTCAAAGTATTCAAGCAAAAATATCAGCCCTTCTAAACTAATCATTAAAAAAGCGGGGTAAATAAAAAACATTTGTCGCCAGGCGGTATACAAAATTGACTTCAATACAACTACGGTTATCAACGGCAAGAAAAACCAAAGTAGATATAACAAGCTATTTTTTTCGTTAAGACAAAGCGCTGTTTTAGGATTTTTTAATAATAGTTTTAAACTCGCAAAGCACCCGACAAAAAAGAAAATGGTATATATTATTGGCGTGGATATAATAACCCATAATGGGATATAATGCCACGGTAAATTCGTCGATTTTAGATATTTCCCCAAGTATAAATTTTCTGTCCGAGATGCGGGAGAATAATGAACCATTAATTTAAAAGATTCTATAAAATGACGGAATGGATGAGGCCATAAAAACGGCCAGAAAAGTATAATAAAACAAATCAACAAAATTACGTATCCCAATAGATTTTTAATGATTTTCTTACGTTCTCCATTCTCCGATTTAGTCGTTAATAAATCAATACCGAAAGAAATTAAAGTAAAAAAAGGAATAATAACGCCCGGAATTCTTACGTCAACCAACAAGGCGCAAGTCAAAGCATGAAGAAAGGCGTTTCCTAACGTTTTTTTGTCTAAAAATCGAACCAAAGTATAAATGCTGATTATAAAAAAGGCTAAAAAGGCAACATCTTTTGAATTATAGAACGAATGCGCAAAAAGACGCGGACTCATAATCAAAAATAAACTCCCCAATAGACCGATTCTCCAACTTTGAAATCCGCGCTTGCATAATAAATAGAAAAACCATACGCTGGTATAAAACAATAAGAAAGTAACAAAATGCCTCATTAAGTATATTGCTCTCGAATCTCTTGAAAGATTCAAATATTTTTCAATGGTAAATAATAACATCTCAAAAGCGGGTCCATGATACTTGCCTTCAATTGAAAAAAGACTCTGATTTCCGTTTATGACATATTCGACCGATAATTTTCCCCTCTCTCTTGCGGCAGATTCATCCCACGAAACACTGTAATCCTTAAAAATACCTGTCCCGATAAGAAAATAAGTAATGAAAAAAAGACAAACTACAATTTTATATTTTTTTTTAACCAAAATTTTATTTCCAAACATTTTTATATTTGACAGAATTTCTGACATAAATTTTGTTAAATCTAATAAGAAAAACAATAGTAAATAAATCAAAAAAGGCCTGAAAAAAACGCTTAAATCCGTATTTTGATTTTCCGTATATCCGAGGACGATGATTGACCTTTATTTCAGCGATTTTGAACCCCTTATAAAATACCAAAGCGGGTATAAACCTGTATAAACCTCCATTAATATCCAATCCTTTGACTACTTCTCGGCGATAAGCTTTAAGGCAACAGTTAAAGTCGTGGATTCTTACCCGGGTTAAACGGGAGATAATAAAATTAAATATTTTAGACGGGATAACTTTGGTTAAAGAATCGTGGCGCTTGAATTTCCAGCCGGATACTAAATCATATCCTTCATTTATTTTATTAATAAGCTTAGGAATTTCATTAGGGTCATCTTGTAAATCCCCGTCCATGGTAATAATTATCTTGCCACTTGCCTCCTTAAATCCCACTTGGAGAGCTGCACCTTTGCCAAAATTATATTCGCCTTTTATATATTTAAAATTAACCCCATTTTTATTCGCCTCGTTATCAATACCCTTCAATATATTAAAAGTACTATCAGTGCTCCCGTCATCAATAAAGATGATCTCGAATGATTTTTCTAGCAAAGTCATTACACCTACAATCTCTTTATATAATCGATTAATACTTCTAGACTCGTTATATATTGGTATTACTATGGAAATGTCCATACTTTACTTTTAATTCTTTTAGTTATAAATTTTTAATTTTTCACATTTAGAAACTAACCAAGGGAAAGGTTTTAAAATTTTTGTTATTTTAAAATGTTTTTGCAGAATTTTAGAAAGATTGTTTTTATTTCAGAAATTTATATGACCTACGTTTTGCCAAAAGAAGATAAATTAAACCAGAGCTCATTTTATTTCTCATTTTGCATTTTAACTTTTAATTTTTAACTTTT
>CAZMJP010000011.1:0-25289 GCA_964566895.1 uncultured Gammaproteobacteria bacterium
ATAGCGCCGAGGGGAATCGAACCCCTGTTATCAGATTGAAAGCCTGATGTCCTAACCATTAGACGACGGCGCCTTAATGATGTTATTTTAAATAATTTTTTAATTTATCTTGCAACACTTCTCTCCCGTAGCCTGTTTTAAAAAAATCTTCCGCATTGCAAGCATCCTTTTTATTAAGATAAGCCTCATAAAATATGAGACGGTAAGGGGCATTCTTTTTAGAATACTTTCCTCCTCTACGAGAATTATGTTCTGAAACTCTCCTTTTTAAATCTCCGCTTCTCCCTGTATATAATCTATAATTCTTAAGACTCTGCAAAATGTATACATACCACATAATAATATAATATTGATGTCCCCGCCTCTTCGGCGGGTCGCCGCTTCTGGCGACTAAAGTCGCCGATGAGGCGACTAACCATTAGACGACGGCGCCTTAATGATGTTATTTTAAATAATTTTTTAATTTATCTTGCAACACTTCTCTCCCGTAGCCTGTTTTAAAAAAATCTTCCGCATTGCAAGCATCCTTTTTATTAAGATAAGCCTCATAAAATATGAGACGGTAAGGGGCATTCTTTTTAGAATACTTTCCTCCTCTACGAGAATTATGTTCTGAAACTCTCCTTTTTAAATCTCCGCTTCTCCCTGTATATAATCTATAATTCTTAAGACTCTGCAAAATGTATACATACCACATAATAATATAATATTGATGTCCCCGCCTCTTCGGCGGGTCGCCGCTTCTGGCGACTAAAGTCGCCGATGAGGCGACTAACCATTAGACGACGGCGCCATTAAAAACTGTAGACATTAAACTATAAGCACTCTGCTCATCATAACAAAATACAAAAATTTGTCATCTCCAATTTTTAGAAAAAATAGCAAAAAATCAAAACTTTCCCTGTTTAATACCGCTTCTGAGACGCTTCATCAATCCTAAATAAAAAGCCAAATTATGAATCGTCGCCAACCGCTGCCCCAATGGTTCGCCGGTTATAAATAAATGCCTTAAATAAGCCCGGGAAAAATTTTTGCAGGTATAACACTGGCACTCAGCATCTAACGGCTTAAAATCCCTTTTATACTTTGCGTTAATAATCCGTATTTCTTTATAAAATTTCTGTTTTGAATTTTGAAAATTAGAATTTAGAATTTGTTTCGGTTTTCGATATTCGAATTTCGGATTTATATATATCAGTCCATGTCTGGCGTTTCTAGTTGGGATAACGCAGTCAAACATATCAATCCCTGACTTTACCGCTTGAATAATTTGCTCTGGCCGGCCTACGCCCATTAAATAACGCGGTTTATCCGCCGGCAATCCTTTAACCGTCTTTTTTATCACCTCTTCGGCTTTGGATATTGGTTCGCCAACCGCTAAACCGCCAAGAGCATAACCGTCAAAACCAATCCCCGTGATTTCTTTAACGCTTTTTATTCGCAAATCTTGATAAACCGAGCCCTGAACAATGCCAAAAAGCAAAGATTTACGGTTTCTGTTTAGCGGTTTAAGGCGCACGGCCTTACTGCGCTTAGCCCAAAAAGTTGTTCTCTGAACAGCCTCTCGCGCCTCCTCCTTAGAACAAGGCCAACCAGTGCACTCATCTAAAACCATAATTATATCGGATCCCAAGTCTTGCTGAATTTTAATCGCCTTTTCCGGAGTTAAAACAATTTTTTGTCCGCTAATTTCTGATTTAAATTCCACGCCTCGATTTTCAATTTTCCGCCATTGAGCTAAGGAAAAGACCTGATAACCACCACTATCGGTTAAAATCGGGCCTGGCCAATTCATAAATTTATGCAAACCGCCAGCCTTCTTAATAATTTCCGTCCCCGGCTGCAGAAATAAGTGATAGGTATTGCCAAGAACTATCTGGGCGTTTAACTCTTTTAATTCATCAGAGGTTAAATTTTTAACCGCCGCCCGAGTGGCGATCGGCATAAAAAACGGAGTTTCAATCGCCCCGTGGGTAGTTTTCAACCGACCCAACCTCGCTTTGGATAACTTCGATTTTTTTAATACCCGAAACATTTATTTATGACTTAAGGTTTAAGGTTGGAATAAAAAATTATTTTTTATTCCGCATGCCATCGATAGAATTCACCAATAACCTTTTGGACTATCTCTAAATCTACCGCAATAAAATTTTCTTTTTGTAAAAAATCAAAATCTTTATACAACAATTTTTGCAAAATCTGCAAAACTCCCTGGCTTATTTTAATTTTCTCCTGCTTTTGATCTTCGGCTGAATTATGTTTAAGACAAACGATTCCCCCCTTGTCTAAATCAAAAAATAGTTCTTTCCCCCGGGGTTTTTCTTGACAAACAAGGCAATGCTTTATCTCCGGTCTATACCCTAAAAACGATAAAAATTTAATTAAAAAAGCGCTGCTAATAATTTGAATTTTTTTCTGAGGGGACTGGCTGACTTTCCTTAGAAATTTGTTGATTAAAAATAAAATTTTACTATCCGGTTTTTTCAATTTCAATAGATTATTAATTCTTAAAAATAAAATATTAATCTGAGAAATCTTTTCATAGCTACCCAATATATCTCTAAAACGTTCTTTTACCTCTCCGCCGATTAAATGATAATGGCTTTTACCTTTGACTACTTTTAAATTTAATAAAGCAAACGGCTCCGAGACAATTGGAGCCAATTTAGATTTGATCTTCCGACACCCGCGGACAAGAACCTCAATTTTACCATACTCCCGACTATAAAAAGAAATGAGTTTATCGCTTTCCTGAAAATTCTTTATTTGTAAGACAACTCCGCTTAAATATCCATTTTGGGACATACCAGATGATAGAATTTCGACGGCTATCTTTATCCGCCAAAATTCAGGAGATTAAGTTATTTAATTTAATAAAAAATTTTCACCAGGCAATTTTTTAAAACCAACCAAAGTTTCACCGCCTATCATAATTACTTTTCCAAGATTAAAACGATATCTTGGTCATTTATTTTTACTTGTTTCTCAATCAATTCTCGCCTTGGCTTTTTATCATATAAAATATCTCTACTAACGGTTTCTTTATTTAAAAATTCTTTATTCTTATTTAATGTCTGCCTTAACTCTTCGCCCTCAGTTTGAATATAAACATTAACCAGGTCGTTTTTAGTTAATTTAGCCTGTTTGCGTAAAGCGTTAATTTGTCTGACCAACTCGCGAATTAAACCTTGTTGTTTTAACTCCGGAGTAATCTTGGTATTCAAACCAATTTTAAATCCCGCTTGCTCGCCTAATTCCCAATTCTCCCCCTTAGGAAGATCTTTAACAAAGTCCACTCTTTCAACATTCAATTCATCCTTTATTAGACTGGTTAAATCGTCTGACAACTGATGGTCAACGACTAATAATTGACTTAATGTCTGTCGGACTTTAATTTTAGCTTGAGCCCGTAAATTATGGCCTATTTCACAAATTTTCCTTACTGTCCGCATTTCAGCCAATAACTTTTCATCAATTAAATCCTTGTCGGATTCCGGCCAATCCTGCAGATGAACCGACTTACCTTTGCCTTTTACTCTGTTAAACAATTTCGCCAAAAATGAAGCCCTCCCCCGGCGGGATTTAACAGGATGAACTTCTTGATATATATGCTCAGCTAAAAAGGGCATAAAAGGCGCCATTATTCGGCTTAAATGAAGTAAAATTTTTCTCAACACTTTTAAGGCCTCCACTTTAATTTCCCTATCCTCACTTTTAAACCTATCCCTTGACCTTCTGATATACCAAACAGATAAATCATCAATAAATAAAGGGATTTCCCGAACGACATTTAAGTCATAATTATCCATCTTTTGAGTAATTTCTTTTGTCAATAAAACAAGCCGACCGGTAACCCATCGGTCGAGAACGTGGGTAATCTCCTTTTTTTCGTTTATGTCTCCAATTTTAACACTTTGGCTGAACATTTGATAAAAAGCTAAAACATTTAATAAAGTGGTAATGAATTTAGATTGCTCTTTTAAATCCTTTTCTGAAAAATTGAAATCTTCGGCTTTCATTACCGGCGAAGCGGCCAAATAATATCTCACCGCGTCAGCTCCGTATTTTTCCATTATCTCCATCGGGTCGGGATAATTCTGTAATCTTTTAGACATCTTTTTTCCGTCTTCGGTCAAAACAATACCATTAACTACGACATTTTTAAAAGCCTCGCTATTTCTCAGGGCGTTTGACAAAACGTGAAGATAATAAAACCAGGCCCGGGTTTGGTCAACGCCCTCGGCAATGAACTGAGCCGGAAAATTCTCCTCAAATTTCGCTTTATTCTCAAAAGGATAATGCATTTGGGCATAGGGCATCGAACCCGATTCAAACCAACAATCCAAAACATCTGGGACTCTTCTCATAGTCCCGCCGCATTTTTCGCACTTGAAGGTGATTTTATCAACAAAATGTTTGTGTAAATCTTTAGCCTCTTTCCCGCTGGCTTTTTTTAATTCCTGAATTGAACCAAAGACTATTTTTTCTTTACACCGGTCGCAAACCCAAATCGGAATTACCGACCCCCAAAATCTCTGCCGGGAAATAGACCAATCTCTAGCTCCTTCCAACCATTTGCCAAATCTCCCCTGTTTAACGTGAGCCGGAACCCAATTAATTTTCTCCGCCGTTTTCAAAACCCACTCCTTTATTTTCATCACTTCAATAAAAAGCGAAAAGGTGGCGTAATTTAATAACGGGGAATCGCAACGCCAGCAATGGGGATAAGAATGGGTAAAAGGTATTTTCTCAAAAACCAACTCCTTTTTTTCTAAAAGATCAAGAATTTTTTTATCCGTTCTCAAGGGGTCGGACTTCGGTTTTACTTCTTCACCCTGAAAATCGATTATCTCTTCGGTGAAACGTCCATCCATACCCACATGCTGAATAAAAGGTAGTTTCTTCTCCCGACCCAAGTTCATATCGTCTTCGCCAAAAGCCGGAGCAATGTGAACGATGCCGGTTCCATCCTCCGCCGTCACAAAATCGGCTAATTGAATGGTATACAAATTTTCTTTATTTCCCAAATCTCTGTTTAAATAATAATCAAACAAGGGCCGATATCTTTTATTCTCCAAATCCCGAGCTTTAACCTCTTGTAAAATCGTATATTCTTCGTCTTTAAAAATAGCGCCCAAATTTTGTTTAACTAAAATATACTTTTCGTCTCCCGACTCAACCAAAACGTATTTTAAATGTCCGCCAACAGCCAAAGCCACATTGCCAGGCAGAGTCCAAGGGGTGGTTGTCCAACTGAGAACGAACACGTTCTCATTTGCCCCAAGTTTATCAAAAGGCGAACCTACTTCTTTTAATTCTTTAACAGATTCGGGGGTTAATTTAAATTTAACAACCACCGAAATATCTTTCACGTCCTGATAACCTTGGCTGACTTCGGATTGCGACAAAGTCGTTTCACATCTCGGGCAAATGTACATTGACTTATAATCTTCGTAAATCAGCCCTTTGACCCATAACTGTTTAAAAACCCACCAGACACTTTCCATAAAATCCCTATCCATTGTTTTGTAATCGTTGTTCATATCCACCCAACGCCCGAGCCGGCGGATGACCTTTCTCCATTCTTCGGCATAAAGCAGGACCTTGCTACGACAGGCCTCATTGAATTTATCAATTCCTATCTCCTGAATCTGTTTTTTACTCTTAATACCCATTTCCTCCTCAACAATGTTTTCAATCGGCAAACCATGGCAATCCCAACCCCATCTTCTTTCCACCCGAAACCCTTTCATTGTCCAGTAACGAGGGACGATGTCTTTCATTAAACTGGCGACAATATGACCGTAATGGGGCGTGCCTGTGGCAAAAGGCGGACCGTCATAAAAAACAAAATCCCCCTCGGGAGATTTCTTTTTCAGGGATTTTTCAAAAATCTTATTTTTATCCCAAAATTCGAGGATTTTTTGTTCAATTTGAGGGGAATTCATTTCTTGAGACATATTAGATTATAGAATTTTGACAGCTATTTTCACCTGCCAAGATTCAAAAAAATTAAAATATCTGATTTAACAAATTTCTTTATTTTACCAAGTAATTCTTTGAAATCGACCAAAGCTTCACTACTTGGTATAAGAACTAGTATAATTAAAAAATAAAAAACGGACAAGAGATTATATAAAAATAAAAAACTCGCCGAGACCCCCGAGAGATTAAATGTCTTTTTGATCTATTCTGTAACCCTGCCCAATCCTTGACCAATCGGATCATCTATTAGCTCAGTAGTTAGAGAACTAACCTGAAGAGAAATTTGACCGTCAGTAAACTGATCCCTGGCAGTCAAATAGATTTCTTGAGTTAAAGGTAGAAATAAATCAAATTGGGCTAAGGTTGGTCTGATACTTATTTCAAACCCAGCCTCAACTAATGAATATGGCCCACCCTGATAAATGGACAAATCGGAAATTTGCCAAAAAACCTGATGATTATCTCCGTCATACGAGACTGTACCATAACTGGCTTCAGTTCTACCGACCCAGTTAACCCACTCGGGCAGCTGGGTTTTAATAAAAATGCTTTCAACTGGATTGGTCGTATTTTTAACTTGCCAAAAAATCCAATAGCGGGTTTCTTCGCCAATTCTGGGAGGTAATGGTCCTTGGCCAATGGCCAGACGTTCGTCATTATAATAACGAGCGGCCGCCTTAAGCCCCAAATTAGTTCCAATTTTCACTTTTATTTGTTCACCCTTTATCTCCCACTCCCTTTCTTTGCCGACAAACTTACCTTTGGCTAAAATCTGAATTGTCATTTCTGCCTGAGAATAATGGCCTTTTACCGCTTCAAGGCCGGATTTAATTGGCAAACTAAAACTGATTTTACCTTTATCCCCGGGCGAAACCTCCTCAGATAACCATAATAAGGATTGGGACAAACGATTAAAATCTATGTACTGATTATCACTCAATGCCAATTCTAGAGTAAGGTCTTTAACTGTTTCCCGGCTATTATTGGAATAAATTAAATCCACAGGCAAAACTTCGCCCCAGTTGCAAACCTGATATCCCCCGACAAAATCGTCAGATTGTTTCTCCTCTACCCCTGATAAAGGATGAAGGGGATTAACTTGCAATGAAACATTAAAATCAAGCTCGGTAACAGATATCTTTTTCTCTTGGGTAATCTGAAGGAAAGAATCTCCATTATTAATCAGCCCAGCCCGCAGTTTAAAAATCGCCTCTTGAAGACTGCTATTTTCCAAATAACCGCTAAACTCCAACTTCTTTTTTTTAAAAGGACCTAAATCGTTAATCCTCCATTTAACTGTATGTTTATCTTCATCTGCTATAATTTCATCTCCCCCTTGGGCGAGGGAAAAATCTTCCGGACAATCAATAACCACTTCTGTCTGGGGAATTATCTCGGAAGTAATATTCTCTAAATAAATGACGGATTTTATTTCGTCAAAAAAAGAGCCCTTCTCGGGCATATTCCAGGTAATAAAAATTGGAGATTCCAGGGCTACAGAAGAAGACAAATTTTTTTGAAATTCGGAAGAAAAGTCTTGTAGCTGAAAACTTAAATATCCGTTGAAAAACTGCACTTTGTCTGCCTGGCCGAAAATGCGCCCCTTTAATTCAATTTCTTTTAATTCTCCTTTTTTAACATCGCTGAATAACCAAGTACATTGGTCGGCTAAAACTTGATTACATTGAGGCTCGCTAAAAGTCAGAACGAAACCCTGAGAAAATTTTAAAACCGCCTGCACGTTTTTTAAATCTCGCGCTTCTCTATTTTTAATAAATATAGAAAAGGTCTTTTCCTGTCCCGTAATTTGAGTCGGGTCTCCTTCAAGCCAAAAACTAACCCCTTCATCCTGATTGTTCAATCTCGGTTGAACGGAATAATGGAAAAAGCTAATTAAGCTGACGGCCAAGATAAAAATCAAAAAAACAAAAATGAGACCAAAAAAACTCGAAGCTCTGTTTTTCGGTTGTTTTACGCCCATTATGACAAAATCACGAATAACCCACTAATTTCGGACTCCTTGTCTATCAAACAAATAAATATTTGTAGTAACTCGTGACAAAATTAGTGAGACTAACGATTAAGCATTTGTTCAATTGTCGCAACCACCTGAGAATCTTTTCTAAGTCTTTCAATAAACAAAATATGGGCCCGGGTAATCTCCATCTCGCTTTCGGGCAAATGAAATTCGTCGCTGATACCGACTAAAGAAACTTGTGACTGGGGTGGCTGTCCTTCTTCTGCTGGGGTGTTTTGTTGGACTTGGAGATAATAAACATTGCGCAAGACCACTCGGTTAGAGTTTTGTTTAACAATGTTCCCAAAATACGTCCGTCCGTTGGTCAAAAAAACAGCAGACCATGACGTTTTAGCGGCAGAAGAGGAAAAAATTATCAAGACCAAGAAGACAATAACGGCAATCAAAATAATAATTCCAACAATCAATAAAACCAATCCTTTCCGTCCCGCCGCGTTTGACTTCTTAGAATCCAAGATGCTCTCTGACGCCTCAGGCTTCCTCGTTGAATCTAACATAACAAAGATGTTAATTTAATTAATTATAAATAAATTATTTAAACTAAATTGCAGCCGCCTCTTTATAAACCCCGAGAGTTTGTCGGGCACATTTTCTCCAGCAAAATTTACCCGCCCGCTTCCGCCCTCCGATACTCAACTTCCTTCTTAAGTCCCGATCAACTGATAAATTATACATGGATTGAGCTATTTTTGCAACATTATAAGGGTCAATTAAAAGAGCGACCCCTTTGGCAATTTCTGGCATAGAAGAGATGTTACTGGTAATTACCGGCACTCCTTTAGCCATCGCCTCAATAACCGGCAAACCAAATCCTTCGTGGAGAGAAGGAAAAATAAATATATCCGCGCCGGCAAAAAGGGCGTTTAGGTCATCTGCGGGAATATAACCCGGCAAAATAATATCCTTTTTATATTTTGAAAGAGAAATCTTTCTTTGTATTTTTACAAATCTCGTCCCTTTAGCTCCGGCCAAAACTAATTGGCAATCAAAAAACTGGTAATTTTTTGATTGTTCTGGAGAATGAGTCAATTTATTTCTGAACTGTTCATAAGCGGAAATAACCTGAACAATATTTTTTCTTGGATCAAGAGTGCCTAAAAAAAGAAAATAATTTTTTTTAATACCGTATTTGTGTTTTATTTTTTTAACCTCCGTCTTTGTCTCCTTTTTAAAAAAACGTTTATCAAGGCCGTTAAAAATAACCCTTATCTTTTTATTACTTAAGTTAAAAATCTTTTTTAAATCCCTAGCCGTAGAATTAGAAACGGCAATAATCTTCCTTGCCTGTTTTAAGATGCGAGGGATGTCCCTTTTTAAACGGCCAACATTTTCTTTTAAATACAATTCGGGAAACTTATAAATACCCAAATCATGAACCGTTATCACACTATTGCCTTTATAAGAAGACGGCAAAGAAAAAACAGGAGAATGAAAAACATCCAACTTTTCTCGGTCTAAAATAGCGCTGACCAAAAAATGCGAGTAACCGACCGGCATTAATCGGCTATATTGAACAAAGGGGAAAAACCTGATAAAAACATTATTTTGTTTAAATTTGGCTAACCTTTTTTTCTGCACTGAACGGTCAAAAAACAAGATATAGGTATTTTTTTTATCAATACTCAACAAATGTCTAACTAGCTGGTAAGTATAATGACCAATCCCAGCGCCTTCGCCCTTTTCTGGGTTCAAAATTGTCCGACAATCTATGCCAATTCTCATTTTAATAATTTAATAATTAAATTGCCGCGAAACTAAACCCCGCCATACGGGACAATTTAACAATATTATAATATATTTCAAAAAAAAAGCAATGTGCTACAATGTTGATATGTTAAAATATTTTTTATGCCAGTAATAACCGTCAACAAAAAAGTCTATTATGACTATAATATTCTCGAAACCTTTGAGGCCGGGATTGTTCTTTCCGGACCAGAGGTTAAATCAATCAAAACCGGGCAAGTCAATCTTTCCGGGGGCTACGTTACCATTGATGCCAAAGAAATTCCTTGGCTAATCAATGTTCATATCTCCCCTTATCCCCCGGCTTTTGCCGTCCAACAAAACTATAATCCAACTCAAAATAGAAAACTTCTTTTACATAAAAAAGAGATTGCTTCGTTAATCGGCAAAAAAAGAACGCCGGGGCTGACCATTATCCCCCTTAAAATACACAATAAGAAAGGACTGATTAAAATTGAAATTGGGCTAGCTAAAGGAAAGAAAAAGTGGGACAAAAGAGAAACCATTAAAAAACGCGAGGTCAAAAGAAAAATCCAACAAGCCCTGAAGCGAAATCATCCCAATTAAGAAAATTTCCGCTCCACCAGCCAAAATTTTGACCTAAAGACGAGATATTGACAAAATCAGCTTAAACGCTATCCTAATGACGATAGTAATACGCTCTTTCAACTCAAAACTGGAGGAAAAAAGAGAAATGAATGAAAATTCAGAAAACACCCAGAATTCCGACACCAAACTGACAAAAATTCTGGACCTGCTAACGGCCCAGATAGAACTGCTAAAAATTATCCTCTCGAAAAGGTCTGACTCAATTCCCCCCTCAGTAGATGAAAGGTTAGACGATAATTCAGCTCAATTGTCTCCGTCTCCGCCGCCACCTCAACCTATAAAACCCCAACCTCTACCCGTAGAACCTCTACCCGTAGAACCTCAGCCCGTAGCCGCAGAGTCATTCACTCCAGCAAACCATCATAATAGTGATTCTGAGGAATACCCTTTTGCCTCTTTGGAAGACCTAAAAAAAGCCCTAAAAGAGAAATTTCAGCCGAAGCCAGTCGCAGAGCAATCTGTCCCGCTCAATCAGTCCTCAATCCCGACCCCGCCAATCCCGACCCCGCCAATCCCGACCTATGAAAATTTTTGTCATAAAATAGAGGTGATATTTAGGGAGACAAGAGAGAAAAGAAAAATCGATTTTAACCTCTTGCAAGAACTATATCAACTTATCATCTCTAGACCGTCGGGGGAGTCGAGAGAGATTGAAGCGAGAACGTTTTTTCTTAAAAGGGACAGGAACTCGGTTAGCAATCCGAGTTGTCCGGCCAAACACGCGGTTGATACGTCCATTTTGGCGACATTAATCGCTAAGGAGCTGGGATATGATGAGCAAAAAATCCAGCCCCTGCGTTTGGCGGCTCTCCTTCACGATATCGGGACAACCCTAATACCGAAAGGAATCTTGAAAAAGCCGGGACAACTCTCGGCCGAGGAACTTACTCTTATTAGAAAAGCCCCTGCCGACGCTTTTACTCTCCTAAATCAGCTCCCGGAGACAAAACAATATCCTTGGGCTGAGATAATGACGTTTATCCGGGAAAGTAAGGAAGGGGAAGACGGGTCGGGATACCCAAGCGGATTAAGTGGCAAAAATATCAGCGAGCAAGCCAAAATAATCGGCCTCTCTGAAATCTTTGCAACCTTAACCGAGGGTCGGGGCTATCGCAAGGGCCTGCTTCCTTATCAGGCGGTAACTAAGGTTATGCAGATGAAAGGCAAGTTCCCGCTCCGGCTGTTTAAAACTCTATTTAAAATTACGGGTATTTATCCAGTCGGAACAATTGTCGTCTTGAGTAGCGGGGAGTGGGCAATGGTTGTCAAAACTACCGCTATCGAAGGCAGACCAGTAGTAGAGATATTACTGGATAGCAAGAACCATCCATTAACCGAAAAGGTCACCAAAGATTTGACCTCTGAAGAATCTTCGGTGATAACAATCGACGGAGTGGTGACTGAGACAGCAGACATCGAAAAAATACTTATTAAGGATTCTGGAAAAATATAAAATCGCAGGAACGAATTTCTGCGGTTTTATATTTTTTTGTTTAAAAATTCAATTTTCAGAATTTGGAATTCAACTCCTACTCGTACCTTAACGCCTCAATTGGATTTTTCAAAGAAGCCTTCCGGGCCGGATAAAGACCAAAGACCAAACCGACAAAAGCGGCTACGCCCAAACCTAAAAAAATAGCCGTCAAGGAAATGGTAAAACGCCAACCAGAACCGATAACCCTAACTAAAACCAATGAAGTAAGGTAAGATAAACTGACACCGCCGGCAATGCCCGCTAAACCGCCAACTACGGTCAAAACCACTGATTCAATTAAAAAATGAATTAAAATATCTTTATTCCTCGCTCCCAAAGCTTTACGTAAGCCAATTTCCCGCGTTTTTTCCGTAACCGAGACCAACATAATGTTCATAATCCCCACTCCGCCGACAATCAAAGAAATGGCGGCAATTGAAGTCAGAAGAACAGTTAAAACCGTAGTGATTAAGCCTATTCTCTCGATTATATCTTTAGGAGTGGTGATATGAAAATCGTCATCTTTGGGGTCTTCAATATTATGTAAATCGCGCAAAGTTACTTTTATATCCTCCACTACTCCCGGCACTGCCGCTTCATCCTTGGCTAGAATATGAACTTCCTGATAATAATCAACCCCTAAAAGATATTTTTGAGCTGTGGTGTAGGGGACAACCACAAATTTATCCATATCAATAAAAGAGGAAATCTGCCCTTTGGAAGGCAAAATGGCAACCACGCGAAAATATTTATTTTTAATTTTGATTTTTTCTCCTAAAGCGTCGGAAGAACCGAATAATTCTTCTTTAACTTTCGAACCGATAATAGCCACCGCGGCTCGCGATTTAATGTCGTCCTCGGTAAAATAATTTCCTTGTTCCGGATAGATATTATAAATTTTAGCCAGCCAGTCCGCGTTCCAGCCAAGAATCGTCGGCTTATAACTTTCTCCTCCATAAGAGACACTGCCCGGCACCATCAACGAAGGGGTAATATCAACCAAATCTGGAACATTATTTTTATTTTTTAAAGCGTCAATTTCTCTATCTTTTAAAGAGTCGGCAAATAACACATCGGTTATATCTGTCAACCCCTTCGGTTCTTTGCCGGGGTTAATTTGAATAAAACTGCTCCCCAACGTCTCCACTTCACTCAAGATCAACTGCTTCGCCCCTTGACCGATGGACATTATTAAAATAACCGAAGCAATGCCGATGACAATTCCTAAAATAGTCAAAAAAGAACGGGATTTATTCGTTTTTAAACCAATTAAAACATTTTTAAAAATATACTTGTTTCTCATCCGCTTAAAATTTAAAAATCTCTGAAGTAAAGACTCCCAAACAAAAAATTATTTTTTAAATCCGTCTTTGGCAAAACGCCGTTCACTCACTATTTCGTCCCTGACAATCTCCCCGTCCTTTAATTCAATGATTCTTTTTGCCATCTCCGAGGTATATTTCTCGTGGGTCACCATAATAATAGTGTGTCCTTTATCATTGAGCTTTTGAATAACATCCATAACAACCTGACCTGATTTTGAATCAAGATTGCCGGTCGGCTCATCGGCAAAAATCACATCGGGGTCGTTTACCAAGGCTCGGGCAATAGCCACCCTTTGCTGCTCGCCTCCGGATAATTGAGACCGGTCGCGATCTAAACGATGTAACAAGCCCACCGCCTCGATAGCTTTTTCGGTTTTTTCATCCCATAAAGATTCCTTAACTCGAGAATAATAAAGAGGCATTTTAACATTGTCCAAGACACTTATCCGGGGCAATAAATTAAAGGATTGGAAAATAAAACCCATTTTTGCATTTCTGATTTGAGCCAATTCGTCGTCGGTATATTCGTTTATTGATTTACCTTCAAAATGATATTTCCCCCGAGTCGGCCGGTCCAAAAATCCCAAAATATGAAGCAGGGTTGATTTACCCGAACCCGAGGGACCCATAATCGCCACGAATTCACCGCGGTCAATACTAAAACGAACTCCGCGCAAAGCCGAAGTTCCCACCTCCTCTTGGCTATAAATTTTCTCTATGTTTTCGACTCTGATTAAAGACATACTATACGCCATCGCTAAAATAAAAAATCAAAAATAAAAAACAAAACTTCTTTTCTTCCTGATTCCCCAATCCCCGATTTCCCAAATACCCCCTCTCCCCATATTCCCAAGTTCCCATATCCCCATACTCTCACGGCATAATCACTCTGTCGCCCGGCTCAATCCCCTTAATAATTTCAATTCGGCCGTCAGAGCTGCGCAAGCCGGTTTCCACAGCCACTTCTAAAACCTTTTCCTCTTTATCCGGAGACTGGATAAGAATTTTGGCAAATTTACCTCCGTCTTTGTTTGCTATAGCTCGGCTGGGAACGACTAAAACGTCTTTTTTTTCTTCGGTTAAAACGTCTATGTCAGCGGTCATCCCCGATTTTATTCTCTGGTCTTTTTCCAAAAAATTCAAAGTAATTTCATAAGTGGCTACCCCCTCAATAATCGTTTCCGCCGGATTAATACTAACTACCTGCGCCTTAAAAAGGTCATCGCTTGAATAAGCGTCAAGAGTAATTTCAGCTAAATTGCCAACCTTAATTTTAGCAATATCCACTTCTGGGGCGTTGGCTTTTACTTCAAAATCGGCTTGAGAAATAACTGAGACAACCGCTATATTGGGCGAAGCGATTTCGCCAACTTTAGCTTCCTGTTTGGCAACCACGCCGTCAATGGGAGTTTTAAGAATCGTCTTAGCCAACTGGGATTGAATATTTTCCACCGCGGCTTTGGCTTGTTTAACCTGCGCCTTTTGCGAATCAACGTTTAACTCGGCTTGTTTAACCTGCGACTCTTGGGCTTTAATCTGCTCACCTGTAGCGCCTGATTTTTTCAAAATTAACTCGTCTTGAGCCAAAACCAAGGCATTTTGAGCCGCATTAATTTGCGCTTGAGCCGTATTGATATTGTTCTGGTTGGTCACTTTTTGTCCGGCTATTAATTGTTCCTGAGCATTAACGTTGGAAATAGCAGTGTTAATATTAGTTCGGGCTGTATTGATATTCCCCTTATAAATGCCGACGGTGGTTGACGATAAATTTATTGCTCCGTTAACCGCGTCGTTCAAGCGGTCTAAAAATTCTCTAATGGCGGTCAAATAATTTTCTCCTCTGACTAAAAGTTTATCCAAATCATCTTGTTTTAACGGCACTGAGAAAAGATTCGGATTATCGATCTCAGACTTGAGCGACTTCAGCGTCCGCCCGATAGAAACCCTCTGGGATTCAACATCTATTTTTGCCTGCGAATTAGAAGTAGAAAAAGTTAGGTCCGGGTCTTCTGAATCATCATTGGAAAACAAATCGTCAATTTGCTGGTCAAGGGCAGCTGCGGCTTTGGTATAAGCGTCGTCCAAGATATCTTTTATATCGTCGTAAAGGTTAACTAAATCAATCTCAGTTTTGGATTTAACGTCCTCCAGATTCGTTTTAGCGTCGGCTAAGGATTTTTCCGCATTTGCCACTTTGGTTTCAGAAACCTGAACCTCTTCCGGTTTGGCTCCGGCTCTTAATTCGTCTAATTTCGCCCGCTGAGTCTCCCAAGCCGCCTGATATTGAGCTAATCCGGCTTGGGCGCTCTCCCAAGCCGCCTGATATTGAGCTAATTGAGCGGCTAAATCCTCGCTGTCCAAAGTAATAAGCGTTTGCCCGGAATTAACCTGGTCGCCTATTCTGACTTCAACTTTGGCAACGCGGCCGCTCTTTTCAAAAGCCAAATCAACGCTTTTTGCCGGTTCAACCCGACCAATAACGCTTACCTGCTGAACCAAATCCCCTTTTTGGGCGACCACAAAATTATAAGACGGTTCTTTGGTTTGAAAAAAACGAACCAACAAAATTACCGCGACAATGAGCAAAACAATAAGACTAATTAAAAATTTTTTCTTCGGCATATTTTGATTATTCTTCAATTATAAACCAAAATAAAGTAAAAACAACCGTCCTTTTAAAAATTCCGCCGGCCGACCGCGGATAAAAATAAATAAGCAATAAAACCGCCCGCTAAAGCGGTAAACAGCTGCGGCCAGCCCATTATCACCGCCACTTGAACGGCCGTCCCTTTTAAGATAAAACCGACAATCAGCGAACTGACCCCCCAAAGAAAAGCGAATTTCAAAACAGCGGCGAAGATTATGCCCAACCAATAATTTCTCCTTTTTAAAACGGTAAAAACAACCACTAAAATAGCGTTGCTTAAAATAATACAAGGCACTAACGGCGCCAAGGCAGAAGGCAGGGTTCCCACCCCGAGAGCAATGATACTGGGGATTAAACCAATTAAAACGCCGGCGCGCCAACCCAATAAAACTGCGGCGACAAAAAGAACCGCATTGACGATTGAGCCGGTAATTGCCTGAAAACGGAACAAGGGAGCAAAAAAGGCTATTCCGGTCAAAACCGCAAACTCAATGAAACTAATAACCGCCCTTTTTTCTAAAACCAAAGTCTCAAATTTTTTCATAAAAAAATATAACTAATGCTGTCCCGGGGGCAAAATTTCAACCGCCCCTTTTCTCTTTTTAAAATATCTGGTGTGACAAACCAAATGACGCATCTTTCCGTCGGCAAAAAAATCTTGATAAATTTCTTTAACAATCGGGTTTTGATGAGCCAGTCTGACGCTCTTTCTTTTGTCGGCTAAATACAAGCCACCAGCCCTCTTATTTCTAATTTCCGCGTCCGTCGGCACCGGTTGGCCGCCCCCGCCGATGCAACCGCCAAAACAAGCCATAACCTCAACGTAATCGTAGGCCCGGGGATTCCTTTTTAATTCTTCTAAAATTTCTTTAGCTCGGCCAAGTCCATTAATCATCGCCACTTTAATTAATTTATTGCCGATTTTGATTCGGGACTTTTTTATTCCCGCCGAACCCCGAACCCGTTTAAAATCCAATTTTGACAAACCTCTCCCGACTATCTTTTGATAAGCCGTCCTTAAAGCCGATTCCATTACGCCGCCGGTGGCGCCGTAAATCACGCCAGAGCCGGAAGCCGCGCCCAAAGGGCTGTCCAGCTTCCGTCCTTTAATTTTTTTTAAATCAACTTTATTTTTTATTAAAAGATAAGCCAATTCCCGGGTGGTTAAAACATAATCAACCGGCTTTAAACCATTAATTTCCAACTCCGGCCGGGTAATCTCGTATTTTTTGGCCGGGCAGGGCATAATCGAAACAACAATAATGTCTTGCGGATTAAAACCTTGTTTTTTAGCCCAAAAAGTCTTAATTAAACCGCCGGAAATTATGTGCGGCGAACGAACCGTCGTTAAATAAGGGATTAAATCCGAGGCATAAAACTCAACAAATTTAACCCAAGCCGGGCAACAAGAAGTAAGCAGCGGCAACTTTTTTTTGTTTTTCAGCCGTTTTATTAATTCGTCGGCTTCCTCAACGGTGGTAAAATCCGCGCCGACGCAAACGTCAAAAACTTTGTCAAAACCGAGTTTTTTAATGGCGGCGGCTAATTTCTCTGTGACCAAAAAACCGGACGGCAAGCTGAATTCTTCGCCAATACTGGTCCTGACGGCCGGAGCAAATTGAGCAACAACGATTTTATTTTTTCCGCCGGGCAAACCACTGAAAATATCTTTCACCGACCCCCTTTTTTCGGCCGTCTTTTCGGACTCAATAAATTTTGAGTAAAACGATTCCCGCTCTTTTTCAAACTCGCCAACTGCCTCGATGGCGCCCACCGGACAATGGACAAGACATTGGCCGCAATAAACGCAATCTTTGTTGGGACGACGGCTGGGAATTATTTTTGTTTTCCAACCGCGTCCTTCCAATTCTAAAAAATTCACTCCTTGCTGGCGGCAAATGTCAACGCAGTTGCGGCAATCAACGCATTTTGAGGTGTCAAAAACAATAGACGGTCCAAACTGATAAACTGGAAAATCTTTTTTTCGGTCGGAAAACCCGGCAATCTTAACTCTATATTTCTTTGCCAATTTTAAAAGTTGGCAATTCAAGCCCCAAACGCAGTCGTCGCACTCCTCAAAATGCTGGGCGAAAATTAATTCCAAATTGATTTTTCTCGCTCTTTTGATTTTCGGCGTTTCGGTTTTAATTTCCATTCTCGGCTTAACCTCGGTTGAACAAGCGGTTTGTAGACCCTTAACGCCTTTTATTTCCACTAAACAAAGTCGGCAATTGGGCTTCACCTCCAAATCCGAATGATAGCATAAAGCGGGAATTTCAATTCCGCTTTCTCGCGCCGCCTGTAAAACGGTTTGTCCCTCCCGCGCTTTAATTTTTTTCCCATTAATAATTATAAATATCGGCATATCTCTAACTAATAACTTTTTTAATTAAACCGCGAAAGGGAACGGCAATGCTTTTCCCCAGTGGACAAAAACTCGCTTGTTCCAAAACAAACAACAAGTCGTCGAGCGATTTCCAATCAATTTCCGGCCGATTTAAAATTTCATTCAGCCGATAAACCCCTTCGCGGCAAGGCAAACACTTGCCGCAATTCTCATTAATAAAAAATTTAATCCATTTCTTCATTAAAGAGACGGGTTTGGTTTCTTTTGTATTATAAACGATAATCGCGCCAACGCCCCCGACCGGTTGATTTAACTCCTTGGGGGTTAAAATTCGGCCGCTGGCGCCGCCGCCAGCCTGAATAAAAAAATCAAAACCGGGAAAATTATCCGTCTTTTGAAGAATCCGCTTGATACTCAAATTTTCCGGAAATTCGTAAACGCCCGGATGCTTGATTGCTCCGCTTAAAGAATAAAAACGGGTTTTCTTATAAACGCCATTGGCGATTTGATTGACAAAATAAAACGTCTCCACGTTGTTAATTAGGGTTGGACAATCCCATAGTCCCTTTTGCGTCGGATAAGTCACTTTATTTCTTGGTTCGTGTCTTTTGCCTTCAAGAGATTCAAATAAAGTGGTTTCTTCGCCGCAAAGATAACCGCCCGGCTTTTTAAAAAGAATAATCGGTTCTTTTTTAATGTTTTTTTTCAAAATCCGGCCGAATTTTTGATAATAATCTTTCCTTAAATAAACATAAGCGACACAACTTTTAACCGCCTTCAGGGCAATTTTAATTCCAGCAATAACTTCCCCGGGATAACTTTTTAAAATAAAACCGTCCTTAAAGCTGCCGGGCTCACCTTCCGACCCGTTACAAACAACATACTTCCTTTTCCCCGCCGCTTCCTTCACCGCCGTCCATTTCAGATAAACCGGAAAATCGGCGCCGCCCCGACCCTTAAGCCCCGACTCTTTTATTTTTTTTATTATGTCTTCCATATAAAACTTTGACTTCTTCTCCCTATCTAAAACTATACAGAAATATTAACCCGAGGTCAACTCTCAGAATTTGCCGCCACGCGGTAAAATATATTGTAAAAAAATCGCGGGAATGTATAATGTTTGGTGTCTCAAGGATTTTAACAAACTAATTTTTAAACAAATGAATTTTATTTACGAAAATGTGAATTACAAAATAAACGCCTCGGGCATTGTGCCAAGCGTTGGAGACATCGATGAAGCAAGCAAAACGATTCTCGTTGACCGAGGCATTCCGGAAAAATTTCACCAGGGCATCGCCGTCCACGAAATTGAAGAAAGAAAACTTCTAATGAAAGGCCATAGTTATGTTTACTCGCACAACGAAGCGCAAAAAAAAGAATTGGAATTTTACAAAAAAACCTATGGCGATGAGGACGCCCTAAAACTATTGGAAGAAGAAGAAAATCTTGTTTTAGACATTTGTTTACACCGTACCGCTCCGAAAAAAAGCAAAATAATTTTGACCGAATCGGAAAATTCCAACCAATCACCACTAAAACCGATTATTGAAATAAAGAATGCCAAGGAGACAATTTTTGAAAACAAACGTTATCTTATCGACAACAGCGAAAGGTTAATCGGAACATTGGTCGACGTTTATGAAAAAGGCAAGATTGTTTACATTGACCGGGACGTACCGGAGCGATTCCACGAAAACTTGGCTTTGAACGAGTTGGTCACCAGAAAAAACCTTAGGAAAGGAATGGGCTGGACAATGGCGCACGCCGAAGGAAATAAAATAGAACAGGAATTCTTAAATACCAAATACGGCATTCAAGAAGGACAGGAAATATTTAACGACGAGAATAAATTCCAAGCCTGGAAATTCACCAACGAGAAAAAACATTAAAAGAAGAAGGTGGCCATAAAATTATTTACGAAAAAGGCGAAATCCTGCCAAGATAAACAAATTGAAATAAAAAAACAAAAAACCCACTGAAAAAACGGGTTTTTTGTTTTTTTATTAACTAAACAAACCTTCAAATCCGATTCTAAACTTCAATCAAACAATGTTCTTTAATAAGGTAACACCGATTACAAACTTCTCTCAACGCCTCGCGATGGGAAACAATAATAGATGTTCTATTCGAAAGATAATTGGTTAAAAAATCAATGACTTTTCTTTCAGTCGCTGAATCCAAATGAGAGGTTGGCTCGTCCAATAAAAGTATTTCACGGTTAAATAAAATCCCCCTGACCAAATTTATTCTCTGTTTCTGCCCCGAAGAAAGTTTAACACCCTTTTCACCAACAATTGTCTCTAACCCATTTTCCAAACTCTGTACCCAGGACAGAAGGTCAAATTTATCAAAAATGTCAAAGATCATCTTTCCTTCAATTTTTTGACCAAGGGTGATATTCTCTCGTAGAGAAATATTAAAAAGTTCAGTTTCCTGCGAAATTATCGTCATGCGGTTCTGAAAAAATTTCTCGTCAACTTTTTCATACAATTGGCCGTCAATCAACCTTTCGCCCTTGTCCGGTTCGAAAAAATTTATAAATAAATTTAAGAATGTTGTTTTTCCTTCTCCTGACTTACCGATAAGACAAACTTTTTCGCCTCTTTTAAGGCTAAAATTGGGGACGCTAATTTTCTTTTCGGTCCCGGGATATTGAAAAGAAACCCGATTAAATCTTATCTCCTTCCATTTTGGGAACTCTTCACCTCCACCAACTGGTTTAATCGGGGAAACAATCTTACCCAAGCTGCCGATATAAGCCTTCATTTCCATCAATGATTTAAAATTCTCTGATAAACGTTCAATATTACTCCTGACCATAGCGTAAGCGGCGATAAAAAGAATCAACACCGAAGCGGAAATCGCCCCTTTTGACACCTGAGACAATAAAAAGCCGATTGTTGATAAAAACGTCGCGCCAAAAAGCAAATGGAGAAAAAACCACCTATTGGCATGGAAACTCTGTAACTCTTGAATTTGATTATAATTTTCGCCAGTTTTATGAAAGAGTTTTTTTTCAACGAAAGAATAAATACTCAACCTTTTAACCGTAAGGATGTTGGACATAAAATCCGTATATGATTCCAAAAGCGAAGCCCTTTTTTATTTAACTCGTCGGCAATCGGCACCATTTTTCTCGAAAGAAAAGTACTCGCCGATATAAAAATACTCAAAACAACCAAGTTGAGAAAAGCAATGGCTAAAGACTCTCTCGCCGTAAAGTAAAAGAACAAAGTCAAATTGGATATACTTTTGGCAAAAGTCCAAAACATATCAAAGATAATCGGCGCCAAGCCATCGGAAATCTTATTCACAAGTGAAAGGATATATCCCGAATGATGGTTTATCAGATCTCTTAACGGGAGCCTTTCCAATGCCTTAAAATATTTAAGACGAATATAATTACTAAACTGCGGACCGAGAGATTCTCCCCATCTTCTAATAATCCGCTGAAAAATCAGCGAGGCTAAATAAAACGCAACGACTAAACGAATGAGATTTAAAAAATCCGATGAAGTAAATTTGCTTTTGGTAAATTCCGCCAGAGTTGCGGGAATAAAAAAATTGGCGAGACCGTCCAATATCCCCGTCAAAAAAACAAGAGCGAATCTCGTTTTAAAACGATCAAGATTCCTATAAATAAATTTCAACACGCTCATATTCCCTCAATAAACTAAATCATTCTCCAATTCATTTTAGCGCCTTATCCACTCCTGATTAAATAAAAAATCAAATAACAAACTTTCCGTTTTTATAAATCACTTTTTTTTGGCCGTTCTCTAAAAAGGCCGTCACTGTCCGCGGCGACGTGGAAATCAAATCGTCATGGATAACCGAATCATTAAATCCCAATCTTTCCCAATTTTTCTTTTTAAAATTTCTTGAATTGCCGCGGAAACACTCTTTATAACTTCTGCCCAAAGCAAGATGCATATTGCCCTCTGTCCCACCCATATTCTCATCATAAAGCGTCTCGGCCATAAATTTTTCAATCCGGGAAAACCGACCGTCGGTCAAAGAAATTTCTCCAATGGCATCAGCGCCGGGTGTTTTTACAATCTGCCAAAGCAATTTTTTGTTTTTTTTAGCGTTCGCTTCTACGACTTTCCCTTTCTTAAACCGTAATTCGATTCCTTTGATTAAATTCCCGTGCGAGTACAACGGCTGATTGAATTTAATCCGGCCTTCGGTCCCCCGCCAATCAGGCGAAGTAAAAATCTCAAAACTCGGTATATTCCTTCCGCCACCTCCGGCCCACTGCCGGTATTGGCCGATTTTCACCCACAAATCAACATCAGTCCCTTTGATATAAACCCGCTCAATTCTCATTCGGTCCAATTTTCTTTTAATTGTTTCAATTTTGTTAAAAATTCTCCTCCATTCTTTAATCGGATTTTGTTTATCTAAATAACAAGCCCTAATGATTTGCCGCCAATATTCTTTTAATGACAAATTGGCCTCTTTGGCCATTGATTCAGTGGCAAAAAGCGCGATTGTCCAGGTAAATTTCCCTTGATTTTCTTTCTCGTCCCGCCACTCAAAATACGGTTTGTAAGCCACAATTCTTCTGGTTATTTTTTCAGGGTCTATGCCTTCGAGTTCTCTTTTGTCAGATTGTCCCATAATAAGCAATAAATGGTCCATCTCATCCACCAGCCCCCTCATATACTTACGCGGGAAAAAATCCAATTGGTGGTCTTGGGCCAAAAGGTAAAAATCCCTACCTAAACTGCACCTTCGCGCTTCGGTGTCCGGGTAATTCGTGGAAATAATGTGTCCGCCCGCCCTTAAAATCGCCCTTCTTATTTCTATAATCAAGGGTTTTGACGAATCATAACTGATTAAATAAACAACGTCTCCTTTTTTAATGCCTTTGCCCCCGCCCAAAGCGAAATTAACCAGCAAATCGGCGTATTTTTTTAAAATAATTTTTGGCGGAATGTAAGTCACACTATTTAATTAGTATTTAATCGGACGCGACCCGTCCCTACTGAATTATCTCCACCCATGAGGTCTCGCCTCGTACATTTATTCCGGCGAGCCAAGCCTGTTGGGGACAGTCCCCCGTTTCTAAAACTCCAATAAAAGTTTCGCTGTCTTGTTTCTAATCACCAATTTGGCTTTCCGATATTTGTCGTTTTGATACAAAAAGCCGAAATATTCATCCAGTTCTTTATTTATTGGTTTTTCCACCCATTTTGCCGGCACCCTCAAGCCATAACATTTTGCTTTTAAAATTCTTATTCCTATTTTATTTTCCAGAGGTTGGGCTTCGAAATAAATTCTCCCTCTCAATATCCTTTTAAAAACTGCCTGAAAAGTGAAATAATTTTCGCCTAGGACTATTTTAAAATCTTTGGCCGGCGAATTTTTGTATTTCTTGCTTTCGCTGTTGAATAAAAAATTGGCTTCGTCTTCGGTCAAAGAAAAATAATCTTTATTCGCCGCAATCAAATCAACGTCTTGATTCTCAAACGATTCCCGCCATTTTTCGAGTTTTGTCGCCAAGGTCGCTTCTTCCGCTTTGGCGATCAAAGGCAAAAGAAAAAGAAAGATTAAAACAAATATTTTTTTAGTCATATTTTTGACACGGTTATTTTTTTACCTCAAACATTTTTCCATGGCCGGGAATTATCCAATCGGCCATTTTTAAAACTATTTTTCTGCTCTTTTTAAGTTGTCTCGCATTGCTGGCGTAAGGGTCTTTTTTGGGAAAATTTTCTTTCCAAAACACGTCGCCGCAAACGGCGACGACTCCTTTGTCGGTTTTTACCAAAAGAGTCAAAGAATCATAATTGTGCCCCGGAGTTTTAATTATCCGAATGTCGTCGGTAAAATGTTCAATCCAATTTTCAACTGTGTTTTTGTCCCATAACCCCCAATATTCCAAAGTCTTAGCCTTAGGGAACACGCCAATATTCCGATAATGGTCAAGATGCGAATGGGTAATGCAAACGATATTGACGTCGTCTATACCCAGTCCTTGTTCTTTTAATTTATCGACAAGTTGCGCTTGACTCTCCAAAACGCCCGGATCCACCACCATAACCACCCCTTTGTCTTTCACTAAAGTGATGGTCGGACAGATTTTTTCATCCCCGTTCGCTTCCGCGGCTTCCGCCGATGTATAACCTTCGATTAAAATTTTGACTTCCGCCATATTTTTTATTTATCAATTTGTTTAGATTAAAGGGACATTATGAAGGGGTGGAACCCCCCATTACCTACTTTCATTTTTAGGCCAACATTGGGGTCTGACCCCATAAACAGGTTCTCTAAAACCTGCGCCAACAAAGGATTAGAAGACAAAATTTTAAAAATGGCGCGATTTTAATTGATTTTTGGTGTCCGTCAACTTGTATTACAGGCCTCAGCTGCAAATATCAGTCCTAATTCACCAAAAAACTTTGGGCTATTTGACTAAAGACAAGACTGTCTCTTCCCCAATCCGCTTTGGTGGTATTAAAGGAAAGAACCCAAAGGTCATTGGCTTTGCCTTTGATAAAAACCATTAAAACCTTGAACGCTATTTCGTTTTGAACCACTTCTCCTTCCAAGGTCCAGGTCTCGTTAGTGTTAATTTCCAGATTATTCTCGTTGCTGAAGACAATGCCCGGGACGACAACCGAGATGTCCCTTTTTATGGCGGCCATATATTCCTCTCTGGTGATGCCGACCAAAGAATCAAGAACCACGGTGTAATACGGGTGAAAATTTATCTGATTAGCTCTTTTATCATTAACCAAACTGCTCACGTCAACTACCATTAAGGAAACTCCTGTTGGAGCGGTTTGCTCTTTCCATCCTTTGGGTATTTTGACGCTAAATCCCTCTCCCAAGAAATCTCTTTCCTGCCCCTCCTGATTTAAAACCGGTGTCGAGTTTTCCTCTTCTAGAGGAAAAGGATTTTTCTGTTTTTTTGCCAAAAATAAAATAAGGACGATTAGCAGAACGCCCAAAATAACAATGATAATTTTTGTCGTTTTTTTCATATAAACTTAATAGGGAAGATGACAAGGTTGGACCCGGTCAATTTTTAACTGGTCGCAATTACTGAACGAAGCGCGAACCTTTTTTGAACGGAAAATGCTGGAATAATTGCTGCGCGAAGCGCGGCAGAA
>CAZMJP010000012.1:0-25020 GCA_964566895.1 uncultured Gammaproteobacteria bacterium
GAAATTGACGGCGAGTTTATTGTTGGTTTTGATTTGGAAAGATTGCAAAAAAAATTAAACATTAAAATATGAAATAATTCAAACGTTTGTAAATTGGGATTATTTTAGGTGAGTTATTATGTTGACCTTTGAACAAATTAAAAAAAATCCTCAGGTTTTAGAGTTTCTCGAGCAGACAAGGATTGCTATTGAGGCAATTGGTTATAACGAGCATGATTTTCGCCACGCTAATTTGGTGGCGCAAAGGGCTCGCCAACTGGCTAAAGAGATAGGGTTGAGCCCGAGAGGGCAGGAATTGGCCGCAATCGCCGGATTTTGCCATGATATGGGGAACTTTCTCGGTCGTTCTCAACATCACTATTGGGGAGCGCTTTTGTTTCACCAAATTTTCCAACAGGATCTTCGGCCCCGGGAGCTGGTTTGGATTATGCAGGCTATTGCTAATCACGATAAATATGAGATGAAGATAACTAATCCGATTTCCGCCTTAGTTATTTTAGCTGATAAATCCGATGTCCATCGTTCTCGGGCTTTTACCCTAAAGCCGAAACAAATAAAAGGAGATGATATCCATAACCGAGTTTGCTATGCCGTGACAAAATCTGATTTAAAGGTGGATAAAAAGAAAAAACGGGTTACTCTTACTCTGGCGATTGACAGCAAATTCGTTCCAATTATGGAATATTTTGAGATTTTTACCGACCGGATGTCTTACTGCCGTCAGGCCGCAGATTATTTGGGTTATAAATTCAACTTAATGGTTAACAACTTCAAATTGCTTTAAGCGCCAATGTTGATTTTATCGCCAACGAACTCTAATATTCAGAAAGCCAGGAGGATTGTCCGGCAAGGGGGGGCTATTATTTATCCCACCGACACTTTGTATGGTTTAGGTGTGGATATTTTTAATCAGAAAGCAATTAAGAAAATAATCGGCTTGAAGGGCCGCAGTTTTAATAAGCCAATTTCAGTTGCCGTTTCTGACTTAAGGCAAATTAGACAGTTGGCTTATTTAAATCAGAGACAGGAGAAATTTATTAGAGCCCTTTTCCCCGGACCGTTCACAATCATTCTAAAAAAGAAGAGAGGGGTGAATGGAGTTTTAACTGCTGGGCGGAATAGAATCGGCATCCGCATTCCCGATTCGGAGATTTGTCAAAAGCTCAGCCGAGATTTGCCAATCACTTCCACTAGCGCTAATATCTCCGGGATAAAGCCAACTTGTGATTTTAGGAAGCTGATTAAAATTTTTAATGGCCGAGTGGATTTAATTTTAAAAGGGAGAAAACTGAGAGGTCGGCCGTCAATCGTCATTGATTTGACAAAAGAGCCGTTTAGAATTTTACGCGGATAGTTTAGGGTTGGTTTTACTATCGTCAGATTTAATTTTTTATCTACGGCCTTATGAGCAAGCGAACAGAGAGAATCAATGAGTTGATTAAACGGGAAATATCCCAAATTATCAGGCGGGAAATTGAAGTGCCTGAGGGTTTACTGATTACTGTTTTATTTGTCCAAACTTCGCGTGACTTGCAAGAGGCGAAGATTTGGTTGAGCGTTTTTCCCTCCCGGTATGCGCCAAAGATATTAAAGGAGATTGACAAAAAGATTGGTTATTTGCAAGGATTACTTAATCGGCGTTTAAAAATGCAGCCTTTGCCTCGAATTAAATTTGCCCTTGATTATACGGAAGAAAAAGCCAGTCAGGTTGAAGATATTTTGAGTGAGGTAGACCTAAAGGATAAGTAAATTCTCGTTGTCTCTGCGTTGTTCAATAAGGCGGTTTAGTCGTCCTTTTTGTTTTTCAGTCCCTTTTTTTGTATTTTTACTCAAGCTGAATGAAAGCCTGGGCGGACTTTATTTTTCCCTTTAGTTATGCCGGCTTGGCCAACGCCTTCAGGAAAAAGTCCCTATACTGTTTATTTGGAGACCATTCAGATTCAACCGGGCTGGCCGCAAACTTTGGGGCATCGATGATTTATAAAAGACAGGAGCGGTCTGATTAGAGGATATTTTTATTTTTTCTAAAATGTGTTAGGATAGAGGGGTTAGAACATTAATTATTAATTATTGATTATTGATTATTATGGTTAGTTTAATGGAAAAAATAGTTTCTTTGGCTAAGCGTCGGGGTTTTATTTTTCAGTCATCGGAAATTTACGGAGGGCTGAGCTCTTGTTATGATTACGGGCCCTTGGGCGTGGAATTGAAAAATAATATCAAAAGGGCTTGGTGGAAAAAAATGGTTCAGGGGCGGGAAGACACATTTGGTTTGGACGCTTCTATTTTAATGAATGCTAAAGTTTGGGACGCTTCGGGACATTTATCCGGTTTTGTTGATCCTTTGGTCGAGTGCAAATCCTGCCATAAAAGGTTTAAATTGGACGACCTGAAAGGCAAAAAAGAATGTCCGGAATGCCGCGGCCAATTGACTGAATCTAGAAATTTTAATCTTTTGTTTAAGACTTTTATGGGGCCGGTGGAGGGTGAATCTTCGGTTGTTTATCTTCGGCCGGAAACGGCCCAGGGGATTTTTGTCAACTTTATTAATGTTTTGCAGTCCGGACGGGCAAAAATTCCTTTTGGCATCGCCCAAATCGGCAAGTCTTTCCGCAATGAAATTACTCCGGGTAATTTTATTTTTCGCACCCGGGAGTTTGAACAAATGGAATTGGAATTTTTTATTAAACCCAATGAGGCTGAAAAGTGGTACCAGTATTGGTTAAAACAAAGATTAAATTGGTATTTGGAATTAGGAATTAAGGAAGAAAATATTAGATTGCGCGGGCATAAAAAAAACGAATTGGCTCATTATGCTCAGGACTGCTCTGATATTGAATATAAATTTCCTTTTGGTTGGTCGGAATTAGAAGGCATTGCCAACCGTCGGGATTTTGATCTGAAACGGCACGCCCAATATTCTAGTCAGGACTTATCTTATTTAGATGAAAAAACCGGGGAGAAATTTATCCCTTATGTTATTGAGCCGTCGGCTGGCGTTGACCGTTCTTTGCTTGCTTTTTTGATTGACGCCTATGAGGAGGTTAAAGGAGGCAGGACTACCACCACCAAATCAGTTAAAGAACAGGAGGTAGTTTTACATTTACATCAGGATTTAGCGCCGGTTAAGGCGGCGATTTTGCCCCTATCCAAAAAAGAACCGCTGGTCAAAATAGCCCAAGATATTTATCAGGAGTTAAGAAGGCATTGGATTTGCCAATATGACGAAGTTGGTTCAATCGGCCGACGCTATCGCCGACAAGACGAAATCGGCACTTTGTCTTGCTTAACTGTTGATTTTGAGAGTTTAAAAGATAAAAAAGTGACGGTCAGAGACCGCGAGACAATGAGACAGGAGAGAATAGCCATTACTAAATTGGTGGATTATTTAAAAGGAAAATTAATGGAAGTGGTGTAGGCCGCTGACATTACCTCAATTAAATTAATTTTTCCGTATGTATCATCAAACGAATTTTTCTAATGGTCTCAGATTAATTACTGTTCCGGTTAAAAGTGCTAAAACGGTGGCAGTTATGGTTTTATTACCGGTGGGCTCCCGCTACGAATCAAGACAACTCAACGGCGCTTCCCATTTTATTGAACATATGATGTTTAAGGGGACAAGGAAGAGGCCTAATACTTTGGCGATTGCCAAAGAATTGGATGGGATTGGCGCCCTTTATAACGCTTTTACAGGTAAAGACCACACTGGATATTGGATTAAATCGGCTAAAGAGAAATTAGAAATAATTCTAGATATTTTGGCCGATATGCTTTTTAATTCCGTCTTTGACAAAAGAGAATTTCAGCGCGAGAAAGGGGTGATTTTGGAAGAAATTAAGATGTATCAGGAGAATCCTCTTCTTTACATCGATCAGCTTTTTGAAGAACTTCTTTTTCAAGGGCAGGCGCTTGGGCGGTCAGTCAGCGGTCGGTTAGCAAATGTCAGGAGGATGAGGTATAAACATTTATTCGGGTATAAAAAATTATTTTACCGGCCCGGGCAGATGATCGTAGTGATCGCCGGAGGCGTAGAAAAACATCAAGCGGTTAAATTGGTTAAGAAATTTTTTCTTCAATACCAAGACAAAAAGAGAAAAAGAATTAAATATAAGCCTTTTATAAAAAGAAAAAGTGAGGACGATTTCCGCCTTAAAATTTTTTACAAAAAAGATTTAAAACAGGCGCAGGTCGCCCTGGGGGGATTTGCTTATCCCTATAATCATCCCAGGCTCGAGGCGGCAACGCTTTTATCGATAATTTTGGGAGGGAATATGAGTTCTCGTCTTTTCATAGAAGTAAGAGAAAGGAGGGGGTTGGCTTATTCAGTCAGGGCTGATTTAGATAAGTATCAGGATGTTGGCAGTTATGTCATTCAGGCAGGGGTGGATAAAGAAAAAGTCCCGGAGGCGATTAAAGTTATTTTGGATGAATTGAAAAAGGTCAGAAAAAACGGTGTGACCAAGGAGGAACTTTCCCGGGCGAAAGATTATCTTAAAGGAATAGTAAAAATTTCCCTTGAGAATTCGGGTAGTTTGGCTAATTGGTACGGTAGTCAGGCTCTTTTTGCGGATAAGATCGTTTCGCCAACTCAGAGGTTGAAAAAAATAAAAAAAGTCACCCGAAGACAAATTCGAGAGGTAATTCAAGATTTTTTTCAAAAACAGACCCTGAAATTAGCTTTAATTGGTCCGTTTAGAGATAAGCGGTTCCTCTTGCGGATTTTGAAAGGAGGGGTATAATAGAGTCGCTGTTTTACGGCGAAGATTTTAAATCCCAATTTCTAATTTCTAAATGACAAGATTTAATTTTTAACCTTACCCGAGATTTAGAATTTAGAGGTTGAAATTTAAACTAAATGTAACGTTTATGCCCGAAGAAAAGACGACAATTATTAAAATAGATTTTTGGTCTGTGGCTAAAATTGTTTTAGCTGTTTTGGTTCTTTGGTTTTTGTATTTGATTCGCGATGTTATTCTAATACTTTTTATTGCCGGTCTTTTAGCCGCTATTATTACCCCGGCGGTGAATTATTTTGAGCGGAAAAGAATACCGCGTTGGATTGGGGCGGTGATTGTTTATTTGGTCGTCTTATTAATATTAACCTCGATTGGCTTAGCGGTTATTCCGACCGTCGTGACGCAAAGCAAGTTGTTGATTTCTCAATTGCCTGATTTTTTAAAGTCGTTTTTCGGCGAGACGTCAACGCAAACTAAGGGAGAATTTATTAATTTGTTAAATGGTTGGTTAAGTAAATCGGCGATAAGCGGAAAAACAATTTTTTCAATTTTGGGAACGGTTACCGGTCAAATGGTTTCCCTTTTTATGATTTTTATCATCGCTTTTTATTTGTCGATTAAAAAGAAAAGCATTCGTGTTCTTATTGATTCGTTTATTTTGCCGAAATATCAAAGATTTTTAGAGCATCTTGTCATTGCCGTTCAAAGGGACATAGGAGCCTGGGGTCGTGGATTGTGCTTTCTTTGTTTGTTCGTCGGCATTTTAGTTTATCTTGGTTTGACAATTTTAGGAGTGAAATATGCTTTGGTTTTGGCGGTCATTGCCGGCTTAGTCGAGGTTATTCCTTATGTCGGACCATGGCTATCGGGTATAATCGCAGCGATTGTCGCCCTTCCTCAGTCGTCAACTTTAGCTTTATTGGTAATTATTCTTTTTATTATTATTCAGCAGATTGAAAATACGGTAGTTTCCCCTTATATTATGCATCGAGCTGTCGGTCTCGACCCTTTAGTTGTTATTATTGTTTTGTTAATCGGTGGTAAGGTTGCCGGTCCGATTGGGATGATTTTGGCTGTGCCGGCGGCTACAATTGTTGCCATTATAATTAGGTATTATTTAGAACATAAACAAGAAGTGGCTGAAAATTAGATTTCAGTTTAAACGGAACCGGAAGTGACGTTTTTTAGATTTTAATTTTTGTTTAATGATAAAAGGTTTATGTTTACCAAAAAAATCGGCATTGATTTAGGAACAACTAGTATTTTAGTTTATTTACCCAATAAAGGCATAGTCACCAATGAGCCGTCAGTCGTGGCTATTTCTACTATAGATAAAAGTGTTTTAGCTGTCGGTGATGAAGCCAAAGAGATGGTTGGCCGGACACCTGATACCATTATTGCTAAAAAACCGTTAAAAGACGGAGTGATTGCCGATTATAAAGCCACTGAGGCCATGTTAAGATATTTTATCGGTAAAGCTATTGGACGTTTTAATCTTTTTAGACCGGAAGTAATGGTGGCTGTTCCCGGCGGTATCACTTCTACGGAGAAGAGAGCCGTAATTGATGCCACGATGCGGTCTGGAGCCAAAGCCGCTTATATTATTAAGGAGCCGATTGCGGCAGCTATTGGTTCTAATATCCCAATCGGTTCGGCTTCTGGCCATATGATTATTGATGTCGGCGGAGGGACAACTGAAGCGGCAGTTATTTCTTTAGGCGGAATTGTTACTTGTACTTCGGTCAGGGTGGCGGGGAATAAATTTGATACAGCCGTGGCTAGTTTTATTCGTAAAAAATATAATTTAGCCGTTGGCGAACGGACAGCCGAGGAAATTAAAATTAAAATTGGTTCAGCTTTGCCTTTGGAAAAAAAATTGAAAATGGATATCAAAGGGAGAGATATGGTGCTCGGATTGCCGCGGATAATCACTATTAATTCTGACGATATTACCGAGGCAATCCAAAGTGAATTGGGTGCGATTATTGCCGCCGTTAAATCAGTGCTTTATGAGACTCCGCCGGAACTTTCAGCCGACATAATAGAAAAGGGTATGATTTTATCGGGGGGGAGTTCTCTTTTGAGAAGTCTTGACAAACTCCTCACTCGAGCTATTGGCGTGCCGGCTTATGTGGCCGATGAACCGCAGCTTTCTGTTGTCAAAGGTACGGGTATAGCCCTGGATAATCTGGAATCGTATAAGAGAAGTATCTTGGCAATGAAATAAGCGTTATATGTTAATTGGTTTAGACGCTTCGCGGGCGAACAAAACGCAAAAGACCGGTGTTGAATGGTATTCGTATCATTTAATCCAGAAACTAAAAGAAATTCCCCTCAAAGCGGGGGATAAATTTATTTTGTACTCGCCCAGCGAGTTAAGAGGGGAATTAGCTGAGTTGCCCGACCAATGGCAAAACAAAGTGTTAACTTGGCCGTTAAAATATCTTTGGACCCAGATCAGACTTTCTTTAGAGACGTTAGTTGATCCACCCGACCTTTTATTTGTTTCCGCCCATATTTTACCATTTCTTTGCCCTGTTAAATCAGTGTTAGTTATTCATGATTTGGGTTTTGAAGAACTTCCCGAATATTATTCTTCCTGGCAAAAAGTTTATTACTCATGGACTCATCGATATTCGTTTAGAAAAGCGGCAAAAATTATCGTTCCTTCGGAGTTTACCAAAAAAGAGGTAATTAAGTTGTATCGGGTGGCGGAAGATAAAATAAAAGTCGTCCCCGAGGGCTATAACGAAGAAATCTTTCATTTAATGGACGACAGGGCGAAGATTGCCGCAGTTTTAAACAAATATGGGGTAGGGGGATCTTATTTTCTTTACGTTGGTCGTTTAGAAAAGAAAAAAAATATAAAAGGTCTTATCGAGGCCTATCACCAATTAGTCCTCTCTAATATCCAGCCCTCGATTCCCAGTTTAGTCTTGGTGGGTAAGCCGGGTTATGGCTATAGAGAAATTAGAAATCGAATATCAAAAATTAAAAAAATAAAAGAAATTGGTTATATTGACAAAGATGATTTAGTTTATTTATATTCTGGGGCTTTGGCTTTTGTCTATCCTTCTTTTTATGAAGGTTTTGGCGTTCCTTTACTTGAGGCAATGGCTTGTGGTTGTCCGGTCTTAGCTAGCAACAGGTCCTCTATTCCAGAAGTTGGCGGGCAAGCGGTTTTAAATTTTAATCCAGAGGATATAAATGACATAGTTGGGGCAATGCAGAAGATAATAGATGATCGAAATTTGAGAGAGGGCTTAAAGCAAAAAGGACTAGAGCGAGTGAAACTTTTTTCCTGGCAAAGATGTGCGCAGGAAACTATGAAAATATTGGTTGCATTGCGGCGATAACATTAAATGTTAAAATGAGTTTACGGACTCCGTTAGAAATTCCGCCCTCAATCCGACTTTTATCTGTTCCGCTTATTCTAATGGGAGTCGGAGATTAAATTAAGAAGTTTATGGAGAAAATTTTTAAGGGGATAGAGATCGTTGGTCATCAGAGAATTATTCAGTTTCTACAAAAAAGCATAGCTAACGATAAACTCTCTCATGCTTATTTATTTTATGGCCCGGAACATATCGGGAAAACCGCGGTGGCTGAATATTTTGTCGCTCGTTTGTTGTGTTCAAAAAAAACGGCTTGCGGCGAGTGTCTGAATTGCCGGCAGCTTCTTAAACAAGTCCATCCCGATATATATCGGGTTAATGATTGTCCGATTGGCATCGATTGCCTCCGCCGAATTATTAGTTCCTTGAATTTTAAACCCTTTTTTGCTCCTTATAAAATTGCTATAATAGAACAAGCGGACAACTTGACTATTCAGGCAGCCAATGCATTTTTGAAATTACTTGAGCAGGCCCCGCCGAAAATAATTATTATTCTTATTGCCAAGAGTTTTTATCATCTTCCGGCGACGTTGCGTTCTCGTTGTCAGATTTTGAGATTTTGTTTACCGAAGCGGGGAGAGATTATTGATTTTTTAAAGGATAAATTTGCCTTAAGTAAAGATAAAGTTCTAAATATAATAGATTTTGCTTTAGGCCGACCGGGGTTAGCTATTGAATTCGCCAAGGACTCTGATAAACTCGTCCAATATAGAAAAATAGTCCATACTTTTATAACTCTCTTATCTGTTCAGGATTTTGAATATCGGTTTAAACTAATTAATGCAATTTCAGATTTAGGTTTTAGTACCTTAACCAATCTGTTGATTTTGTTAAGAAATTTAATTTTGATAAATTTGGATGGCCAGGAAATTTCTTTCGGATTTGATCGTGAAAAGTTAAAGGGACTATTAAAGATATATTCCAGAGATAAGTTAATCCAGATGTGTTATCAGGTTTTAAAAACACAGTTTTGGTTGTTTTCGTCTAATGTTAACAAACGTTTAGCTGTAGAGAATTTACTAATTCAACTTAGTAATTAAGCAACCATTATTTTAGCTGTTAAATTGTTAAAGCCTGCTTGTTGTCGGGTAGGCGAGACTCCGTTAGTATGGATATTATTGAATCTCATCAACAAGAGTTTGATAAAGTGATTGATTTTCTGAAAAAAGACATTCAGGGTGTTAGAACCAATAGGGCCAGCCCTGACTTAGTGGCTCATCTTTTAGTTGATGCCTATGGGGTGAAAACTCCTCTTGAACAACTAGCCGCATTGAGCGTGCCAGAGCCGAGGACTATTGTTATCCAACCCTGGGATAAGAACATTGTCAAAGAAATTGAGCGCGCTTTGATCTCAATTGATTTAGGGGTGATGCCCAATGTTAGCGGAGGAATTATTCGTCTAAATTTACCGCCGCTTAACGAAGAAACCAGAAAAAGATTGGTTAAAATTTTGCAAACAAAATTAGAAGAGGCCAGAAAATCTCTTCGGGTTGTTCGCGATACTATTCGCGATAAAATCGTCAAAGCGGAGAGGTCAAAAGAGATTACGGAAGATGATAAATATCGTTTGTTTGAAAATTTAGATAATCTGACCGGCCAAAAACAAGACCAGATTAAATCAATTGAAGAAAAAAAAGAAAAAGAGATAATGGAAATATAGTCGCTTTAGCGGGATTTTCTATGTTTGTTTTTTTAGCTATTATCGGTTTAAGTGTTTTAGTTTTTTTCCACGAGCTGGGGCATTTTCTGATGGCTAAGATATTGGGTATTCGAGTCGAAGAGTTTGGCTTTGGCTATCCCCCTCGGATTTGCGGTTTTGTTTGGCTAAGGCGGTCTAAATTAAGTTCTTTTTTAAAAAATCATTTTGCCGCGATTTCATGTTTTTTTATAAAAAATGGGTTTCTTAAACGCCACCTTGCATTTAATAGGGTGAAGTTTTTTTGGGGAAAAAACATTCCGTCGCAAGCCGAAAAAAAAACTATTTACTCTTTAAATTGGATTCCTTTCGGGGGGTTTAATAAACTTAAAGGCGAACTGGACGGGTTGGAAGATAAAGATAGTTTTTTTTCCCAGACTTGGTGGAAAAAGGCCCTCGTTGGATTGGGCGGGGTGGCAATGAACATTACTTTAGCTATTTTTATCTTTTCTTTTTTGTATTCTACTGGTATTTCCCAAGATATTGATTTTATTGAAGAAAATAGTCGAGTTTTACGTCCGATTGGCATCCAAGTCAGTATGGTCGCCCCAAACTCGCCAGCTGATAGACAAGGACTGAAAATGGGCGACATTATCATAAGTATAGACGGTTATAGTTTTAAGCAAGTGCAGGAAATTCAAGATTATATCAAAACGAAAATTAACCAGTCTTTGACAATACAAATTAGACGGGATAAGGAAATTATTGCCCGTCAAGTAGAGGTTTTGCCGTATAATCAAGTTTTTACCGAGTCCGTTAATCAACTTTTGGACGAACAAGAGCAAAATAAAATTAACAATCCCGCCGACGAGACTCACGGAGTAATCGGGGTTGCTTTATCCAGGGCGGCTATTGTTGTTTATCCCTGGCATCAGGCCATCTTAATGGGTTTTAAAGCCACAGCTTCATTGATTAGCCAGTTGTTTTATGGTCTTTGGCTGATTTTTAAAACGTTTTTACTCAAAAGGCAAATGCTCGGGGAGTTTCTTGGTCCGGTTGGCATCACAGCAATGACTGCCCAGGTAGCTCACCTTGGTTATGTTTATTTTTTGCAGTTTATTGCCTTTCTTTCCGTGGCTATTGGCGCTTTTCAAATAATACCATTTCCCGCTTTAGATGGTTCAAGGGTGTTGTTTGCCATTATTCAAGGGATTAAAGGCAAACCAATCAGCCATCGGATAGAAAATACGATTATCAGCCTGGGATTTTACTTACTTTTGGGTTTATTATTTTTTATTACTTTTAAAGAAATTTCAGGATTATTCTAAAGAAATTTTTTATGATTAAAGAAAAAAGTTTTCAAAAAAAAGGATTAGGCAAGAAGTCCGACAACATTGCTCAGTGGTATAACGACGTTGTCTTAAAAGCCGAATTAGCTGATTATTCAGAAGTAAAAGGCAGTATGATTATTAAACCCTATGGTTATGCTATCTGGGAGAAAGCCCAAACGGCGCTTGATCAACAGTTTAAACAGGGCGGGGTGCGAAATTGTTATTTTCCTTTATTAATTCCTTATCATCTTTTAAAAAAGGAGAAAGAACATATTAGAGGTTTTTCTCCCGAATTGGCTGTAGTCACTCATGCTGGAGGGAAAAATCTGCCAGAACCTTATGTTTTGAGGCCGACCTCAGAGACGATTATGTATAGAACCTTTGCTGACTGGATTCGAAGTTATCGGGATTTACCCTTAAAAATAAATCAATGGTGTAATGTTATTCGCTGGGAAAAAAGAACTTATCCCTTTTTAAGAACTACAGAGTTTTTATGGCAAGAAGGGCATACGGTTCATCAAACAGAGTCGGAGGCAATAGATATGGCTTTAGAAGCCCTAAGTTGGTATCAGAAGTTTTACCGGGATTATTTTGCTATTTCTTCTTATTTAGGGATTAAAAGTGAACAGGAGAAATTTGCCGGAGCTAAGACCACTTATTCTGTAGAATTAGTTATCCCCAATGGTAAAGCCGTGCAAGGGGCGTCTTCACATAACTTAAGCGATAATTTTTCCAAGATTTTTGGCATTACCTTTTTAGATAAAAATGAAAAAAGGTGTTATCCTTATCAAACTTCTTGGGGACTTTCAACTCGGGCTATTGGCGGTTTAATTTTGATTCATGGAGACGACTCAGGATTGGTCTTGCCGCCTAAGGTTGCCGATCCGCAAATTATTATTATTGTAGTTGGCCGGGAGCAAGGTCGGTTAAAGAGGTTGGAGAAGTACGCTAACGAGGTTTATAAGCGGATACTTAAATCTGGTTTTAGGGTTGAAATGGACCAGGACATTAAATATTCCCTTGGTTACCGAATAAATAAATGGGAGCTAAAAGGCGTGCCTTTAAGGTTGGAAATTGGGCTGGAAGAGATGAAAGGGAAAAAGGTAAAGTTTGTTCGGCGAGACAATTTTGAAAAAGGATTTTTGCCAGTTAATAGATCAGTCCCAGAAATCAAAAAGCTTTTAAATCAAGTTCAAAAGAATCTCTTAACTAAGTCGGAGAGAATCAAAAGCGAGTCAACCGTAGAGGTGAATAATTATCGAGAATTTAAAGAAGCCGTTAAGGATAAGAAGATATTTATTAGAGCTTTTTGGTGCGAAAATAAAGAGTGTGAAAATAAAATTAAACAGGAGACAAAGCTGACTACCAGGGTTTTGGAATTGGAAAGGATGAGGGAAAATTTTAATGGAAAATGCGTTCAATGCCGTCAAAAGGCAAAACACAAATGGTTGTTTGCTCAAGGCTATTAAATCTTACTTCACGCGAAAATCAAAATTTCTAATTTCTAATTTCTAAACAAATGTTTAAAAAATTTTTAAGTTTATTTTCTAAAGATATTGGGCTTGATTTAGGTACGTCTAATATCCGAGTCTATCTTCGCGGGCGGGGAGTGGTTATCAGCGAATCAGCCGTTGTCGCAGTCAATACTAGAAACGACCAAATTATTGCTATCGGTAATAGCGCCTTAAAGATGATGGGTAAGGTCCCTGGCCATATTTTAGTTGTTCAGCCCTTGAATCATGGGGTTATTTTAGATTTTGAAGTAACAGAAAAGATGCTTAAGTCAATTTTTGAAAAAGTCCATCGTGATACTTTCACTTTAGTCCCCAGACCCAGGGTAGTGGCGGTCGTGCCCTTAGACGTGACAGAAGTAGAGCAAAAGTCGTTGGAAGATGTGATTCTTCAAGTCGGGGCTCGTGAAGTTTTTTTAGTCGAAAGACCAATGGCGGCGGCGATTGGGGCTAAATTGCCGATTCAAGAATCAACCGGGAATATGATTGTTGAACTGGGCGGTGGTCTTTCCGAAGTGGCGGTAATTTCTTTAAATGGGATTGTCTCGTGGAAGTCTTTAAAGATTGGCGGTGAATCGTTTAATAAGAATATTATTAATTATGTTAGAGAGAAATTTGGTGTTCTCTTGGGAAGCCAGACCGCGGAAGAAGTAAAAATAAAAATAGGCTCGGCAATACCCGTTGATAATCCTCAGGAAATGAAAGTTAAAGGAAGGGATTTGATTAGTGGGTTGCCCAAAGAGGTGGTTATTACTGATACTCAAATTAGAGAAGCCATTGACCCTCTTCTTAAAGTTATTTTTGAAGCCGTTCATGATACTGTTGAATCTACCCCCCCTGAGTTGGTAGCTGATATTTATGAACGGGGGTTGGTTCTTTCTGGCGGAGGGGCGATGATTCCGGGATTTGATAAATTGATTCAAAAGAAAGTCAATATTCCCGTTTATGTGACTGACGATCCAGCAACCTCAGTTATTCGCGGGACTGGTTTAATTTTGGAAGATTTTGAAAATTTAAGACAAGTGTTTGTCCCGTCGTCAAGGGATTAACTATTTATAATTTTTAGATTTTCAAAAACGGGAGCCTGACTCCCGTTTTGATATAGTGGTATAATTTTATTTTTGCGTCCGACCGTCGCTTTCCAATTTTAAGGAAATTAGGCGGGAAATGCCGTCGCGTCCCATACTTACTCCATAAAGAACATCGGCTATTTCAATGGTTTGTTGGTTGTGAGTGATAACAATAAATTGAGTGTGTCGTTTTAATTCTTTTAAAATTTCAGTGAATCTAAGCGAATTTTCCTGGTCAAGGGCGGTGTCGACTTCGTCTAAAATAACAAATGGCGGTTCATTAATAGAGATAATCGCGCAAATTAAAGCTAAGGCAGTCAGAGCTCGCTCTCCTCCCGAAAGCATTTCTATACTTTTTATTTTTTTGCCCGGAGGAGTGGCCAAAATGTCAATTTCCGAAATAGCAGTTTTTAATTCAGCGGTTTCGGATTCTGTTTCTTTTTCGGTTCTATCGCTATCCTCTATTAAGGTATTGATAAGAGGAGGCGATTCATGAAAAATTATCTTAGCGTTGCCTCCCTTGAAAATAGTTTTAAAGTAGCGGTCGAATTTTTGATTAATTTGAGAAAAGTTTTCTTTAAACTGGTTTTTTATTTTTTGATTCAATTCTTCAACGATTTTATCAAGCGATTTCAAACTTTTTTTAAGGTCGCTAGTTTGAGCATTTAAGAATTCATAACGCTCCTTTACGGTCGGATATTCTTTTTCTATTTCCGGGTCAATCCCGCCGATTAATTCTAACTGATGTTTTAACTTATTTATCTCTTCTTCCATTTGGCTCCCCAATTTCTCAGCCGTTTGATTCATTAATTCTCCGATTGCTCGGTCCCCCATTTGTTTTTTAATTTCTTGTTCCAGGTCCTCTTTTTTGGTTTCTAATCTAACTAAGTTAATTTTGGTTTCATTGGTAGAGCTGTTAATTTGATTAAGTTGGGATTGTTTCTCTTGAATTTTATTTTGCCATTTAAATATCTTTTCTTTTTCTCTTTGAGTAAATTGCGATATTTCGTTATTAATGCGGCTTAACTCTTGGTCTAATTTTTTGATTTCTTGTTCCAGACTTTTCTGCTGGTTTTCTAACTCTTCGACCATTTGCTTTTTGTCTTTACTTTTCGTTTTTTGGTTCGTCTCCATATCAAATTCTTGGCGATGGGGGACTGGTTGAAAAAAATTCAGCAGTTGATTGATTTTTTCAAATATATTTTTGGCTAATAGTTTTATATCATAAAGTTTGTTGATTTCAGAGATCTTGTCTATTTGTTCAATAAAATTTTTTTGTAGGGTTTGTATTTTTTTAAGACCGGAAAATATTTTGTCAGAGTCGATTGAAGTCTCAATCGTATTTTCGGTTTGATGTTTTATTTTTTCTTGTTCAAAAATTAATTGAGCCCGAAGAACCGATTGCTTAGACAAACGTTCATTTTTAATTTTTATGATTTTTTGATATTCCTGTTCTATTTCTTGATATTGTTTGTCTATTTGTTCGTAAACCAAATTTTTAGATTCTTTAGCATAAACATTTAATTCTTTTTCTATGTTTTTTTGTTCTTTCGTTTCGGAATCTAATTTTTTTCTAAGAATGGAGACTTTTTGATTTAGATCCTGCCAAAGACTGCCATAATATCTTTTTTGCAAATTATGTAATTCAGTTTGTATTTTTTCTCGCTGAGTTAATTTATTTATCTGTCTAGTTAGAGATCTAAGGCGGGGGGTAATTTCATTCAGGGCGGTTTCGGCTTGGTTCAAATTGAGTTGACTTTTTTCTATTTTTCTTATGGCTGAGTCTTTTTTAATTTGGTATTGTTTTATGCCAGTCGCTTCGTCAAAAAATTTTTTTCTTTCCAGAGGAGAGGCTATCAGAATTTGGTCAACCATTCCCTGGCCAATAATGCTGTAACTTTTCTGACCGAAATTCGCTTTAGCCAGTAGAACAAGGATATCTTGTAGCTTGACTCGGCTTTTATTAATTAAATATTCACTTTCGCCGTTTCGATAAATTCGTCGAGTGATAGTAAATTCTTTATAACCGACCGAGTTGGTGGCGTCTTCATTATTGAAGAATAAGATAACCTCGGCTGAATTGAGGCGCGTTTTTTCCTTTGAACCGGAGAAAATAACATCTTCTAATTTTTTACCCCTAAGTGCTTTAGCGCTTTGTTCGCCCAGTGTCCAGCGGATACTTTCGGCACAGTTTGATTTTCCCCCGCCGTTTGCTCCAATAATGGCTGTGATATTAAAGTTTTCTTTTTGCGGTTTGGGGAATTCTAAAATAGTTCGCTGGGCAAAGGATTTAAAACCAGTT
Organism: uncultured Gammaproteobacteria bacterium; assembly: GCA_964566895.1. GTDB lineage: Bacteria > Patescibacteriota > Patescibacteriia > UBA2591 > UBA6264 > CAZMJP01. The sequence goes on from CAZMJP010000012.1 coordinate 15,985, forward strand.
AGCTCTAAACGTTTTAAATACATATTAGATTGTTATGTTTTTACTCTTTAGCGCGTTTTCAGCCGCATTTGTCTCTGCTTCCTGTTTGCTTTTGCCAATTCCGGTGGCGATCAATTTTTTTTGTAGATATGCTCCGATAATAAATTTTTTATTGTGGTCGGGGCCGGATTCCTCAATTACTTTATAATTAGGAGTAATTTTGAATTTACTTTGGGTGATTTCTTGGAAATGACTTTTAGGGTCTTTATATAATTTTTGTTTTAGGATAATATCCAGTCGGGGCAAGAGATGTTTTGCAATGAATTTTTCTGCGGCAATAAAACCCCGATCAAGATAGATTGTCCCAATTATCGCTTCAAGAGTGTTGGCTAAAATAACTTCTCTAGCCTTGCCTTTTGATTTAGATTCACCCTTACTTAAGTAAAGATAATTATTAATTTCTAGTTTTGAGGCTGTTTCAGACAGTGATTTTGTGTTAACCAGGCTGGAGCGCAAAGAAGTGAGCTCCCCTTCGGGTTTGTTAAAATTTTTGTATAAGAACTTAGTGATAATTAGTTCTAAAACAGCGTCCCCTAAAAATTCCAGCCTCTCATTATGAGTCAGGGAAGAATCAGGGTGTTCATTAAGATAGGACCGATGGATCAGAGACTGTTCAAAAAGGTTTTTATTTTTGAATTTTATCCCCAAAGTTTCTTCAAGATTAGATAAATCTTTCATATAATTAACAGTGGTGATTTTTTATGAGTTTTAGGCGAGTTCCCACAAACTACGAATTTGCAGTTTGTTTTGACTTATTTTTTAAATTTGCGGCGGCTTGATGTTTTTGACGTCCTCATAAATAGCTCCTAAGACGCCGTTAACAAATTTAGATGAAGTTTCTCCTCCAAAAGTTTTGGCTATTTCTATAGCTTCGTTAATAGCTACCTTAGGGGGCGTTTCCTTAAAGAAAATTAGTTCAAAAATACCTATTCTAAGAATATTTCTGTCTATTAAAGTGATTTGACTTATTGGCCATTGGGGAGCATATTTCTTAATGTAAGCGTCAATTTTTTCTAAGTTCTCTGAAATATTTTTAATCAGCGTTTTAGTAAAAGTTTCTCCTTCAAAATTTTGGGGAGCGTATTCTGTAAGATAGCGCTGAGCAATTTTTTCAGTATCAAGATCAGACTTTAAAATAGACTTATTAAAATCCCATTCAGTTAAAGTTTGCAAAGCAATGGTTCGAGATAAGTGTCGTTGAGCCATGGGTGTAACGCTTAACGCTTAAAATGAAAATCCAGAATAAAAAGTAAAAAGGACGGGCTATTTTTTGTCTTTTAAATCTTCCTTTATGTTTTTACTCTTGTGTCTTTCTTCTTTGGTTTTATTTTTCGATTTTATTTTGATTACTTCTTTCCCGTTGTATGTTCCGCAAAATAAGCAAGCATGGTGAGGGCGGATTGGTTTTTTACATCTGGGGCAGACTGATAAATTTATTTTCTTTAAGCGGTGCCTAAATTGTTTGATCTTTTTTCGTGATTTTGATCTTTTTTGATTTGGTAAGGCCATATTATTAAATAATGCTGAATACGTAATAAATATAATAAATATATTTACCGCCTCCTAAGGTTTATCCTAGGTAGGTGTTAGATTGTATATTATTTTAACATTTTTATTTAATTATAGCAAGGATATATAATGTTATGATTTTTTGGCAAAAGTTGATTTCCACAGGTTGTTCACAAGTTATAAACTTATGGTAATTATCTTTTGTAATATATAGTGTTATAATAACCCAAAGATAGTCCGTCTGACTAGATATATTATTAAAACGTTAGGACGCAAGAAATAAAATTTCAGGCCTAGAGATTAAATTATAAGCCCGAAATTATAAATCTCAAAGTATCCCAATATTAAAATGTTAAGATGATTTGGAATGGATAAAAAACAACTTTGGAATATAGTTTTGTCTGAGCTAGAGATAACCCTTTCTAAAGCCAATTTTAAAACTTGGCTTTCTAACACTTGCATTTCCCAAATACAGGACGAAGGGCAGACTATTGTCGTAGGTGTGCCGACTAATTTTGCTAAGACTTGGCTGGAGAAGAAATACCATCACTCCATTTTTGAAACCCTTCAACAGGCGACAGACAATAAGGTAAAGAGGGTAATTTATAAGGTGGAGCCGGTTAGCCCGGAGCCGTCGGCAGTCCAGCCCGGGGTTATTGATTTAGAAAAAATACCGGACGATTTGTCTACGAGGGGTGAAAACGAACTAAGAACTAACGGTTACGGACTTAATCCTAAATATACTTTTAAGAATTTTATTGTTGGCAAAGGGTCTGAGCTAGCTTATGCGGCTTGTTTGGCCGTAACCAGGCAAAGAACCGGGAAGAAATATAATCCGCTTTTTATTTATGGAGGTGTTGGCTTAGGAAAAACCCATCTTCTTCAAGCCATTGGTCATGAAATTTTACAAAAAAATCCCAAGATAAGAATGCTTTATACTAACGCCGAGAAGTTTACTAACGAGTTTATTCAAGCCATTAGGAAGAAAGCGATGGATAAATTTAGAAATGTTTATCGTGGGTTAGATGTTCTTTTAATAGACGATATTCAGTTTATGACCGGGAAAGAGCAGACGCAGGAAGAATTTTTTCATACTTTTAACAGTTTGTATCAAGAGGAACGTCAAATTGTTATTACCTCTGACCGTCCGCCGAAGGAGATCCCTGCCTTAGAAGACCGTTTAACTTCGCGCCTTGAATGGGGATTGATTGCCGACATTAGCCCGCCGGACTTAGAAACTCGTTTGGCTATTTTAAAAACAAAATGTCAAAACCTCAAATGTAATTTGAGCGAAGAAATTTTGCAATATTTAGCCGCACATATTCAGAATAATGTCCGCGAGTTAGAAGGAGCCTTGAATAAATTAATCGCTTATTATGAATTTCATCAAATAGAGTTAGATTTGCCTATGGTCAAGAGTATTTTAGATACTTTTGGGGTCCAGAAGAAAAGAGGTTTTATTCAACCGAAACAAGTTATTGAGACCGTGGCCGATTTTTACGGTATCAGAGTTAATGAAATGGTTAGTATTTCTCGAAAAAGAGAGTTGGTCACCCCAAGGCAAATGGCTATGTATTTAATGAGAGAGGAAGTCGGCGCGTCTTTTCCGATGATTGGCAAAGAATTGGGTGATCGCGATCATACCACGGCTATGCATGCTTATGAAAAAATAAAAAAAGAAATTGAAAAAGGAGGCCGAGTTAAACAAGAAATAGATCTAATAAAACAGAGATTTTATAATTAATAGAATCGCGTTTAATGAAAGAATTCTAAATCCTAATAATATTTATAGCGATTTGATTGCGGTTTTAGGCGTTTGTTTGTAATTTGCTATTTGGATTTTTTTAACTTTAAAAGTTAAAGTATGTATATTATCAAGGTCTCGGGGGGAAAAGAAAAATTCAATCCAAATAAAGTTTATCGCACCTGTCGCAGGGCTGGCGCGGATAAAACGTTAGCTGGCGAAATCGCCGCCAAAGTAGAAAAACAGATTTATAGTGGTATAACTACTCGAGAAATTTTGAGATTGATTTTGAATCTGCTTAGCAGAGATAATCCGGGGGCCGCCACACGCTATAGTTTAAAAGAGGCTATTTTGCAGTTAGGTCCGGGCGGATTTGTTTTTGAGAAATTCATAGTTCGCCTTCTTCAGTCTTATGGCTATCAAGCTTGGTGCCCGGAAATTATCCGCGGCGCTTGTGTTAATCACGAAATAGATATTACCGCTCGGGCGGATTTTTCAACTGAAAAATTGCCCTTTATTCTGCCCAAACCTTTTTTGAAAAATAAAAGCGGGCGGAGGCATGGCAAAAAGATAACTTATATGGTAGAGTGTAAATATCATAAAACGCCTGGTAACCGTTGCGATTTAAAACAAACGCTTTACACCTGGGCCAGATTTTTAGATGTTCAAGAGGGCTGGCGTCGGGGATATTGTGAAAAATTTAATTATCCTTGGTTAATTTCTAATACTAAATTTTCTCAATCGGCTATTGAATATGCTGAATGTAAGGGGATGAGGTTATTAGGTTGGCGATACCCGAGAAGGGCGGGTTTAGAATATTTAATTGGACAAAAAAACTTTTATCCAATTACTATTTTAAAAACTTTAGACTCAGATTTGCGAGAGAAACTATTTTTTCAGGATATAATTTTGTGTCAAGACCTGACTACAATTGGCGAGGGTATTTTACAAAGGAAAATAGATGTCGAGGATAAAAAACTGGGTAGATTAATTAAAGAAGCCCAGTCAATAATTTGAGGATATAAATTCAAAATTGCCTAGAGAACTGGGTCTATCAAATGGAGTATTTATGTTTAATCTTAATGATTTATTAAATAGAGCAAGAGGTAGGCCGAATATTGCTTCAAAGGAAAGCCAGGAGCGACTGCGGGCCAGATTATCTAAAATTAAAGTTAAACAAATAGAGGAACAGGTGGTTCGCCGGGCCCGACAAGCGGGAGTTCCTTACATAGACTTGACTGATTTTCCTATATCCCCAGAAGCGTTAAGATTAGTTTCCCTGGAGCAGGCAAAACAATATAATTTAATTTGTTTTTATCGTGCTGGGACAAAGGCCAAACTGGCCTCAACTCGACTCGCAGATGAGGCTCTTTTAGAATTTCAAAAGCAAATTGAGAAAGACAATGAACTAAAAACTGAGCTTTATTTATTTTCCCAAAATAGTTTTGATTTAGCTTGTCGACGTTATGCCACCTTGCCTAAAATCAGCGAAATAGAAAAAGGTTTAAAAATTACGGCTGAGAAATTTGAGGATTTTAAGAACAGGATCAAAACGTTTAAAGATTTAAACAAGGAAATACAAAAAACTTCAGTCACCGATTTAGTCACTTTAATTACGGCTAGCGCTGTTCAATCCCGCTCTTCCGATATTCATATAGAAGCCGAAGAAAAGGATGTTAAAATTAGGTTTCGGATTGACGGGGTTTTAGTTGACGCGGCAGAAATTGATAAAAAATATTGGCCTCAAGTGATTTCTCGCGTTAAACTGCTCTCCGGTTTAAAAATAAATGTCGTTAATCGACCCCAAGACGGCCGATTCAGTATCGGTCTGCCTGAAGAGAAAATAGATGTTCGGGTTTCGTGTTTACCTACCGCTTATGGGGAGAGCGTGGTGATGAGGTTACTTCGGTCTTCAATGGCCAAATTAAACCTTGAAAATCTGGGCTTGCGCGCCGAGGTTTATAGATTATTAAAAAGACAAATAGAAAGACCCAATGGAATGGTTATCACCACCGGTCCGACTGGTTCGGGGAAAACAACTACTTTATATGCCATTTTAAATCAGTTGAATAATCCGGAAACAAAAATTATTACCCTGGAAGACCCGATAGAATATCACTTGAAAGGAATTAATCAGAGTCAAGTTGATAAGTCTAAGGATTATACCTTTGCTAAGGGACTTCGGTCTATTCTTCGTCAGGATCCGGACGTGGTTATGGTCGGTGAAATTAGGGATTTGGAAACGACTGAGATTGCTCTTCAGGCCGCTCTAACCGGGCATCTGGTTATTTCCACCCTCCATACCAATGATGCGGCCGGGTCTTTGCCTCGCCTTCTTTCTTTGGGGGCTAAACCGTATCTTTTAGCTCCGGCAATTAACGCAGTCATCGGGCAGAGATTGGTTCGCCAGGTCTGCCAGCATTGCAAAAAACAAATAATTTTAAAGGATGAAGTTTTACAAAGAGTTAAAAAAATTTTTTCTGAGATTCCACCCAAATCGGGTTTAAAGGCGGACCTCGAGAATGTCAAGTTTTATCAAGGACAAGGGTGCAATGAGTGCCAGAGTTTGGGATATCGTAGTCGAATCGGCATTTATGAAGTTTTTACCATTGACCCAGATATTGAGAAGGCAGTTTTGTCTGGTGAATTATCTGAATATAAAATAAGAGAATTAACTCGAAACCAAGGGATGATTACTATGGTTCAGGATGGTTTATTAAAAGCAGCAGAAGGGATTACTTCAGTTGAAGAAGTTTTTAGAGTAATAGAATAAACTTTTAGTTGACAAAATTGTTGATTTATGTTATGCTTATCTTTGTAATAAACTAAGCTTCTTTTTTATGGAAAGAGAACAGCAAGGTTATTCTCGAATAAGAGAAACAAGAGAAGTCGAGGATGCTCCTCGGTTGGGTTTATTTTTTGAATTAAAAAAAGGCGCGGAAAGCCTTTCCAAAGAAGATGAACGAAAAAAAATAGTAGAAGAGTTTATCCAAGAATTAGAGAGCAGTTGTCAAGAGTATTTAAAAATAGACAGTCAGTGTAAAAGTTGTTGGGAGAAGGTTCAGGAGGCGAGTAAGGGTGACAAACAAGACAGGGAAACCGCCCTGGAAGAGATGGAGATATGGATGCTGGCGAAGGTAAATAAAAAGAATTCCATTCTTGACGACTTAAATATTCTCCATCGTCTTCTTGGGGATTCCTGTTCGTGGCATATCGCCTTTGCCGACGAGAAGCAATTTAAGGATTGGGTTAAAGACCGATGCCAGGAGTTAGAAAATTAATTTTGTTTTAGTAAGTTTCTCAACAATGTTTTTAGTTTCTTCTTGGGCTGCATTTTTTTTGCTTGCCCCGAAATAAAATAAGTTTGTTTCGGGGTTTTTCGCTTTTATTTTATATTCAGTTTCTTGTTTAAAGGGAATTTTTTGTTCCAATTTCCAGTTTCTAATTTCTATTACAGATTTTTTTATTTCTTCAAAAATTTTTTCCGATTTGGAGCTAATGAACTTTTTGTCCATTTCCGGCCAAACCGTCGCCATTAACAAGTTGTTTTTCTCTCCCGTTATTTTATTGTTCCATTGTTGATAAATGTTTTCTGTAACGAACGGAATAAAAGGATGCAGGAGTTTTAGTAAATTGTAGATTGTAAATTCTAAATAATAAACTGTATTATTTTTTAATTTTGGGTCGTTTATCTGGGATTTTGAAATTTCTATGTACCAATCGGCGAATTCGTGCCAGACAAATTCGTAAAGTTCCTGTCCGGCTTCGCCGAACTGATAATCATCAATTTTTTTCGTTATTGAGTCAATTAAGCCGTTAAGCCGGCTCATAATCCACTTATCCGCTAAAGTCATCGGTTTCAGCATTTTTTTAGTTTTATTTGTAATTTGGGATTTGGAATTTGGGACTTGATTTGTTGCTAGGGTAACAAATCTGGAGATATTCCAAAGTTTATTAATGAAGTTTCTGGCGGATAAGATTGTTCTTTCGTCAAAACGGATGGCTTGCTGGTCGCGGTTGGCTTGGAGGATTAAGCCGAAACGGACCGCATCGGCGCCATATTTGTCAATCAAGCCCAAGGGGTCGATGCCCGTTCCCAGCGATTTGCTCATTCGTCGACCTTCTGGATTAAGAATGGTCGCATGGATATAAACCTCATCAAAAGGGATTTTATTTAAGAATTTTAGGCTGGAGAAGACCATCCTCGCCACCCAGAGATAAAGAATTCCGCGGTCGGTTGAAAGAAGGGAGGTTGGGTAGTATTTTTTTAAATCATTGGTTTTTTTCGGCCAACCCAGAGTGGCAAAAGGCCAGAGAGCCGAAGAAAACCAAGTGTCAAGTACATCGGCGGACTGCTTCATATCGCACTGCCCGCAAAACGGGCATTTTTCCGGTTGAGTCACCGAGATAACATACTCTCTTTCTTGGATCTGTTTGAAAATTGGAAATTTGGAATTTGGAATTTCTTCCTGTTTTTTTTGACAGAAAAAAACAGGAAGTTGGTGTCCCCACCAGAGCTGGCGGGAAATACACCAATCCTCAACATTATTTAGCCAGTCCAGATAAATTTTTTTGTAACGTTCAGGAATAATTTTTATTTTATTATTTTTAACCGCCTTGATTGCCGGTTGGGCCAGCTTTTCCATTTTAACAAACCATTGGGTGGAAACTTGCGGCTCAATAACGGTGCCGCAACGGTCGCAAAGGGAAATTTGATGGGTATATTCCTCGGTTTTTTCCAATAAGTTTAAACTTTCAAGTTCAACCAAGATTTTTTGTCGGGCTTCGGAAACAGAGAGACCGGCGTATTTTCCCGCTTCTTTGGTCATAATGCCTCTAGGACCAATAACATTAATTGTCCCCAGATTATTTTCTTTGCTGATTTGCCAGTCGGTTTTGTCATGGGCTGGAGTGACTTTGACCGCTCCGGTGCCGAATTCAGAATCAACCAAACGATGGCCGATAATGGGAACTTCGCGGTTCATAATCGGCAAAATGACTTTTTCCCCAACCAAATTCTTATATCTCTCGTCCTTGGGATTGACGGCTACGGCCGTGTCTCCGAGCATGGTTTCCGGCCGAGTCGTCGCCACAATGATAAATCTCGGGGGGTTTTTGAAGTCGCTTTTCAGCGGATATTTAATATACCAGAGATGTCCTTTTTCTTCTTGATATTTAATTTCAATGTCGGAGATGGCCGTGGCGCAACGCGGACACCAGTTAACGATTCTTGGTCCGCGGTAAATGTACCCCTTTTTGTAATAATTGACAAAAGCGGTTAAGACCGCCCGCTCGTATTCCTTATCTAAGGTAAAACGGGTTCTTGACCAGTCGCAGGAACAGCCAAGTTTTTTTAATTGTTCCAAAATTAGGTTGCTGTATTTTTCTTTCCATTGCCAAATCCTTTCTATAAATTTTTCTCGGCCTAATTGATGGCGGGTTAGGCCTTGCTTGGTCAGTTCTTTTTCCACCACGTTTTGGGTGGCGATGCCGGCGTGGTCAATGCCCGGCAACCAAAGGGTTTTTCTCCCGCGTAAGCGGTAATAGCGGATTAAGATGTCCTGAATAGTGTTGTTCAAGGCGTGTCCCATATGCAGGGAACCGGTGATGTTCGGCGGCGGAATGACAATGGAGTATTTTTTTCTTCTTTTGCCTGGCAGTTTGTCCGGATTAAAAAATCCACTCTTTTCCCAGAGTTGGTAAATTTTTGATTCGCAATTCTTTGGTTCGTATTGTTTGTCCAT
>CAZMJP010000013.1:0-13064 GCA_964566895.1 uncultured Gammaproteobacteria bacterium
AAATTATCAAAGGGAAAATACCGAGTTTTAAAATTTGGGAAGACAAAAATTTTCTGGCGATTCTTGATATTTCCCCTAATACCAAGGGCATGACCTTGGTGATGCCCAAGCAACATTATGATTCTTACACTTTTGAAATGCCCGATAATGTTTACCAAAAATTCCTTTTAGCCGGCAAAAAAGTTGCCAAATTGCTGGACAAAAAGCTCAAAACAAAAAGAACCGCTTTAGTGATGGAGGGCATGGGCGTCGATCACGCTCACTTAAAACTTTATCCTCTACATGGTTTAAATAAAAAATTTTCCGACATAGAATCGAAGAAAAAAATATTTTTCGAAAAATATCCCGGCTACCTGACTACCCAGCTCGGCCCCCAAGCGAATTTCGACGAATTGAAAAAACTGGCAGAGAAAATCAGAGAATAAAAAAGTTTGGTGGCCGAGCCACCAAACTTTTTATGAATACAAGTATGAATTAGATACAGGTGCGACCTGTAATACAGGTCGCACCTGTATCTAGCCGTATTGAATAATTAAAAATTTCTACCAGAAAATTATTTTTCTCGCCAACCGCCAATAAGTCCCTAAAATCGGATTGACGATTTTTTTTATTATCTGATTTTCAAAACCAGCAAAACTGAATTCCGCTTCCAAAAATTCCGCCAACTGCCGGTCTTTTATTTTTCTTATCTTTTGCAATTTTTTTCTTTTAATCAGGGTTTTGGGAATTTGCCAAAGGCAAGTAAAATAACTTTTAAGTTTTAAATGAAACCAGCCGGTCATTAAACTAAAACTCAAAACCCCGCCTTCCATAAACAGCCAGGCGGGAAAAACCAAAATCAGGGTTTGCCATTTATAAAATTTGAGTAGGGTCAACAGGCGGTTCCTCTCCGACCAATACCAGCGGTGTTTGGGAATGCCTTCGGTATATTTATGATAAATAATTGCCGCCGGCGCTAATTTTATTTCATAACCCAAAAATCTGGCTCTCAGACACAAATCTAAATCCTCGTGGTACAAAAACAAATCCCGGTCTAAAAGCCCGACTTCACTCAAAAGTCCCGCATTAATAAACATCGCCGCGCCGGAAGCGTAAGTTATATCAGATAATTGATTATTGATTATTGATAATTGATTAATTGGTTTTTTGTAATCGCCGCAAAAACCGAACCCCAGATAATGGATTTTGTCTCCGGCGGTCTGTATTAAATCTTTTTGCGGCCAGCAAAGAATCATCGGCTGCCAGGCAAAAACATTTTTTTTCTCTCTCTCTGCCCATTCAACTAATTTTTCCAAGCAATTAGGCCGGCAAACCGTATCTTGATTTAAAAGAAAAATATAGTCCGATTTGTTCCGCAAAGCTATTTCTATACCCTGATTATTGGCTTGAGCAAAGCCAGTATTTTTATCATTAAAAATAATTTTAAACCTTAAACCTTCCATCCCGTCAAGTTCCGCGTGGGGTTCAATAAGGCGAACCTTAAACTTTGATAAAAATTCCTGACTACCGTCGGTTGAAGCGTTATCAATAACGATAATTTCTTCAGGTAAAAGAGTTTGCTTGCCTAAACTATTAAAACAATCGGGAAGATATTTCCGTCCGTTATAACTGACGATAACAATTGTTATCTTAGAACTGCTCCCCATAATTAGTAACTGTTAGACAACGCCTTCATCGCTAGAGCCGCCTTTTTCAAATCGCCGTAATTGGGAATACCCGCCTTATTCAGTAAGTTAACGGCTTTTTGGATAAATTTTCCGCCCATAAAAACGCAAATAACCGGCTTGGTTGGGTATTTTTTCCTCGCCTTAATCACCGCCAGCGCGTCTTTTTCCGACTCTGTGTTTGATTGCAAGGTCTGAACGACGATCAACCCGCCGACGTATTTTTCCGAAAGTAAAACGTTGATAGCGGTCTTATACCTCTCAGCCAGAGCGTCACCGACGATATCCAAAGGATTTGCCCGGGAATAAGCCGGATGCATTTTGCCCGAGCAGTCCAACTTTTTCAGAGTCGATTTTTTTATTTTTACCAAAGGCACACCCAACTCAGAACAATAATCCGCCGCTAAAACACCGCAACCGCCTCCATTGGTAATAATGCCCACGCCGCCTTTCAATTTGGGCAAACAAGCCAAGGACTTGGCGTTGTTAAATAATTCCTCAACCGTATCGGCGAGCAAAACGCCGCTTTGTTTAAAAGCCGCCTTATAAATTTCATATTGTCCGGCCAAAGTCCCGGTATGCGAACCAATGGCCTTAATCCCCTGCTCGCTCCGTCCCGCTTTTAAGGCAATAATCGGTTTTTTTATTTTCTTTGCTGCCTTAATGAATTTTCCGCCGTCATTTACACCTTCTATATACAAGGCGATAACCTTTGTGTTTTTATCCTTGTCAAGGTAATCAAAAAAATCATCGACATCCAACATCGCCTTATTGCCGTAACTGACAACGACGCTAAAACCGTAACGAGCGCCGACAGACCAATCAACAACCGAATCAATCAAGGCGCCGGATTGAGAAATAAAGGCGACGCTTCCCGCCGGCGGCATTACCGGAGCAAAACTGGCGTTCAAATTATTAGCCGTCCTGATAATTCCCAAACAATTAGGGCCAAGCATCGGTATACCGGCCCGACGCAAAACGCCAGACATCTCGTCTTCCATTTTTTTCCCTCGGACGCTAAGTTCGCCAAAACCAGCCGAAATGATAATTATCGCCCCAACCTTCTTTTTAACGCACTGATTAACAATTTCCGGAACAATTGCCGCGCGAACGGCTATAACCGCCAAATCAACATTATCTTTAACATCCAAAATCGTTCTATAACATTTCAAGCCGAGAATTGAAATGGCATTCGGATTAACTGGAAAAACCCTTCCCTTAAAAGGACGGCTGCCAAAAACCAAATTTCTAAAAAGACCGTGGCCGACGGTGTTTCTTTTTCGCGAAGCGCCGATGACGGCAACGCTTTTCGGATTGAACAATTTTTCCAAATTCAAAGTCATACGATTATCCTCGCGTCAACGACAAAAGCGCCTCGATTGTTGACTATTACCGGATTAAAATCAACCTCCTCGACCCTCTCCTCTAAAGAAAGGTTTGACGTTTTGACAATAATATCGATTAAATCGCTTATCTTAACCGGTTTTTGTCCTCGCCAATCCCGCAAAATCCGATAAGATTTAATTTCTTTTATCATCTCCCCGGCTTGCTTTTTGCCGACCGGACAGATCCTAAAACTAATATCTTTGATAACTTCGGTAAAAACGCCGCCTAAACCGAACATAATCACCGGACCGAATTGCGGGTCCCTTTTCATCCCAATAATAATTTCTCTCCCTTTAACCATTTTCTGCATCAAAACGTTTTTACTTATCTCTCTTAATTTTTTAAAGGCCCCGACCGCCTCCTGTTTATTTCTTAAATTTAAAACTACTCCACCTTTCTCGGTCTTGTGTATTATCTCCGGCGAAAAAATCTTTAAAACGACCGGATATCCCGCCCGGTCGAAATCATTTTCTGCTCTAATAATCTTAGATTTAATAAATCCAATTTTGTACTTCTTAAGCAGAGTTACCGTTTTCTCGAATTCTAACAGCTGCATATTTGCTTTTTATTTAAAAGACCTCTTTGAGCGCCTATCTTTTTTATAACCGAGGTACTGTTAGCCACGCCCCAATGGAGGGCCCGTTGAATATCGCTCGGCTTATAGATCAAGCTGGCGATAAACCCGGATGAGAAAGCGTCGCCCGCCCCGGTAGTATTAATTACTTTCGCCGGCATTTCCTTTTGATAACAAATTCTCAGTCCGTCATAAGCATAAGCCCCTTTAGCCCCGACGGTAATCGCTGGGATTTTCACGCCCATCTGGCGAATCTCTCTTAACAACCTCCTGATAACAAAACTGCCGGTTTCCTTTTTTTCCGACAAGACTAACTCCCTAGCTTCGTCCTCATTGAGAATGAAAACGTCGGTCAATTTCAAATACTTGGATAATTTTTTATAACCGGCTTTCAAATGAATATTGCTCGGATTCCAGGCAAGCAACGTCTTATTTCTAACTTTAAATTCGAAAATCTTATCAAAAACAGCGGGCCAGTCTAAACAGCCCAACGAGGATAGATATAACCACCTGGTCGACAATAAATGACTTGTTTGAGAAGGAAACTGTAAATAATCGCTGGCTCCGTGATAAGTAAAAATCGTATGAGCCCTCTTCTTAAGTAAGGTTAAAATAAAAGAAAAGCCAGTGCTTATTTTTTTGTCTCGTTGGACAAAATGGACATCAACTCCCTGTTTTTTCGTTTCTTTAATCAAAGCGTCTCCCTCCCTATCTTGACCAACTTTAACTACGACCGCTGTTTTAAGCCCTAATTTTGAAAGACCAACCCCTGAATTAACAGCCCCACCACCAATCTCAAAATAAACCTCTTTAATATAAATTTTAGCTCCTGATTCAAAAGCGATTACTTTCTCACACAAGGGGTCCTTGGGGTTATTTAAAAGTAAACCCTCTTCAGTATAAAAAATTATGTCCCTCATTGCTCCGCCGATGGCGGTAATATCATACATATAATTTAAGATTTAAAATTTAGAATTTTGAATCCACTATTAGAAATCGCGCAACTTCGCTTGGTATTTATTTTGCAAAGTCTTAATAATTTTTTTCTGAATCTTATCCACCTCTTCGCTTTTAAGCGTTTTGTCCGATGATTGAAAAATAAGGTGAAAGGCGACGTTGCGTTTATCTCCGAGTTCTTTAGATTCAAAAACATCAAATAATTCCACCTTTTGAATAAGCGGGCTGACTCCTGTTACCGTTTTAACAATCTCTTGCCAAGTTATACTTTTCTCAAACAAAAAAGCCAAATCTCTTTTGAACAAGGGATAGACGGAAATGGGCCGATATTTTTTCTTTTCTCCGCCACCCATTAGTTTGAGTAGACTGTCAAAATCAAACTCAAAAATACCGATGCCCGATTTAGGGGAAGAAAAATGACCAACCTCATTATTGCCTTGTAAAAATCGCATAGCCGCCGCTCCGCCGTGAAATTGATGCCTAATTTCTTCTTTATTAATGCTCAATTTTTCAAAAATCAATTCCGCCACTCCTTTAACAGTAAAATAAATATCTTTATCATTGCTGTCAAAAATCAGACCGGCCACCTTTTTTAACTCTTTCATCTCGCCCGCGGACCGACAAAAAACTTTCCCGATTTCAAATATCTTAAAATCAGAAAAATGCGTTTTATTTGTCTGAACGTTTTTTAATAAACCGGGGAGCAAACTGGTCCTTAAATATCTCTGTCCCGGACTTAAGGGATTGGAAATCTCTAACAACCCAGTTGACCGCCTGCTCACCAAGGAATCCTGACCTACCAAAGAATAATTGTAGACCTCGTCAAAACCAAGCCCAGTTAAAATATTCTTTAGTTCTTTTTCCAAAACTAAATCTTTGGGTAAAGAATTTAATCGCGTTTCTGCTAAAATCGGCTTGGGAATTATTTTCTCCACTCCATAAACCCTAATAACCTCTTCCACTAAATCCTCAAAGGAATTGAGGTCGGCTCGATAAACCGGAACGACAGTCGTCAATAGATTTCTCCCCTTTGGTTTGGGAACGCAACCTATATTCTCTAGAATCTTTTTTACCGCGTCGCTTTTTATCCCCCCCCCGATTAACTTACTCGCTTTAGTTAAATTAAAAACGATTTTCTTTCTTTGTCTTATTCCTTTTTGAGCCGCCACACTTTTTATATCGCTAACTCCGCTGATTAACTTGCCGCCGGCTAATTCCTGCATCAACTCAATCGCCCGAGACAGACCCCACTCCGCAAAAACCAATGGTAGTCCTTTTTCAAATCTTAAAACCGCCTCAGTTCGCAAACCCAAGCGCCAAGAGGTTCTTCTAAGTCCTATTGGTTCAAAGTTAGCCGACTCAATAATAATTTTTCTTGTCTTTGGACCAATCCCCGAATGTTCGCCGCCGATGATACCGGCCAAGGCAATTGGTTTTTTCTTATCGGCAATCACCAAATCATTATTAGTTAATTTATATTCTCGTTCATCCAACGCCAATAATTTCTCCCCTTTTTTTGCTTTTCGGATAATAACTTGCGCGTTAGAAACTTTTCCGAAATCAAAAGCATGAAGCGGTTGTCCAATCTCCAATAAAACGTAATTAGTAATATCAACCACGTTGTTGACCGGCTTAATTCCGAGATTGCGCAACCGGTTTTGCAACCATTGGGGCGAGGGCTTAACAGTTATTCCATCCATAACCGCCGCCATATACCGCGGACAAAACTTTTTATCTTTAATTTTGATTTTTAATCCGCTTTTGAGATTCTTTGACCTCTGATTTTTTTTGCCAGCCGTCCACTTGCTGGCAAAGAAAGGACGAACAGGAACTTTTAAATCCATTACGGCGCTAATCTCTTTGGCAAAACCTAAATGACTAAATAAATCCGGCCGATGAGTCAAAGATTTATTCTCTATTTCCAAAACTATTTCGTCCAGCCCCAAGGCTTTAGCTAAATTCTCCCCGACTTTTAATGAACCCGGTAAAATTAAAATTCCTCCATGACCCGAACCTAATCCTAACTCGTCTTCGGCGCAAAGCATACCGTTTGATTTAACCCCCCGAATCACCTCCGGTTTAATTTCAACTCCATTTGGCCTGCCGGCACGGGCGGGACTGTCTGCGCCGGCAGGTAATCTTGCCCCCGGCAAAGCCAAGGGAACCTTTTGCCCAACCTTGATATTGGAAGCACCGCAAACGATTTCTCTCTCGCCCCGACCGGTATCAACTATAACAATTTGTAATTTATCCGCTTGCGGATGAGGTTTTATTTTTAAAATTTCCGCCACCACCACCTTTTCCAAATCTTGCCCAATCTTTATTATCCTCTCTAAACCAGCCACTTTCATATTCAAAACCTCCCCAAGTTTTTCCGGAGACATTTTTAAACCGGGAACAAGCTGTTTTAACCAAGAATAACTTAACTTCATAAATCAAAATTGTTTAATAAATCTCAAATCGCCTGAATGCAACCAGCGAATGTCGTCTATTTTATATCTCATCATCACTAATCGGTCTAATCCCACGCCAAAAGCAAAACCTGTATACTTCCCCCGTGGGTAACCGGCAAATTCAAAAACTTCGGGATGAATCATTCCCGAGCCAAGAATCTCCACCCAGCCGGTTTGTTGACAAACCGGACAACCTTTACCACCACAATTCAGACAAGAAAAATCAACTTCAAAACTCGGCTCAGTAAAAGGAAAATAACTCGGCCGAAGACGAATTTTAACTTGTCTCTCAAATAAAACATCCAAAAAATTCTTTAAAGTATAAATCAAATTCGCCACTGAAATTTCTTTATCCACCACAAAACCTTCAATCTGATTGATAGTATGTTCATGTGAAGCGTCGGTTGCTTCGTGGCGGAAACACCGACCAATGACACAAACCTTAAGCGGCGGCTTTTCTTTCTCCATTACTCTAACCTGCATCGCCGAAGTATGGGTCCGCAGTAAAAGTTTCGCTTTTAACTTTGAACTATAAACTTTGGATTTCAAATTTTTTTGTCCACGGTTTAAAGTCTGCGGCTTAAGGTTGTTTTGATCGCTCCGCAACCAAAAAGTATCCCACATGTCCCGCGCCGGATGACCCGGGGGGATATTCAGAGACTCAAAGTTATAATAATCCGTTTCCAGTTCCCGCCCTTCCAAAATTTCAAATCCCATTGAAGAAAAAATTTCGGCCACCCGATATCTCATTTGGGTCAGAGGGTGCAGATGTCCGAATTTTATTTCTTTCCCGGGCAGAGTGACATCTAAACGAACTTTCTCCGACTGTTTAATATTGGCCGTTAAATGCTGACGTTTTTGTTTTATTTTTTTATCTATCTCTGTTTTAACCCGGTTGGCCAAGAAACCAACTTCTGAACGCTGGCTAACTGGTAAATCCTTAAGACTGCGTAAAACTGCGGTTAATTGGCCGTTTCCTCTGCCTAAATATTTTTTCCAGATATCATCCAGCGCCGACTCGTTAAGGGCGGCTTTAACTTCTCTATCAGCATCGCTTTGAATTTGTTTTATTTTATCAAACATATAATCAATTAACGCGATAACTCCCTAATAAAATAGCAAAAAATAAGATATTAAACAACTTCTTTAAGGTAGCAATTCTCATCTTCCTCTGCCAGGGCTAAAGATATTATACAGTGGTCGGACCTCTGTAGTTTAAACCACCTCTGTTTGATAGCACTTCTCGCAATAAACAATTTCCGGCCTGTCGGGGGGATAGGTGGTTTGAATGCTCCTTTTACATTTAGCGCACTTGCGATGATGTAATTTAAACGAACCACGACGACGAATTCGGTCAAGATGTCGACAATTAAAGCATTTATGGGGAGCTGGAATCAACATCCGGCGATAAAACTCCAGCTCAGGACGAATAATTCTATAATTATAACCGCAATCTTCGCATTTTAAAATTTCATCCAAAATTGAATCTTTAATATCCCTTATGTTATCTGGAATTTGTTCTGGTTGAAGCGTTTCTTTCCCTTCAGTCCTCGGTATTTCGTCTTCCCAGCGAAAGCCCTCGGCTAACGCCCGGCCTTTGGTCAAGGGATAAAATTCTTGAGCTAATGTTTCATTATAAGCCCAGGGAGACAATTCCGGAGAAAAATATAAACCATATAATCCTTTATCTTTTAATTCGCCAATAATTTTATCTCTTGTCTTTTTATATTCGCCTTCGGAAAACTGTTTGTTAAGTATGCAATATCTCGCGTGCTTTAATCCAGCGCAACCAGAGCAGTACTCACAGCCGCGAAGGTCATAGGAATATTCAACATCATGAGATGTTTCTACCGACCAAGAACCGAGTATCCGAGAACTGCCACTTCCTGTGGCAACCGTCTCTAAAAGAAGTTCCGACTCCATCCCTCTGCCAACCACGTCATAACTGTCTTTCATTAATTTAGTGGCAAAGCTGTATTTACTATCTTCGCAATTAAAAGATTCAAAACAATGGGCACAATTCTTAGATTCAAAAATATATTCGCCAAAACAATTAACCGATTTCAAATTATTATTTTCCCTCCTTATAAACTTTAAAGAAAATTCTTTAAAACGTTTTTTGACCTCTTCCATTTTTTGGTAACTTCCCATAATTTCCGAAACTCTTTTTACCCAGTCGTCTTTCGGTAACGGCTCGTTGAAAAAATAATACGATTTATGACGAAGGTTAACACAACCAAAACAATTTTGAATACCGACGCAATTTAAAACAAAAGAAGAATCAATGGAATCAACAACATTCTCGCCCCAATTAATTCTAGAACTCTTATTAACATTAATACCTTCGTAAACCAATTCACTCTTATTCCCAAAATACGAGTCCGTTACATTTTTGGAATTTGCGATCCCCCTTGAATAACTACAATCTTCGTTATGAGTGGAATTGAATATCAAATAGCAATTTTTATTTCCCCCGGCGAAATTCACATATTCGCTGTTTATGTTTTGGGAACCGCCCGTACCGACATGAGTAGCAGCTTTTGGTATGCGAATCATTAACTTACCCAACTGTTCAAAAAAGGGACGGCTAGAATCATATATTAAACCATAAGAATAAGGGTCCCATTTATCAGAACGATGACACTCAAAACAATAAACCGGCGCCGGATAACGGGGATGATGAATAGTAATTATAGATTTCCCACAAAAATCGCAGGCACGTTTATAAAGTGTTCTCTCGTTCCTCCAAACTAATTTTCGTTTCATCCGGCAATCCGGACACCAGGTCGGCGGCGGGACTTGCATTTTCTTGTAAAAATCAAAATCTTGAGTGTCGATAACAAATGGCGTTCCACAATTCTGACAAACTCTTTTTTCCGACTGATGCATAAAATCAAGATAAGTAAAGCGAAACCCCGCACTAAACCGAAGGTTTCAATGCGCGGGATCGGGTTCAATTACAAACTCTTTTTGACAGTTTTGACAGACTTCGGTTTCCGCGTTTGGCATAAATGATAATCAATAATTAGTCGTTAATCATTTAATTGTCAATTATTGATTATTCGGGGGTCGTTATATTTTATATCGCTTTTTTGAAGTTAAGAAAAAGAGTTCCAAAAAAACCAAAAATAAAACCAAAAATAGTCCATTCCACCATCTTAAAAGATCCAGCCCTTTGAGCAAAAGTAAAACAACAATTAAAATCCCAATCCAAACGCCTTGCCGAAAAGATATTTCCACTTGTTTAAAGACCGGTTCTTGTTTTAAACGAACTCTAACAATAAACCCAACTACCGAAGCGGAACCTAAAATGGCTAAAAACAGACTAAAATAAAATAAAATAAAGCCGATCAAGCCGGTCTGAGTTGGATTAACAAATAAAAGAACCAAAACCCAAACCAACCAACATAAAACAGTCAAAAGACTCATTAAATTGAGGTATTTTTTAAGGGTCATACACACTCATTTGAACATCGGAACATTTTAACATTGGAAAAGTTAATAATTTAAGAGACTAAGGTTAAAAAGTCGGTTCAACTTACCCCTTTAGAAAGCTCGCTCCGCAAACTTTGAAAAATTACTCAGGCTCATTACGAAAACAATTATTACTTTTTTTCTTCTTTTATGTTCTTATGTTCTAATGTTATTATTGTTATAACGATTATTATTATACAAACTGTTGAAAGATCAGTCAATCTAAAAACAAAAAGAGGAGTCTAGATAAGGCTCCCCTTTTTATAATTTTAGATTTATAGTTTACGGGGTCTATCTAATATCCCATTTCTCCGCCAGACATACCCGCAGGCATACCAGCTGCCCCAGCACTCCCCTTCTCTTCCTTTTCCGGCTTATCTGTAATTACCACTTCAGTGGTTAAAAATAAAGAAGCGATTGAAGCTGAATTCTGCAAAGCTGTCCGAGTTACTTTAGCCGGATCAACAATCCCTTGATTGACCAAGTCGCCATATTCGTTGGTTAAAGCATTATAACCGTAGTTACCATGTTTTTCTTTAATTTTTTGAACCACCACAGCTCCGTCCTGACCGGAATTTTCAGCAATCTGCCGCAAAGGCTCTTCTAAAGCTCTTTTTAAAATCTCAACCCCGATTTTTTCATCTCCTTTCGCTTCTATTTTATCTAAAATCGGCAAACAGCGAAGCAAAGCCACGCCGCCGCCGACTACCACTCCCTCTTCTACTGCCGCCTTGGTGGCATTAACCGCGTCCTCAACTTTAAATTTTCTTTCTTTCATTTCCGTCTCTGTGGCCGCGCCAACTTTGATCACGGCCACCCCGCCAGACAATTTAGCCAATCTCTCCTGTAATTTCTCTTTATCAAATTCAGAAGTGGATAACTCTAATTCCCTTTTAATATTAATAATCCTGTTCTTAATGTCTTGTTTTTTGCCTTTTCCTTCGACAACGGTGGTGTCGTCTTTAGTGGCAATAATTTTTCTAGCCCGTCCCAAATCATTTAAACTGACATTCTCTAACTTTAGCCCCAGATCTTCAGTAATAACTTTACCGCCGGTTAAAATACCAATATCTTGCAACATTTCTTTTTTTCTGTCGCCAAATCCCGGAGCTTTAACCGCCAAAACGTTAAAGGCTCCTCTCAATTTATTAACGACAAAGGTAGCTAAAGCCTCTCCCTCAATTTCATCAGCAATAACAACCAAATCCTTTTTCCCGGACTGAACCATTTTTTCCATCAATGGTAAAATTTCCTGCAAGCCAGAAATTTTCCTATCAGTAATCAGAAGATAAGGGTCGTCATATTCAGCCGCCATTTTTTCCGGATTGGTAATCATATAGGGAGAAACATATCCCCGGTCAAATTGCATACCCTCGGTCACTTCCAATTCCAAACCAAACGACTGAGATTCCTCAACTGTAATTACTCCATCCTTGCCAACTTTATCCATAGCCTGGGCAATAATTTGACCAATTTCCTCGCTGTTGGCTGAAACGGATGCCACCTGCTGAATCTCCTCTTTAGTGGAGACCGGTTTGGCAATTTTATCTTTTAATTCACTGACTATTGCCCCGACTCCTTTGTCAATCCCTGCTTTAATAAACAAAGGATCGGCTCCGGCGGCAACGTTTTTTAACCCGGCTGAAATAATACTTTGAGCCAATAAAACAGCCGTGGTTGTCCCGTCGCCAGCCACATCATTGGTTTTCGAAGCCACCTCTTGAAGCAACTGAGCTCCAATATTTTCATATTTATCCTCCAATTCAATTTCCTTGGCTACAGTCACTCCGTCGTTAGTTAAAGTTGGCGAACCAAAACCCTTGTCAATGGCTACATTGCGGCCAACCGGACCGAGAGTTACTTTAACTGCCGCGGCTAATTTATCTACTCCCCGTTTTAAAGCCGCTCGAGCGCTCTCGCTAAACAAAATTTGTTTTGCCATACTAACTCACTTGAACATTAGAACAATTAATAGTTTGAGAATTATCATGTTCTAATATTCTAATGTTATAATGATTTTATTACGGCTACCACTTTATCATATTCAACAACCAAAAATTCCTCATTATCAACCTTATACTCATCAGAGCCGTATTTTTCAAATAAAATTTTATCACCGACCTTTAAATCAATTTTCTCCCTCTGGCCATTCTCGAGGGTCTTGCCCGAGCCGATAGCCAAGACTTCGCCTTTAATCGGCTTCTCTTTGTCAACCGTATCGGGCAAAATAATGCCAGATTTAGTTTTTTCATTTTCAATAATCGGTTTAATTATCAACCGACTACCCAATGGCTTAAGATTAAGTCTGCTCATAGATTCAAAATTTATAAGTAAGATTAAAGACTTTCAGTTATAAAATTTAATTTATAACTTAAATCTAATTATTAGCACTCTTGACCTTTCAGTGCTAATTATAACGAAACCCTAAAATCCTGTCAACCCCGCTAAGCAAGAGATAGAATAATTATAATTTTTTGGTAAATAAAGAGAAGATTTTTCTAAACCAATTTCTAAAGACCCAAATCGGAACAAATCCGCTGCATAGCTTTAAGGGAT
>CAZMJP010000013.1:13164-14581 GCA_964566895.1 uncultured Gammaproteobacteria bacterium
TCCAACATCCTCGCTCCGATTAAAGAATGTTCATTTGGTTTATCTTTCGTCGTTTCATAATCAATATCGTGCAACAAACCGGCCATCCCCCACTTCTCCTTATCCTGACTAAAATACTCGGCTAAAGCTCTCATCACCGCTTCCACAGCCAAACAGTGCTTAATCAAATTTTGATTTTGAACATTTTGTTTTAACAACTCTAAACCCTGTTCTCTGGTCATTTTTTTAATCTAATCTCCGTTAGAAAATTCGCCTAGTAAACCCAAAAAATACACTAGTCTAGTATGATTTTCTAATTGGGTAAAGGCAATTTCTGTTGTTTGGTTTTTAAATTTTTTCTTTTGCTGAAAATGAAAATGTAAAAAATTTCTAAAACAGCCAAAGTATTCAAAACCAGCAAAGAAATAAACCACCATCTGTCTTTAAGTTGAGCGGCTTTCCATAAAGCCACGCCCTTCCAAGGCAAGACCCAGACAACAATTAAAGGGACTACCCATTGATTGTGAACAAAAAGATTTTGAACTACCATAGAATTATCTAAAAAAATTATTAAGATAAATTAATTCCGTTTTTCCCGGCACTGTCCCCGGCAAGATAACCCGTGCTCCAGCAGGACTGCAAATTATACCCGCCGGTCGGACCGTCAAGATTAAGTATTTCGCCGGCAAAATACAGATTATCAATCAATTTTGATTTCATGGTTTTGGGGTCCACCTCACTCAAATCCACCCCGCCCGAAGTAATAATCGCCTTATCATACCCAGCTAAACCCTTGACTTCCAAATTAAATTCCTTGAGAAAATGAATCAATCTTTTCCTCTCTTCCCGAGTGATTAAGTTGATTCTTTTATTCGCCTCAATCCCAGAAAGCCCGACGATAACAGGAATAAGTTTCCGGGGGAGGAGTTTATCAAGCCCGTTCCTGAATATCTTGTTACTCATTTGTCGCCAATCTTTTTGCACCCTTTTATCAAGCTCGGTAAAACTCAAAGTTGGCTTGAAATCTATTTGAATCCTGATATCCCCCGGCAACTCTTGACCTATTTCTCTGCTTAAATCAAGGATGATTGGCCCGCTCATCCCATTAGCGGTAAAAAGGGCTTCTCCAAACTCCGAATCAACCTTTTTATTATTCTTATAAAAAGAAATCTTAACGTTTTTTAAACTTAAACCCTCAAGACTTTTGACTATTTTCTCCTTGACAATAATCGGCGTAAGAGACGGAGATAATTCAGTAATGGTATGACCTAATTTCTTTAGCCATTTATAACCGTCGCCGGTTGAGCCGGTTTCCGGGCGCGTTTTCCCGCCCGGACAAACAATAAATTTATCGGCCGTTATTTCTTCTTTATTGGCGAGGAGAACTTTATCAATTCTCCCGTTTTTATTCACTATTTCTTCAACTTTCGTCCCTGTT
>CAZMJP010000013.1:14681-23376 GCA_964566895.1 uncultured Gammaproteobacteria bacterium
TTTTTCTCAATTAGAACGACCTTGGCGCCAAACTCGCCAGCCCGGCCAGCCGCCATTATTCCGGCCGGTCCGCCACCGATAACCGCTACATCATATTTCATACAATCCATTATATCACAACCAAACTTCTCTTAAAATACCCTACCTTGACAAGATTATTCCAATATTCCCAATAGGTCAAATCTTAAATAATTTCCGCAGTTCTATTTTTGCTTGTTCTAAAACCCTTTTCCGCGCCGGCTTTAAATTTTTGCCGGCCCGGTTAATATAAAAATTAAGCATTGACATGGCCGATTGAAACGAAGTTCCTTTGCGATTCAAACTCTGCTCAGCCGATTTCTTGAGCGATTGAGCAACTTTTTGCGGGTTATTCCAAGTAAAAACGCCTTGTTCCAATTCTAAGGCAAAACTATGTTTGGTAACATAATCCGACCAGTATTTAGTTTTATTTTTCCCCCTCTGATTCTTGCCCATATATCCTAAAATAAAACTTGACAAGGGATATTTTCTTTTTTAAAAAGACAGGCCAACCCATCCCCGTTTTGTATTTTTTTTAATTGATGTTTTTGATAAACCCAATCGGCATAATGATAATTCATTCTGTCAATTATTACATAATCCGCCTTCCCCTTCAATTTAGAGACCAAAATCTCCGCTCTTGGCAAAAGAGGGGCTATCATCGCGTAAGTTTTGATTCCCTGTCGATGCAATTTGCCCAAAGCTTTAATTCTTTCTTTAACCGGAGAGGTTCTTGGTTCAAAAATTCTTTTAATTTTTTCATCTCCTGTCGCGACACTAAACCCGACCTCTATCCCCCGAAATCTCTTAAATAATTCCAAATCCCTCAAGACCAAGGGCGATTTTGTCTGAATGGCGACCGGCCAATCGCTCTTCTGTAAAATCTCCAAACATTTTTTCGTCAGCTCGTACTTCTTTTCAATCGGCTGATAAGGATCGCAGACCCCGCTTATCCAAACCCGGCCAATCTTCTTTTTCTTTATTTCCCGAGCAAGTAATTCCGGCGCGTTAATTTTAACATCAACAAACTCTCCCCATTTTTCTTTGTGGCCGCTGAACCTTTTCATAAATTTAGCATAACAATACGAACAGCCGTGCTGGCAACCAAGATAAGGATTAATAGTCCAATCATAAACCCCTGATTTCGAAAGAATATTTTTTGCCCGAATTTCTTTGATTTTCATTTTCAAACCCCAAAATTAGAAGGGGTCTCCTTGCGCCCCTTCTTCTTTCATCCCTCCAAGTCCTCAAAGATAATTTTTTTCAGCCGTTGGTAGCTGATTTTAAGGTAATCAGCCAAACCGTGTAAAAATTCCGATTTGACTTTTTTACGGGGAGAAGTTTTGACGGAAACGGTTTGCTGAAAAACCTGCCACACTTCCCGAGCATAAGCCATTAGCCAGTCCTTTTGTTTTTTTTGTTTGACAAAATGGTATTCGGAACGGAAAACAAGAGGGACGATAATCATCTTCTTCTCCCTGAATTTTTCATTAAGGAAAACCTCTAATCCGTAGTTAGTTTTTTCAATCTCTTTAATTAAAGGAACAAGGCTGTCTTTTTGGAAGCAACGTTGGCCGCAAAACCGCCAGTAAGTGCGGCGAAGTGGATTTTGGGCAGAAATAAGACCGGCAACGGTCATATCAGCCCAGCCCTCTATAACCGGCCGAGAGAGAGAATAGAGATGACGAGATTCAAGATTGAGAAGGTCAGCGTCAAGAAATAAAAGATACGGATTGAGAGCCGCCTTAATTCCCTGAGCTACGGCGTAACCCTTGCCGCGACTCTTGGCTAAACTAATAATTTTAATCTTCTTCGCCAGCGGTTTTAGTTTAGCTAAAGTATCGTCTTGAGAACCGTCGTTGACAACAATAACCTCATTAATCTGAGGCGTTTTTAAACAAACCTCTACTACCCCGGCAATGGTTTGACCTTCATTATAAGCGGGAATAATACAGGTAATGGTTTTAGCGCTTTCACTCATATAAATAATTATAACAGGAATAAAGACAATTGACAATAAATTTTCTTAACTTTTTTCAAAAAATAATCTCAAAAAGAAACAACAAAATAAAAAACAAAAAAATCCACAATCTGAAAGCGGGATTCTTCCGATGATTTTTTAAAAATTAATTGACTAATAAGAAGGAATAAAAATCGTCGGGTCAAAAATATCAATCTCCGGGATAACCTGTATTTCTGTTGAATAAGGAATAGACGGCCAATTCAGCTCTATCTGACGTTCTTCATTACTTAATAATCTTTTAACCGGCAAAATATTAACCCCGACAATTTTGTTTCCTTGGTAAAGAATAACGATAAAATTCACCTGCCAAAAATTGTAAACAGAGTGATTTTTAATTTTAAAAAGGATTTTGGGCAAAGAAATCATCTTTTGTTCCGGGACAGCGAAACCAAGCTCGATATCACTGACCTCTAATTTTGACAAAATTTGCAAAGGGCTCTGCTCAGTTGGTCGAACCCGCCGCCAGTCAATTTTTGAAAAGGCAACTCCAAGATTCGCCGGCTCTCCTTCTATCGCCTGTCTAAAAACAAAGAGATATTTTTCTTGATTAGGCAAGATAAAACTCTCCTTTGGATTTGTTCTTTTATCACCCCAGAAAAAATAATACTCAATTACCGGAATTCTCCATTGACCATTGGGATTTTTAACCTTAACCACTAAATCATATTGTTGGGTTCCCGGGTAATAAACCAATGTTTTCTCGCCAATTATTAAATCATCGGGGGCAAAATGTCGGTTAAGTGAAACATAATCGATTCTCTCAAAAGTCAACTCTTTAAGCATTAGTTCATGAACTTCGGTTAAGGCGACATAAATAATAAACTGGTATAAAGCCGCTGCCAAAACAATAAGATTAAAAACGCCTAAGAAACCAACCAATATTTGATAAAATCTCCTTTTATGACTTAGATACCACCGAGCAAACCTTAATTGTTTTAGGGTTAAATCGTCATCCATACTTTAGGACAAATAATACTCCAATAATTAAATGGACTTAATCACTTATACCCAGTATACTAAAAATTCTCCGTCAAGTAAAGGCTTGGCAAGATATTATTATGTGTTAAAATGTTAATACGTTTAATTATTAAATAATTTATTATGACTAGTCAAAACCTTTTTTACATCACTGCCAGCGGAGCGATTATTTTCATCGCTATTCTCTGTATTGTTTTAGCAATTATTGCTATTATTATTGCTTGCCGAATCGCCAAGTTCTCCCGCAACTTATCAAGAGCCTCAGAAAAAGTCAGCCAAACGTTGGAAGAAATAAAACAAAAAGTAAAAATTTCAGCCTTAATCGGCGTATTTAGCGAAGGACTAAAAGATTTAGTCGACCTCATCAGGGAAAAAAAAGAAAGCAAGAAAAAGAATAAAAAATAAAATTTATGATGATATAAGAACATGGGAACATAAAAACGTTCTCCGCTTTCGGCGGACAAAAGAATAAATTTCTGTAAAAAAATCCTTTATGTTCCATTGCTAAAATGTTATAACGCCATAATGAAATTATGTTCACCCATCTTCACGTTCATAGTCATTATTCACTCCTGGACGGCTTAGCTAGAATTGATGAACTAATCAAGGCAGTAAAAAGACATAAAATGAAAGCTTTAGCTTTGACCGATCACGGTGTTATGTACGGCGTCATTGAATTTTATTCTAAAGCCAAGGCGGCTGGCATCAAACCAATCATCGGCATTGAAGCCTATTTAGCCCGATACGGACATTTAAATAAAAGACCAAAAATAGACGAAAAACCTTACCACCTAATCCTCTTGGCTAAAAACGACCAGGGATATAAAAACTTAATTAAACTGACCACCATTGCCCATCTCGAGGGCTTTTATTATAAACCGAGGGTCGACGACGAAATTTTACAAAAATATTGCTCGGGTTTAATCGCCCTAACCGCCTGCTGTCAGGGAGAAATTCCGCAATTAATTATTGAAAATCAGTTAGAAAAAGCGGAAAAGGCAATTTTAAAATATAACGAACTCTTCGGCCAAGGAAATTTTTATTTAGAAGTTCAAGACCACCCCGGAATTAAAGAACAAATTTTAGTTAACAAAGCTCTTTGCAAATTATCTAAAAAATATAATATCCCCCTCGTCGCGACCAATGACGTTCATTATATCGAACCTGAAGACGCCGAGATCCAAGATATCCTGCTTTGTTTACAAACTAAAAAAAAGAAAAAAGACAAAGACCGACTCTATATGCTCAGTGACGATTTTTCACTCCGCTCTCCAAAAAAAATGGTGGACAGTTTTAAAAATTATCCCGAAGCTATCTCGAACACGGAAAAAATCGCCCAGGAGTGCAATTTAGAAATTGAATTGGGTAAAACCAAACTCCCCTATTTCCCTCTGCCCGAGAACAAAACGGCAGACCAGTACTTAAAAGAGTTATCTGAAAAAAATATTTCCGCTCGTTACTCTAAAAAAACCAAAGAAATCTCAGACCGACTGGAATACGAACTGTCGGTAATAAAAGAGACCGGCTTTGCCTCGTATTTCTTAATTGTCCAAGACTTTGTCAACTGGGCTAAAGAAAATGGGGTAGTTACCGGGCCAGGCCGCGGATCAGCCGCGGGATCTATTGTCTCGTATATTCTCAATATCACCAATATCGACCCTTTAAAATATAACCTTCTTTTCGAGAGATTCCTAACCGATTCGCGGATTGCCCCTCCGGATATTGATTTAGATTTTGCTGATACCCGACGCGATGAAGTAATCCGCTATGTTGAAGACAAATACGGCCGCGACCACGTCGCCCAAATTATCACTTTCGGCACTATGGCTGCCCGAGCCGCCATTAGAGACGTTGGCCGAGCTTTGGATTACCCTTACACCTTTTGCGACAAACTGGCTAAAATGGTCCCTTTTAACAAATCTCTTAAACAAGCCCTGAGTATGGCTGCGGATTTAAAAACGACTTACGAGACCAATGCCGACGCCAGGAAAATCATTGACACAGCTAAGAAATTAGAAGGTGTGGCTCGCCACGCTTCAAGGCATGCTTGCGGCGTGGTTATTACTCCGGAACCATTAGCCCAATATGCTCCAACTCAATACGATGTCTCCGGTCAAGAAAAAACCATTATTACTCAATATGAAATGAATGCTATTGAAAGTCTCGGACTTTTGAAAATGGATTTTTTGGGATTAAAAAATTTAACTGTTATTGAAACATCTCTGAAGCTTGTCAAATACAATCATCAAAAAGACATTGATATTGACCAAATTCCGCTCGATGATAAAAAAACGTTCAATCTCTTTAAAAAAGCGGAAACCACCGGAGTCTTTCAGCTGGAAGGCGATATGATGCGGCACTATTTAAAACAACTGAAACCAACTGAATTAGAAGACATTATCATTATGGTCGCCCTTTACCGACCCGGGCCAATGGAGTTAATCCCGGAATATATTGCGGGAAAACACGGCCGCAAAAAACCATATTATCTTCACCCAAAATTAAAACCTATTTTGGAAAAAACATACGGCGTAGCGGTTTTCCAAGAACAGCTACTCCAAATTGTCCGCGATTTAGCCGGATTTTCTTTGTCCGAAGCCGACGTTTTACGAAAAGCTGTAGGCAAAAAAATCCCTAAACTACTTCAAGAACAAAAGGCGAAATTCATCTCCGGCTGCCTTAAGAATAAAATCCCCCGCCAAATAGCCGAACAGACCTTCGCTTTTATCGAGCCGTTTGCCGGCTATGGCTTCAATAGAAGTCACGCCGCCTGTTACGCTACCATTGCTTATCAAACCGCTTATTTAAAAGCCAACTACCCGATTGAATTTATGGCCGCTCTTCTAACCTCAGACCAAAATGCCATTGACCGAATCGCGATTGAAATTGAGGAAGCGAGAAAAATGAATATCGAGGTTCTCCCGCCGGATGTTAACGAGAGTTATAAGAACTTTACCGTGGTAAGAGACAAGATAAGGTTCGGACTTTTAGCAATTAAAAACGTCGGCGGAGGGATAGTCAAAAGTATCATTGATGAACGAGAAGAAAACGGGAAATATCAAGACTTGGAAGACTTTTTAAGCCGAGTCCACTCTAAGGACTTGAATAAAAAATCCCTGGAAAGTCTAATTAAAGGCGGAGCGACAGACCAATTTGGCGAACGCAACCAATTATTGCAAAACGTGGAGACGTTGCTCGAATTTTCCAGAAAAAAACAAAAAGACAAAGAAAATGGACAAACAACTCTCTTCGGTTTGTTCTCCCTGGGCGGTAGATTAAGTCTAAAATTAAAAAAATACCCTCCAGCCGAACACCAACAAAAACTTCTCTGGGAAAAAGAATTATTAGGACTTTTTATTTCCGACCACCCTTTGAGACAGTATGAAGCGACTCTAAAAAAATACGCCCAACCAATTGGACAATTTAAAATTAGCGCCAATGAAGAAAACCCCGAAGCGGAAATAAACTCCCAGAATAAAATTTTCCCTCCCCGCCCGGAAAACCGGATAAATGGGCAAAATGGTTCCCAATCAGTCGTAAGTTCTCCGGTTAAAATTGTCGGGCTAATAACCAAAATCAAAAAAATCATCACCTCAGACAAACAAACAATGCTTTTCGTTAAAATAGAAGATTCAACCGGCGAAATTGAGGTTATTGTCTTCCCCAAAATTTTTAAACTCACCCCTGGCCTTTGGCAAGAAAACAAAATAATCCGCGTTTCCGGCCGCCTTTCTGACAAAGATGGCGTGCCAAAAGTAATCGCCGAAGACGCCCGGGAAGTAACAAAAGACACCCTTGATGACCTGTTGCTGAAATCTTAAAAATAAAGTAAAATGAGAGAAAAATAAAACATCTTGATTTATGCCTAATATCTACATCGACCCTCACAATAAAATCGGCTATTTGTTTCTAATATTAACCGTCCTGTCTCTTACCGGCATAATTTTTGGTTTGTTTAGCACCTCTTACGGGGCGAAAATTATTATCACGCCCGAACCAGAAGAAATCGACGCAAACCTTAAAATTCAAATCAGCGAAGATATCATTACCGAAGATAATCAGGCCTTGACCGGCCAAATATTGGAAACGACTCAGGAAGCGCAGGAAAAAAACACAGTTCAAGCTACGGTTTCCACAGAAGACTACGCTGAAGGAGAAGTTATTTTAACTAACAATACCGGAACATCAATAAATTTTATTGCTGGCACTCGTTTCTCTTCTCCGGAAGGTCTGATTTTCCGAGCCGTTAGCAAAATAAGAATACCGCCTAAAAACCAAACAACCGTTTTGGTCAAAGCCGATAAAACTGGAGAAACTTATGATCTTGGACCAACGACATTCACTATCCCCAATTTGCACGACCCTTATTTAAAGGAAAATATTTTGGCTAAAAGCGAAAAATCAATGACTGGCGGTCTAAAAAAAACCGGGATAGTTATGCAAACGGACATTGACCAAACAATAAAAAAACTTAAAGAAGAACTCTATAACAAAGGAATGGACGAAATTGAACAAAAACTGCCGGAAGCGGATTTAAAAATCGTTGTTGAATCAAAAGTTTTAGAACAAAGTTGCGACGCTCAATCTGGCGATGAAAAAGCGGAGTTCACCGCTTCAGTTAAACTGAACATCAAAGCCATAGCTTTTAAAGAAAAAAATCTTTTAGATATAGCAGTCAATTCTTTAAAAGAAAAAGTCCCCTCGGGTAAAAAATTAACCGCCTATGAACCAAGCAGCCTGTCTTATCGTCTGACAGAGCATAATCTCGCTCAAGGCCAAGCGGCCTTAGAGGTTCAGTTCCGTGGGTATATGACAATCGCCAACGACCACCAAATTTTAGAAAAAAACCACTTTCAAGGAATTTCTCCTGAAGAAATTAAAAACTATCTTGAAAACTTTAAAGAAATCAAACAGGTCCAAATCAAATTGTGGCCGCCTCTGATTATTAAAAAAGCGCCGTGGGACGCAAATAAAATAGAAATTGTGATTAAAAATCTTCAGTAAGTTACATTTCACTAACCTGATATGGACAAAAAGCAAACATCTTTGGAAATCCTTCGTCATTCAACCAGCCATCTGATGGCCGCGGCGGTTTTGGAATTGTTTTCTGAGGTCAAGCTCGGCATTGGCCCGGTGGTTGCCAACGGCTTTTATTATGATTTTGATTTAGAACGAACTTTAACTCCGCAGGATTTGATAAAAATAGAAAATAAAATGCGGCAATTAGCCAAAAAGAAACTGAAATTCGTCAAAAAGGAAATAGAGATTAATCAAGCGATGGAATTATTTAAAAAACTTAATCAGCCATATAAGATTGAACTTTTGCAAGATATTAAAAAAACCGGAACAACAAAAACGTCAAAACATGAGAACATTATAACATTGGAACATCAAAATAAAAAAATAAAAAAAATAGACAAAATTACCATATATCAATTGGGGAATTTTATTGATTTGTGCCGCGGGCCGCACGTTGATTCTACTAGCCAACTTGGCGCTTTTAAACTTAATAAAATCGCCGGCGCTTATTGGCGGGGAGAGGAAAAAAATAAAATGTTGCAAAGAATCTACGGATTGGCTTTTAAGCGCCAAAAAGAATTGGATGATTTTCTTAAAATTCGAGAAGAAGCGGAAAAAAGAGACCACCGCAAACTAGGACAGGAATTGGATTTATTC
>CAZMJP010000014.1:0-18928 GCA_964566895.1 uncultured Gammaproteobacteria bacterium
AACTGATCCGTAATCACGACATAGAATTCAATTCTCGCTTAATAAAAAGCGGGGGCAAAATATTTATGACCCCGGAAATAAAATCATACTACCATTGCCCCGATTCTTTTATTAGACTTGCCAAGCAGGGGTTTTTGAACGGCCTTTGGA
This sequence comes from uncultured Gammaproteobacteria bacterium, assembly GCA_964566895.1. Classification (GTDB taxonomy): domain Bacteria; phylum Patescibacteriota; class Patescibacteriia; order UBA2591; family UBA6264; genus CAZMJP01. The sequence continues at coordinate 151 of CAZMJP010000014.1, forward strand.
ATGTTTACACTCAAAAAATAGTCCCGGGCTCTCTAAAACTAAGGCATTTTATTCCTTTTTGTTTTGTCTTATCATTATTAGGAGGGATTATTCTCTCATTTTTTACCGTTTTAGGAAAATTTTTCTTGTCCGCCATTATTGGCTGTTATATCCTGACGGACGTTATTTTCTCGTTTAAAATCACTTTAAAAAACGATTTAAAATACTTTCCTTTTTTATTTATCGGCTTTTTTATTTTACATTTATCTTATGGATTCGGTTCTCTTTGGGGAATCTTAAATTATTATAAAATAAAAAAATGAATTCATTATTCTTTCTTTCTTTACCAATCGCCTTTGTATTTTCTTTTTTGGTCATTCCTTTGCTTAAAAAAATCGCCATTAGATTCCGTTGTTATGACGACCCAACTGGCGATACTTTAAAAATCCACCAAAAACCAATTCCCTATCTTGGCGGAGTTGGTATTTTTATTGGTTTTAGCACCGGTTTGGCCCTCGCACGGATATTTCACCAAGTTTCCGGCTTACAATCTCTTGGTCTTTTGGTCAGCAGTATTGTCATTTTATTTCTTGGTTTTTGGGACGATTTAAAATGGAAAAAATCCGTTAATCCCTTTATTAAATTATTCTGCCAATTCTTGGCCGGAACATTCATTGTTTTGATTTTGATTAAAATCGGAGTTAATTTTCATTTTTCCATTTACCCCCTCTTGGCCAGCGTCATCGCCGGCTTTTATATTGTCGGCGCCATGAACGCCCTGAATATGCAAGACGGTATGGATGGCTTGGCTGGCGGAATAACCGCCGTTTCTCTAATTGGCTTCTCTATCCTATCTGCAATACAGGGCAATATTTCCAGTTTAATTATCTCTTTAAGTTTATTAGGAGGAATTATCGGCTTTTTAATCTATAACTGGCATCCGGCTTCGATTTTTATGGGCGATAATGGCAGCCATTTTTTAGGGTTTTTACTGGCCATTCTGGCGATTACCTTCAGCGGGCACCCTTTGTATAACCTCAAACAATTTATCGGTCCAATTCTGATCATCGGCCTACCAATTATTGACGCCTGTTGGGCCATTATCCGCCGACTAAGCCATAACCAGTCCCCCTTCTACGGCGACCGCGGCCATTTATACGACCGCTTACACGCAAAAGGGATATCCATTAGAAAAACCGTCTTGATTTGCTACCTAATTCAAATTATAATAGTAACAATAGGGATTGTTATTTATAATTTATGAAAATTCCCCTCTCTAACCCTGATATTACTCAAAAAGAAATAAAAAGTGTGGTCAACGTTTTAAAGACGCCTCATTTGGCTTTGGGTCCGAGATTGAAGGAATTCGAAGATAATTTTGCCAAGTATATCGGGACCAAGTATGCCATCGCGGTCAATTCAGGAACTTCGGGTCTGCATTTGCTTATTCGCGCCTTGAGGATTAAAAAGAGCGACGAAGTAATCACCACTCCTTTTAGTTTCATTTCCTCTGCCAATTGCGTTTTATACGAAGGTGCTAAACCGATATTCGTGGATATTGACCCACAAACCCTAAATATTGACCCTAAAAAAATAGAAAAAGCAATTACTAAAAAAACCAAGGCAATGGTAATTGTAGATATTTTCGGCCATCCGGCTGATTGGGGCCCAATTTTAAAAATCGCCAGAAAGTATAAATTAAAAGTAATTGAAGATTCATGCGAAGCAATTGGAGCAATATATAAATCACAAACTACAAATAACAAATTACAAGCAAATTCCAAATTAAAAATTAAAAATAAAAAACAAAAATGGGTCAAATGCGGGAACTTCGGCGATGCGGGGGTGTTTGCTTTTTATCCTAACAAACAAATGACTACAGGTGAGGGCGGAATGATTGTCACCAATAATAAAAACATTGCCGACAATTGCCGCAGTATGATGAACCAAGGACGAAAGGTTGAAAATGACAAATGGTTAGAACATTTTCAATTGGGTTATAATTATCGGATGAGCGACATAAACGCCGCTTTGGGTATTGCTCAACTTTCCAGAATTAAAGAAATCCTTAAAAAAAGAAATCAAGTGGCGGAGATGTATAATGGAAAACTAAAAAAATTCCCGCAGGTTAAGACCCCTTATTGCGCGTCAAACGCTAAAATTTCTTGGTTCGTTTATGTGATTCAATTAGATGAAAGATATACCCGCCAAGACAGAGACAAAATAATGGAAAAATTGCGGCAAAGCGGGATTCAATGCGGCAATTATTTTCAATGCATTCATTTACAGCCCTTTTACAAAAAGCTATTCGGATATAAAAAAGGAGATTTCCCCATAGCCGAATCTGTTTCCGACCGAACCATTGCTCTTCCTTTTTACAACAACTTAAAAGAAAAACAAATTGATTATATTATAAGAACACTTAAAAATGTCCTTGAAAAATTTAAAAAATAATATTTTTAAAAAAACCAACTTCAAAAGAATTCTGTTATTTCTTGTCGGCGACGTTGTTTTAATTTCCCTATCCTGCTGGCTGGGATTTTTACTTCGTTTTGACGGTCAAATCCCCTCCCATTACTGGCCAATGATTAAGGGATTCGTTATTGTTGCCGCCCCCCTGACTATCTTTTTCTTTTTATTGGAACGTCTTTATTCCATTTCCTGGACCTATATCAGCGTCCGCGAACTTCTAAAAGTCGCTCGGGGGGTTATTGCCAGTTTTTTGGGAGTCGGCGCCGCTTTATTTATTCTCCGTCACTCTCCCGTTTTTGAAGGATTTCCCCGCTCCATTATTTTTATCTCCGGGTTTCTAAGTTTCCTTTTGATCGGAGCATTTCGCTTTACTAAAAGAATTTATCTGCACGGATTTAAAATCAGTTTCAGCCGCAACGGCAAAAAAATCTCTGGCCGGCCGGTTTTAATCGTCGGCGCCGGCGAAGCCGGAGAACAATTAGTTAGACACATTTTAGGGTCAAAAGAAACCATTTATTCTCCTGTTGGGTTTGTTGACGACGACCCCGCAAAACAAAACGTGATGATTCACGGCGTCAGGGTGCTGGGAAAAAACAGCGATTTGCCGGAAATACTCCAAAAAAACAAAGTGGAAGAAATTTTTATTGCTATGCCTTCGGCCAGTCAAAAAACAGTCAAACAAACCGTTTCCTTGGCCCGAATGGCCGGAATAGGAAAAATAAAAATTTTGCCCAGCACTAGGGAAATTCTGGCGGAAAAGATAAGCCTGAGCCATTTGCGGGAAATATCAATTGAAGACTTGTTGGGACGGAATCCGGTGGAAATAGATATGCAATCAATTAAAAATTACATTACTAACAAGACTATTTTGGTGACCGGCGCCGCTGGTTCAATTGGTTCCGACCTTTGTCAACAGATACTAAAATTCCAGCCCCGGCATTTGATCGCTCTTGACCAGAGCGAAACCGGCACTTTTTATTTGGAAAAAAACTTAAATAAATTATCCCCGGAAATAAAAAAGACGTTTATCATCGCCGATGTCTGCGACCAAAACAAGATTGACAAAATATTTGAAAATCTCAAACCACAAGTAGTTTTTCACGCCGCCGCCTACAAACACGTTCCCCTAATGGAAGAGAATCCTGATGAAGCGATAAAAAACAATATTTTTGGCACTTTGAATCTCGGACAAAACGCTTTAAAACACCAAGTAGAAAAATTCGTGATGATTTCCACGGACAAAGCCATTAACCCCACTTCTATTATGGGCGCCAGTAAAAGAGTTTGTGAAATGGTCTGCGTCTGGCTAAATAAGCAGAATGTGACTAAATTTTGCGCTGTCCGATTCGGCAACGTCCTGGGCAGCCAGGGCAGCGTGGTACCGGTCTTTAAAAAACAAATTGAAAAAGGCGGGCCAGTGGAAGTCACCAACCCGGAAATGAAAAGATATTTTATGATTACGGCCGAAGCCTGTTTGTTGGTAATGCAAGCTGGAGCCATTGGCCAAGGCGGCGAGGTTTTTGTCTTGGATATGGGCAAACCGATTAAAATTATTGATTTAGCCAAAGAAATGATCCGCTTGGCCGGTTATCGCCCGGATGTGGATATCCCCATCGTCTTCACTGGCGTCCGTCCGGGAGAAAAATTGTTTGAAGAAATCCTGACTAAAAACGAGATTCCCACCAAAAACGAAAAAATCTTCATTGCCCAGCTGGCGGGCATGGACGAACAAAGGCTCCTGAGTTGCCTAAATGAATTTCGGCAAGGACTGAAAAATAACGACAAAGATACTTTGGTTAAAACTCTAAATGAGTTGGTGCCTGAATACCGGAATGGATAATTGGGCAATCGGATACTTAGGGATTAGGTATTTGGATTGAAATATTTTCAAAAAACGGATATAATTAAAAAGTAATCCGCCTTGACGGCGGACTCACCAATGAGGTGAGAAGCCTAAAAAAACTTAAAAATATGGAAGATTATAACATTCATCTTGACCAAAATCAGCCGAGGAAAGAACCCGAGGAGCATAAAAAGGTTCTCCATCATGAAGAAGAGGAAATAGACTTGCGGGACTACATCAATGTCTTGCTTAAAAGAAAATGGATAATTGTGGCGATTTTTTTAATTGCCGCTATTACCGCGGCCATTATCAGCCTGGTAATGCCGCAAACCTTTGAGGCGACCAATCTAGTGGAAGTCGGCAAAACAAAAGACAAAACAATTGAAAACATCACCGACATCAAGACGATTTTTGAAAGAAAAGCCACTTTAAAAGAAATCCATAAAAAGCTCGGTTTATCGGAAGAGACGAGCCTTGAAAGCGTGGCGGGAAGGTTTAAAATTGAAGAAAGCGGCAGCAAATTTATCAAAATTAAAGGCTGGGCCGAAACCCCGGAAAAGGCGGTAGAAGTTACTAACACTGTAACCCAAGTCCTACTTGACCGGCATAAAAAATTGTTTGCCGAGACAGAAAAAACTTTTAACGTAGAGATGGAAAGTATTAACAAAAGTAAAGAAAAAACTCAGACAGATATAGAGCGAATAAAAACTGTTGATATCCCTAAAACAAAAGAAGAAATTAAGCGTTTAGAACAAGATATTCAAGAATATGAAAAAGAAATTGCTAAAAGGGGCGACATTCAATCAGATGGCCAAGGTAGAATTATTGAAAGTTATATCAATCTTTTAGCTGGGATTAAAAATCAAAAGGAGTCAAAAGAAAGACAAATAATTGATTTTGAAAATGGGGTTAGAAATCTTGAACAACAATTAATTTCTTTAGACCAACAAATTCAGGAAAAAGAATACGAAAAAGCCTATCAAACCAAGCCAACAGAGATAGCTATCCCCGCCCTACCCCCGGAAACGAGGATTAGTCCCAAAAGAAAACAAAATGTAATGATTGCCGGCATTTTAGGACTATTTATCGGCGTCTTTTGGGCTTTCGGGGCCGAGTATTTTAGCAAATGGAAGACTGAATAATTAAATAATTGAAATAAAAAAGAAATATCCGGCTTAATCAATCGGATATTTTTTATTGCCAAATTAAAAATTAAATAAACTGGACTAATCTGACGAATCTTTAACGGCCTGTAAAATTTTCTTTTTCAATTCATCGGCTATTTTAGGATTCTCTTTTAAAAATTTTTTACTGGTTTCCCAGCCGGCACCGAATTTGACTTTTTCATAAGTCAAAGTGTTGCCAATCTTTTTAATTAATCCATATTTAGCTCCCAAATTTAAAAGATCGCCAAAATAGGATATCCCTTCATTATACATAATTTCAAACTCACAAACCTTAAATGGCGGAGCTACTTTATTCTTAACGATTTTAGCCTTAACCCTATTGCCAATCACCTGATCCCCCTTTTTAATCTGAGCCGACCGTTTCAATTCAACTCTGACTGAAGAATAAAACTTTAAAGCCAATCCGCCAGTGGTAGTCTCTGGGTTGCCGAAAAAAACCCCGATTTTCATGCGAATCTGATTAATAAAAATTACAGCCGTCTTGGTCTTACTGATAATACTAGTCAATTTCCTTAATCCCTGGCTCATTAATCTCGCCTGTAATCCCATATGCTGATCCCCCATCTCGCCCTCAATTTCTCTTTTTGGAGTTAAAGCCGCGACTGAATCAACGACAATAATATCAATCCCGTTAGAACGAACTAAAGTTTCAACGATTTCTAAGGCCTCCTCGCCACAACTCGGTTGGGAAATCAGCAAATCATCGACTTTGACCCCAATTTTCTTAGCGTATTCCGGGTCTAAAGCGTGCTCTGCATCAACATAAGCGGCTATCCCGCCCTTTTTTTGCGCTTGGGCAATAATATGAAGCGCCATCGTTGACTTTCCGGTCATTTCGTTCCCAAAAATCTCAATAACTCTACCCCTTGGTATGCCGCCAACGCCCAAAGCCAAATCCAAAGAAAGGCAACCGGTGGGAATAGTCTCCACTTCCATTTTTCTGGCTTCTCTTAATTTCATAATGCTCCCTTCGCCGAAGCGGGATTTAATTTGTTCAACGGCTGTTTGAGCCGCTTTTTGGCGATTGGATACTATATTATTTTCTTGTTTCACCATATAAACAGATAAAATATAATCCTCCTGACTATTTATTATCTATTAGTTTCCAAGACTACCCTTCGATAGATAGTCTCTTTTTTGGAATATTTTTTTTTACCTGAAATTTCAATAATATTTAAGCCGGGCAAAAGCTCCACCCTTTCTTTAAAATAACCCTCTACCTGACTAACTGCCTGGTTATTAATAAAAACGTTTACGCCCGGCTCTGTTTTCCCTTCAATAATTAACGCTGATTCCTTAGTTACTAAATCATTTAAAGGACTAATAATTTCAATCTGAGGGCTTGATAATACTCTTTTTATACTAAAAGATAAATAAAATAAAATCAAGAGAATAACTAAACTAATTAAAATAATTTCGGGATTTAAAATTCTTATCCTTCTCGCCCCCTCCTCCGCCCGCTCCTTTTTACCAGTTCCATAATTAAACAAGTAGGCGACAAACAAACGAAATAAACGAGCGAACCCTTTTGCGCGCTTCGAACGGCCAAGGGAGGAAAGAAAAAAAGAATCATAGTCTTGTTTCCACTGTCTCACAATCTCCAGGGAATTAAGGCCTAAAAACTCCGCATATCGACAAAGAGAACCGCGAGTATAAGTTGAGTTTGGCAGTTTATAAAAATCATTAGCCTCTAAAAACTCAATATACTTAACTGAGATATTAGTTTTTTTTTCTACGTCCTTCACGTCTAAACCCAACTTAAGACGAGCCTGTTTTAAAATATCGCCGAGAGTATTATTTTTGATTTCATGACAAGTAAAAGACATAATTCACTCCGCAAAAACTATAAACATTAAACAATATATGAACAAAAGGTTTATAGTTTATGGTTATCAATCTCGTCCTGAGGAGATTGATATACTTCTCTCGGTTTGGCTCCGTCCGCCGGCCCAATAACCCCATCTTCTTCCAATAAATCCAAAAGCCGGGCGGCTCGAGCATAACCAATGCGCAATCTTCTCTGAAGCAGGGAGGCTGAGGCTTTGCCGGCTTGAACAACTACCTCGCGAGCCTGAGATAATAGCTCATCTTCTTTTAAATCCCCCCACGAACCCTTTTGCGACTCTAAATTATGAAATTCAATAACCTCTTGTTTAAGATCGGGTGTAGCTATACTGCTTAGATAATCCACCAATTTCCTAATCTCTCCATCTGAAACATAAGCCCCTTGGAGCCGTTTGGGCTTAGAAATCTCGGGCGAAATAAAAAGCATATCTCCCCGACCTAAAAGTTTCTCCGCTCCAGCAAAATCCAAAATCGTTCTCGAATCAATTATAGAAGCGACAGAAAAAGCTACCCGCGAGGTGATATTGGCTTTTATCAACCCAGTGATAATATCAACCGATGGTCTTTGGGTTGCCATAATTAAATGAATCCCGGTAGCCCGAGCCATTTGAGCTAACCTAATAATACAGGCCTCTATCTCACGGGGGGCTGCCGCCATTAAATCAGCTAATTCATCAATAATAATAATAATATAAGATAATTTATTATTGGGATTTGCCTGATTATAAACATTGATGTCTCTTTTCTTGGCTTCAGACATAATCTCAAAACGGCGATCCATTTCAGAAATAGCCCATTTTAGGGCGCTAACTGTTTTGTCAATTTCAACAATTGTCGGAGTCAATAGATGAGGTAAATTGTTATAAAGAGTTAATTCAACTCTCTTTGGATCAATTAAAATAAACCTTAAATCATCCGGAGAATTTTGATAAATCAAACTAATGATAATTGAATTAAGCATCACGGTTTTACCGCTGTTCGTCGCCCCAGCCACCAAGAGATGAGGCATTTTACCTAAATCAGCCAACCAGATATTGCCAGCCACGTCCCTCCCTAAGGCAATGGTTAGATTTGATTTTCTTTTTCTAAAGACCTCACTGGCTAAAATTTCTTTTAGCCGAATAACCGCCACTCTTTGATTGGGGATTTCAACACCAACTAAGGACTGACCCGGGATAGGCGCTTCAATCCGAATAGGGTGAGCAGCTAAAGCCATAGCCAAATCGTTATGAAGGGTGGTAATTTGAGATAATTTTATACCTTCAGCCGGTTTCAAGGTATATTGAGTCACGGTCGGACCAACTTTCACCTCTCCCATTTCAACCGGAATAGAAAAATTTTCTAAAGTCTTCTTAATAATCAATTTATTTTCCCTAATATCTCCGGCATCAGGCCTGCTTGAGGTCTGCTCTAATAAATCAAGAGGCAAATCAATTTTTCGATAAACCTTTGGAGCAGATATGGTTATCTCGTCTTCTTTGTTTTTCTCTTTACTCTTTGTCGGCTTAGTCAAGACCGGCTCTGGTTCTTCTAATTTATCAGCCACATCTGTAATTTCTGGTTGAAGGGTCAATGGCTTCTTTTTCTTCTTAAAAATTGATTTAATCTCTCTTAATCCTCGCCAAAACCAATTTTCTTTGGTTAAAACCTCGTCTTGCTCGCGCTTCATTTTAATCAAATCACCAAAAGCGATAATTGACAGAATAACAAAAATACCGGCAAAAATTACCCAACTGGCCCAAAAACCAAAAGTCTTAACTATAATATAACTCAAGCCGTAACCGACATATCCCCCGCCCCGAAAATCCTGCAGAGCCGACTTATCATTAACAAAATAAATATGAAAAGCTCCGGCCAAGACCATAATTAAAAAGAATATTCCTAAAATTCTGGTTCTAAACTCAACTTTAATGTCTTTGCCCTGAAATTTATGATAATTAAGACACATTAAACCGACAATCAACAAGACAACCGGGACAAACCATTTAACCCAAGCAAAAAGAATCTCTAAACCCAAAACTAAAAACTCGCCGGCAACCCCCCCTAAATTAATCAACCCTAAAAATAAAATAACAGCCAAGGTAATAAAAATAACAGCCAATACCGATTCCCGAACTTGCGTCAAGCGGGTAAAACCAAACCTTCTTTCTTTTCTATTCTTTTTATGTTCTTTTTTAGACATAATATCTAAATTCCCACCTGTCTATTTGGTTATTTGGCTTTCGGCTCCCGCCGGGGGACAACAGCTAATCCTGTCCCAGCCGGGATCAAACGGCCAACAATAACGTTTTCTTTTAACCCCCTTAAATAATCCACTTGACCACTAATGGCGGCGTTGACCAAAACCCTTGAAGTTTCTTGAAATGAAGCCGCCGATAACCAACTGTCAATAGAAAGCGATACTCTAGTAATACCAAGCAGTAATTTCTCAGCTTCAGCCGGTTTCTCCCCTTTTTTCTTAATTAAATTATTAACCTCTAAAAGATGGGACTTGGGGACTACCTCGCCCGGCAAGAAATCAGTATTTCCAGACTCTTTAATCAAATATCGAGAAAACATCTGGCGGATGATTATTTCAATATGTTTATCGTTCAGTTTTTGCCCCTGGGACGAATAAATGTATTGGATTTCCTTAAGAATATATTTTTCCACTTGCTCCTGGCCTCTTAGCTCATAAAGTTCGTGCAAATCTAAACTCCCGTCGGTTAATTGCTGTCCTTTAATCACCCTTTCTCCATCTTTAACCCAGACAGAATAACCAGCTACATCATACTCCTCTTTCTGATCTTTGCCCCCATTGCCGTGTTTCCGGCGCGGAGACCTATTGCGCGTCTCATCTTTAATCAGAGATGAAGGGTTAATAATAATTTTTTTCTGTCCTGGTTCTTGAACAATTTTAACTACCCCATCATATCGGGATAGAACAGCTTTCTTCTTAACTGGTCGAGCTTCAAAAAGTTCTTCCACTCGAGGTAGACCCTGGGTAATATCCAACCCCGCCACACCTCCCGTATGAAATGTTCTTAAAGTCAATTGAGTTCCGGGCTCGCCAATGCTCTGAGCGGCGATAACGCCAACTGGTACGCCAACTTTAACTAACCGATTATAAGCTAAATCATAGCCATAACACTGAGCACAAACTCCCCTTTTAGACTGGCAAGTCAAGACTGAGCGGACAAAAACTTCTTCTAAATCAGCCTTATCTATCTCCTTGGCTTTATCTTTGGTAATGGCCTCATTAGCCCGAACAATGGTTTTTTTTGTCCTTGGATTTTTTACATCTTGAGCCGCTATCCGACCAAATAGCCTTGTTGTCCAATTTTCTCCCATCACTTGATTATCTTCACGCGTTAGCCGAAAACCCTGACGGTAGCCGCAATCTTCTTCTGTAACAATAATATCCTGGCAAACATCAACCATTCTCCTGGTCAAATATCCAGCGCTGGCCGTTCTTAAAGCGGTATCAGAAACACCTTTCCGCGAACCATGGGTAGAAATAAAAAACTCTAAAACATTGAACCCCTCCTTAAAAGAGGATTTTATTGGCAATTCGATTAGACGACCAGTTGGAGACGAAACAATCCCCCGCATACCGAACATTTGAGTAAGCTGGCTCCATGAACCCCGGGCCCCAGACTCAACCATAGAAAAAATCGAACTGGAAACCGACTGATTTTTTTTAACAATCTCGGTAATTTTATCTTTCGCTTCAATCCAAACTTCAACACTCTTCAAATAACGCTCTTGTTCAGAGAGCAAACCTGTTTCATATTGATCCCGAATTTTATCAATATTATTCTCCGCCCGTTGAAGAATTGATTTTTTCTCCGGAAGGTCCGGCAAATCATCCATTCCCCAAGAAAGACCCGAACAGGTTAAATATGAAAGAGTAACTTCTTTAATTTGATCTAAAACTTTAACTGCTTCATCCGGCCCATATTTCTCTATAACCTCGACGACAATTTCACTTAACCTTTTTTTGTTGACTGCCTCATCTATGGAGTAAATCCCCTGAGGTAAGATTGAATTAAAAATTAGTCTGCCAACACTTGTCACTTGTTTAATCTCCTTACTTTCACTGCCAATATGTTGGTGCGGGCTTCTATTTACCTTAACCTTAATTTCCTCCTGCAACTCTATTTTCCCCAATTGATAAGCTAAAATAGCTTCACTAATACTACTGAAAGAAGGTAATTCTTTTTCTCCTTGTTTGCGACCGGATGAAGGATCAATTAAGGTCATATAATAAACGCCCCAAACCATGTCTTTGGTTGGGGTAACAATCGGCTCGCCAGTGGCTGGTTTTAAAAGATTTTTGGTACATAAAATAATATCTTTGGCTTCCTCTTGGGCTTTTTCAGTGATGGGCAGGTGAACAGCCATTTGATCTCCGTCAAAATCTGCATTAAAGGCAGCGCAAACAAGGGGATGGATTTGGATTGCCTTACCTTCAATCAAAACTGGTTGAAAAGCCTGAATACCTAAACGATGAAGCGTCGGCGCCCGATTAAGCAAAACATAAGAGCTCTTAGTAACTTCCTCTAAAATAGCCCAAACGTCTTCTGTCCCGGTCTCAATCAGCCGATTAGCGCTGCGAACATTATGAACAACCCCTTTTTTAATCAGTTTAGAAGCAATAAATGGCTTAAAAAGTTCAACAGCCATAATTTTAGGTAGACCACACTGGTAAAGCTTAAGTTGAGGTCCAACTACGATTACTGAACGGCCAGAATAATCCACCCTTTTACCAAGTAAATTTTGACGAAAACGACCCTGTTTTCCTTTTAAAATATCGGCTAAAGATTTTAAGGCTCGACGTTGACCAGTAGAGGCAATCGTCGTCTTCCCCGACCTCATTTCATTATCTATTAAAGCGTCAACCGCCTCTTGAAGCATCCTTTTTTCATTGCGTAAAATCACTTCAGGAGCATGTAAATCATAAAGACGTTTCAACCGATTATTACGATTAATCACTCGACGATATAAATCGTTCAAATCTGAAGAAGCAAACCGGCCGCCGTCCAAAGGGACTAAGGGTCTGAGATCCGGAGGAATAACCGGAATGATATTCAAAATCATCCACTCTGGTTTAATTTTGTTAACGATAAAATTCCGAATATATTTCAATCTTTGAATTAATTTTTTCTCTTTAGCCGGGTTAACAGTTTTACTTTTTTCTTTTTCTAAATCTCGAGCCAGTTTATATATATCAATATTCTGGAGTAATTTTAAAATTGCCTCCGCCCCAATGTCAGCTTCAAAAATATGCCCGCATTTTAAAGAAAGGTCGCGATATTGCAACTCGGTCAGCAATCTCTTTGTTTTTAGTTCTGTAATCTCTCGGCGTGTTTCATTATAATTCTCTATTAACTGCTTCAATTTTCGCGGATCGTTTTTTAAGCTCTTCTTCTCTTGCTCAAATTCCTTTTCCAACTCTTGGAGTGTTTTGACCCTTAAATCTTCATTGACGTCAGTAATGATAAAATTGGCAAAATAAACTACTTTTTCCAGAGATTGGGCAGATAAATCTAAAAGCAGTCCTATTTTTGAAGGAACGCCCCGTAAAAACCAAATATGAGCCACCGGAGCGGCTAAACTAATATGCCCAAATCTCTCGCGCCTGACCACACTCCTCGTTACTTCTACGCCGCAGCGGTCGCAAGTAACACCTCGATAACGAAGCTTCTTATACTTACCACAAGCGCACTGCCAATCTTTAACCGGACCAAAAATCTTTTGACAAAACAACCCATCTCTCTCCGGCTTTCGACTCCGGTAGTTAATAGTTTCTGGCTTAGTCACTTCGCCATGAGACCACCCCTTTATTTCGTCTGGAGAAGCCAGACACAATCTAATCGCGTCAAAATCCAAGGGTCGACGCCGTTTGTCGTCTGATAAAGCTAATGTTGAAATCGTTGAAGGAGTTGACATAATAATCCCTTTGCTCCAATTCCCTAATTGGGAACCAAAAAATTAAACTTATCTTCAAATTAATACATTTCTAATTTTAATCTCTATTTCTATTTTCCCGCTTATTCCGCATGTAGCCTCCTCCCTCCTCTAATCATCTCCACATTTAACCCTAATCCTTTAAGTTCCCGGACTAAAACACTAAACGACTCGGGGATATTAACTTCTCTAACTGGGTTCCCCTCAATAATTGACTCATAGGCCTTGCTTCGACCAATAACATCGTCAGATTTAATCGTCAGCATTTCCTGTAAAGTATAGGCAGCGCCATATCCTTCCAAAGCCCAGACCTCCATTTCGCCAAATCTTTGGCCTCCAAACTGGGCTTTGCCGCCCAAAGGTTGCTGAGTAATTAAAGAATACGAGCCAATAGAACGCTGATGAATTTTATCTTCGACTAAGTGATTGAGTTTCATTATATAAATATAACCGACAGTAACCGGATTTTTAAACGCCTCGCCGGTTCGACCGTCATAAAGAGTTAATTTACCCGTTGAAGAAAATCCCGCTTTAACCAATTCTTGCCTAATTCTTTCTTCACTCACCCCGTCCAAAACTGGACTGGCTACTTTATATCCTAATTTAAAAGCCGCTAAGCCTAAATGGGTCTCTAAAATCTGGCCTAAATTCATTCTTGAAACAACGCCCAAAGGATTAAGAATAATATCAACTGGCGTACCATCACTTAAATATGGCATATCTTCTTGAGAAATCACCCTGGAAATCACCCCTTTGTTCCCGTGTCGTCCAGCCATTTTGTCGCCCACCTGAACTTTCCGCATATCAGCCACCAATACCTGAATTGACTTAATAACCCCAGGCGGCAGCTTATCTCCCTTTTCCCGAGAAAATATTTTCACGCCAATTACCTTGCCATGCTCTCCATGTTCAAGATAAAGAGAAGAATCTCGAACGTCGCGAGATTTCTCCCCAAAAATCGCCCGAAGGAGTTTTTCCTCAGCAGTCAGTTCGGTCTCGCCCCGCGGAGTAATTTTCCCAACCAAAATATCACCCGATTTGACCTCCGCTCCGATTCTAATTATGCCCTCTTCGTCTAAATTTCTTAACTTCTCTTCACCGACATTAGGTATATCACAAGTGGTCACCTCTGAACCAAACTTCGTTTCCCTAATCTCGGTTGTATGTTCATTAATGTGGATAGAGGTAAATCGATCATCTTGGACTAACCGCGATGATATTAAAATAGCATCCTCATAATTACCGCCTTCCCAAGCCATAAAAGCGACTAAGATATTCTGCCCTAAAGCAAGCTCTCCGTTCTTTATTGAAGAGCCTTGAGCTAGAATATCTCCAGGCCTAAATCTCTGATTTTTGGTCACTGCCGGATATTGATTAAAACAGGTATCAAAATTTGAACGTTGATATTTATTAAGATAATAGGTTTTGGTTTCACCAGAATTAAAAACAACAGAAACATGACTAGCGTCTACCTCGGCCACCCGACCACCCTCTGAAGCAACAATTAAATGGCCAGAATCCCGGGCTACTTTATCTTCAATGCCGGTACCAACAATTGGCGAGTCTGGCTTAATTAAAGGAACAGCCTGACGCTGCATATTGGTTCCCATTAAGGCCCTGACCCCGTCGTCATGTTCCAAAAACGGAATAAGCGAGGTAGCAACACTTACAATCTGATTAGCGGCCACATCAATATACTCCACTTCCTCAACCCGACAAAAGCCCGGTCGACCATAAACCCTAGCCTCTACTTCTTTGTCTATGATCCGCCCATGTTTATCAATTTTAAAAGAAAGGGGAGCCAAAATATGTTGGTCCTCTTCAAAAGCTGTAAGATAAACAATTTTATTGGTTAATTTACCTTTAATCACCTGCCGATACGGCGTTTCAATAAATCCGTATTCATTAAGCCGAGCGTAACAAGAAAGATGACTAACTAATCCGACATTCGGTCCTTCCGGCGTTGCAATCGGACAAATTTTACCGTAAAACGTCCGATGGACGTCGCGAACCTCAAAACCAGCTCTCTCGCGCGTCAACCCCCCTGGACCAACTACGGTTAATCTTCTTTTGTGTTCTAACTCTGAGAGTAAATTTGTCTGATCCATAAACTGTGAAAATTGAGAAGACATAAAGAACTCTTTAACCACCCCGCTAATTGGTCTAACGTTGATTAATTGACCGGGGAGCAAATTTTTGACCCCAACAATACTCATTCTATCTTTAATAATACGTTGAAGCCTGAGCATTCCTACACGCATTCTATTTTGAACCAATTCGCCAACTGCCCGAATTCTCCGGTTAGACAAATGATCAATATCATCTGGCGGAGTTTGTTCAATATTAAACCTAATTATCTCGCTAATGATAGCTACTAAATCCTCGCATCGGATCGTCCATTTATCTATTTTTGGGTCAAGACCCAGTCGTTGATTCATTTTATACCGTCCAACCTTGCTTAAATCATAACGATTATACTGAAAAAACATAGCATAAATTAATGACTTAGCATTATCAACTGTAGCTAAATCGCCTGGTCTGATTTTTCGATAAACTTCAATTAATCCCTCTTCTTCTGAAGAAGAGGGATCTTTTTCTAAAGTTGCCTTAATATAGTCAATGCCGGGAGTTTTATCAAAATTTTTCCCCCCTAGAATAGACCTCTGCCAAGAGGCGGACAGAGCGCTTTTAGTGGAAAATGCATGTAAAATTTCCCTATCTGTCCCGAGACCAAATACTCGCAAAAGGGCAGAGGCGGTTATTTTCCTTTGACGATCAATTCTCACCCAAATAACGTTATGGGCATCGGTCTCAAATTCAAGCCAAGCGCCTCGATCAGGAATAATTTTGGCTCCGTAAAAAAATTTCCCCTTAATTGATTCTGAGGTAAAAAATACTCCGGGAGACCTAATCAACTGCTGGACAACAACTCTTTCAATCCCATTAATAATAAAAGTGCCGCGTTCTGTCATTAGCGGTATATCACTAAAATAAACTTCTTGATTTACTTTTTTGCCGGTCCGTTTATTAATTAAACGCACCTTGACGGTTAAAGGTGCTTCATAAGTTAAATTTCTGTTTTTGCTAGTAATTTCATCAAATTTTGGCAAACCCAAGGAACAGCCTAAAAAATGCAATTCAAAATTCCGACCAATTAAATCCTCAATAGGCGAAAACTCTTTAATCAATTCCCTTAAGCCACTTTTTAAAAACCAACCATAAGAAGACTTTTGAATCTCTACTAAATCTGGCAATGGCAAATTAAAAGATGAATTAGAGAAAAATATGCGTTCCATAAGAGTACCACCGACTACTGATTATAGACGCAAAAACTCCCTTCAGAACAAGTTTCTTGGAGGGATTCTTTAATTTAAAAATTTTTTCTTTCTATATACAATTTAGAAAAAACTAAATCTGACCCAAAAACAATGCTAAAATTTATTAAATCAAAATTATATTTACAATAGCAAATAATTTTTAATCTGTCAATCCTATAAAAACCTTCTTTGTGGATAACTTTAAGAAAAATTTACCCATAATAAATAGAATTTTTACCAGGATTAAGCCTTATTTTCAACTTAATAAAACTAAAATATAAGTTCTCCACAAGCTATCCACAACTGATATAAAAATAATAAAAATTAAAGCTTTTTTAATTCTTTCTTAACTATTTCTCTATCATCCCAAGGGATTTTTTCCCCCCTCGGTCCCATTATGCATTGTTCAGCCCCCTTGCCAGTAATAATGACTATGTCCCCTGTTTCTGCTAAACTTAAGGCTTTTTTTATCGCTTGTCCGCGGTCGAGCATTTTAAAAAGCCGACTTTGGGAAATCATTTCCTGACTATCTTCAATACCTGAAATTACCTGATCAATTATTTTCTCCGGTTCCTCATCATAAGGGTCTTCGTTGGTAATAATGATATAATAACCATATTCTTTGGCGATTTTTCCCAAAACTGGCCTTTTCCATTTATCTCTCCCTCCGCCAGTCGCCCCTAAAACGCAAATCAATCTTGAGTTATTAAAACTTTTCAATGTTTGATAAACCTTTTCTAATTGATCGGGCGTATGGGCATAATCAACAACTATAGTAAAAGGGCCTTTAAAAACTATTTCCATACGTCCGGGAATTCCTTCAACGCCAACCAAAGCGTCCCGACAAACATCTAGACCAATTTTCTGCGACAAAGCGACACAAATAGCCGCCAAGGCGTTAGCTATATTAAACTCCTCTAATAAATTTAATTTAAATCCCACCTCGTTAACCATAAACCTCGAGCCACTCGAGTTTAAGTTTATCTCATCCGCTTTTATAATCTCAATTCCTGATTCTTGCCTACTGGCCGGCAGACTAAGTTTTATACTACTGTATCCATATTTCTTATCAGCTTCAAATTTTAGAAAACTATCGCTATTCTTATCGTCTACATTGACAATTATCACCTTATCGACGACTTTATTGTTGATGATTTTCCCTTTTCTCTTACTCAAATGTTGAAAAAGTTTCTGTTTGGCTTGTCGATATTTTTCAAAACTACCATGGGATTCGATATGCTCCGGGCTTAAATTAGTGAAAACGCCAATGTCATAATTAATTCCCAGATGTCTTGATTGAACAATCCCCTGCGAGGTCGTTTCAATAATCGCGTATTGGCAATGAGCGTCCAACATCTCTTTTAACAATTTCTGTAAAGCAAAACGACCAAGCATAGTCATCCTCGTCTTATTAACAATCTCCTGACCGGCAATTTTAAAATTAAAAGTGCTGGTTAAACCCACTCTAAAACCAGCGTGTTCCAAAATCCGACCAATTAGATTGACTACAGTTGATTTACCAGAAGTGCCAGTAACACCAATAACAACCATCTTCCTGCTTGGATGACCATAAATAAAAGCGGCTAGATAAGCCAAGGATTGATAGTAAAAAAGTAAGATTCGCTTCGGGATTATTTTTTTAAAAATACTTTTTAAGGTCATTATTTGTTTATAATTATAAAAAGCAATTAATTCTGATTAAATCTTCCTCCGCCGCTATGTCTTTGAATGTTGGTCCCGTTTGTTTCTCTTTTAATAGATTTTGAGTTAGCTCTATCTTGTTGTCAATAATCTTTAACTCTATCCCCGTCAAATTTAACGCCCTCAACTATTAGACGCCTTTTTTGCTCTTTTGGGCCGCCAAATTTATATCCACTTGCCAAACGTCCGTTAGAATAAACAACTTTATAACACGGGATTTTATCCGGGTCGGGGTTTTGTTTTAAAATCCAACCAATATTTCGCGCGTTAGATAGACCGCAATGTTTCGCCACAGCTTTATAGGTCACCGTCTTACCCTTTGGCACCGTTTTTAAAAATTTAAAAACCGGATTTATAAACGCCGCTAAACCCAAAACAGGACTCCGCCCAATTATATAGTCGGATTGATTCTTTGCTTTAGACTTTTCTCCTTCTGATTTTATCTTTTTGGATATAATTATAATTTCTCCCTTAATTAGATTTTT
>CAZMJP010000014.1:19028-22531 GCA_964566895.1 uncultured Gammaproteobacteria bacterium
CCAATCCCCTCGACAGGAATCGAACCCGTATTTTAAGCTCCGGAAGCTTATGTTCTATCCATTGAACTACGAGGGGGAAATTGGTGTGAGGGCAGAACCTCCGTCTCAAGTTCCGGAAACTTGCGCTCTATCTATTGAGCTACGGGGGCACAAAAAAATTATGAAAGCCTTATTCTTCATTCTCCGCTAAAGACAACAAAGAAACATTACGGTTCAATTTTTCATAATCAGGCAATTCTTTTAAATCACTAATACCTAAATGACGAATAAAGTCCAAACTCACATTATAAATTTGTTTATCTTTGTCTTCTTCAATAATCAAACCTTTAATTAAAAGGTTGCGCAAAATAATGGCGCAATTTACACCCCGAATTTGTTCCAAATCTCCCCTGGCAATAGGTCCCCGATAAGCAATAATTGACAATGTCTCCACAGAAGCGGGGGTTAACTCTCTATTAACCTCTTGTTTTAAAAATTTTTGAACGAATGAACTATTTTTAGAATCAGTAACCATTTGCCATTCCTGACCATTTTGGATAATTCTAATTCCGCCCTCTTTCTTATTATATTCGTCAACCAATTCTTCTAAAATTTGTTCGGTGCCTTCATTTGATTGACCTATAATTTGAGCTATCTCCTTTTTCATTAAAGGCCGATTGGCAATAAAAAGTAAACTTTCAATTGCCGATTTAAGCTTAAAGTTCTCTCTCTCCATATTTTTCATTTATTGCCCTCCTCTCTATTAGAAAGCTATTATTATATTTTTTCTTTCCTCCCGCCCGGTTTATTTTTTGAAATCACAATCTCCTCAAACAATCCATTTTGACTAACATTGATTTCTTTTTCTTTCATTAATTCTAAAACCGCTAAAAACATTACCGCCTGCTCGGCTTTATTTTTCTGCTTAATAACCTGGTTAAAAATAACTTTCCGGCGGCTCTTTATTAAGATAAGCAATTCATTGACTTTTTCTTTTAAAGAAATAATCCTCCTTTTAATAATTCTCTGTGATAACTTAACCTGGTCTAA
Organism: uncultured Gammaproteobacteria bacterium; assembly: GCA_964566895.1. Classification (GTDB taxonomy): domain Bacteria; phylum Patescibacteriota; class Patescibacteriia; order UBA2591; family UBA6264; genus CAZMJP01. The sequence goes on from CAZMJP010000014.1 coordinate 20,058, forward strand.
AATGATTGAAACGATATTTCTAAAATTTTTTTCTAACACTTTTAGGGTTATCTTAATGTCTAAAGAAAATTCAGGAACAATTTGTAAAGGAATTTTATCCCTGGCAAAAGCATAGTCAGGATTAACTACTATTTCATTAACCCTTTTAGCCGCTAAAGCATATTGGCGATAAATCTTCAATTGATTAACCAAGTCCTGGCTATCCTCGTCGTCTGAAACCGCCCCGGGGATTAAAAGACGAGACTTAAGTAAAATTAATTTAGCGGCAACTTCCAAAAAATCAGCCAACTCTCTCGGCTGAACCCGTTCAAAGTTGCCAAGATATTTGATAAACTCATCCGTAACCTTAGACAAAGAAATCTCAGTGATATCCAATTTCTCTTTTTCAACTAACTGAAGTAATAAATCAAAGGGTCCGCTGAATTGCTCTGTCTCCACTTGATAAGACATAAACTCGTTGCGTTTAAAATGCTAAATTATAAATCTCAAATCCTAAATTTCTAAGCCAACTTTCTTAGATAACAAGATTCACACAAAATGTCTATATTATCTTGTTCCTCGGGAGTGTAAACCGTATATAATTTCTGTCGGCATTGAGGGCATATAAAAGAATAAAGCCAAATGGAATGTTCCAGCCTGGTTCGCTCTTGCATTCGTTGCCACGGATGTTCGATGGGAATTGGCAGTTTCATTTTTCTGTAAAAATCCAATTCGGATTTAATAACCAAAAATGGTTTTTTAGTTGTCTCGCAAACGAGCGCTTTGGTCACGATATCGTCGTCCACTTCTTTAATATCAGCCGCCACATCATCCGGAATCCTCAGAATTTCCATATTGTCCGATATATTTGCCTCTTTTGATTCGGATACCAAGGAATTTCCAAATTTTTTGCTTCATCCGGCTCCAAAGGAAAATACTTTTGCGCCGCGCTACTCTGATAAGGCATAAGTCCTAATTGGGGAGAAAAAAATTCTCCATATTCTCCCTTTTCCATCATTTTTGTCTTTATCTTATCAACCATAACCCAATAATCCGACTCTTTAAACGATTGATTAAAAATATAAAACTCTTTATTTTTTAACCCGACGCAACCAAAACAATAATGGCAATCATAGCACTCCGAGCAATATTCCATCAACGAACAATTTCGCAGATACATCGAAAATTTATTATAAAATCCCGGTATGACAAGAACAACTTCATACATTCTTTCAGCCTCGCCGACATTCGCCACATCCATTAAATCGCGGGATTTAACAAGATTATCGCTATATCTGGCGTTCTCTGCATCTTGGGCGCGAAAAACAAAATAACACTTATTGCAATTCCGAAGACCATCGCCGACCGAATGGGAAACATTTACATTTCTAACATTTCGCCTTAAGGCGCGCGAAAGAATTTCCAATTTGAATTTTTCCGAGTATTCGTTTAAAACGTTCCGGTCGCCTAAATTTACTGCCTCGAACTTCTTTTTATATTCCTCTTTATTCAACTGCCTGTTGTTAAAGATATAAGACCCGTTGCGAAGATTATCCGACAAGAAACAATTCGAACAATTTTTACAGTTGTACAAAAAAGCGGAATCCATACATTGGTTGCATTCAATGACAAAAATACACCGACTGCAATAATCCGACCCAACCGAACCGTAACAAAGCTCCGAATTATTCATCAAATTACAATCCACAGAGTCACGGGTGTGTCGAGTGTCAAAACAGTACATTATATTTTCCGAATGGTAACCCAAGCCGCTATAATAAACATTTTTCGCCCCTGTGCCGCCAACTGAATAGTCGGAATTTACCGTTGAGGAACTGCGCTCAAGGGTGACGTGCGGAACGCTAAAGAATAATTCTTTAAACTGATGAAAAAAACTTCTAGTAAAATCGTAATTCCTCCCGCAATCCGCCGCTTCCCATTTATCAGAATGCCAATAAGAAAAATCATAAACTTTATGGGGCGAATCGGGCGGAAAAACCGTAATTACCTCTTCATTATGCCTCGGTGATTGACAGAGCCTTTTAAAAAACTTGGGCACGCGCATTAAATGAGCAAAACGTCTCTTTTTTCGGCAAAAGGGACATATTGTCGGCGGCGGCACCTTGAACATCTGGTAAAAATCGATATCTTCCTGATAAACCTGAAAAGAATTACCACATTGGCGGCAAGTTCTGATGTGGGGTTTTAAATCCTTTAAAATCGCCCCGATAGCTTGGTCAAATTGTGGAGTTTTGGATATTTTTGAAGTTTGATTTGTCATTGTATAATTTACAGAGGTCTACAGGGGTCTACAGAGGTCCGACCTCTATATTTTAAACCGCCTCACTTTGGTCCTCCTTCGCTCTTTGGGCTACGAACGGACACAGTAGTATTTTTCGCCTTCCCTTTGTCAAAACTACGGAGGGCAACTAAACTACTTCTGATTGGTAGCACTTTTCACGGTAGACAATCTCCGGCCTGTCCGGGGCATAAGT
>CAZMJP010000015.1:0-22142 GCA_964566895.1 uncultured Gammaproteobacteria bacterium
ACTCTGCCGGCGGTGAAATATGCTTGAACGTCGGAAACTGCATAACTCCTAATTTTCGCTGTATTTTCTCCACTTGAATTATATAAATTAAAGTATCCGCCATTGGTGTCTGAAGCGGATAAATCTCCCCGGACACCCCCGGAACTATTGGCGATAACAATACTCCCGTCGCCGTCGCTGTCAGAAACAACCAATTTATAGTTTGGGCTCGTCGTCCCGATGCCGATATTGCCATCCAACCGGTAAATATTGTCTCCCGTTCCCGCCGTCCACCTAGAACCGCTATAAAGGACATTATTTTGATAAAGGGAACCGGTGAAGTTGATGTCACCGGCCACGTCCAGCATCTTGCTCGGACTGACCCCAATACCAACTTTGCCGTCGGACTTTATTCTGACTAATTCTCCCGGGTTTAATGAATCGCTTCCGCCAAAAATAGCCAGGTCGCTACCTCCGCCAGAAGGCGTGCCGATTTCCCAGTCATATTGGCCAGTTCCTGAACGGTCAAAGCGCAACCTGACCACATCGCCGCCAGCATTTGAGATAGTCAATCTTTCATTTGAATTGTTTATTCCGACGCCCAAACTGCCTAAAAAATAGCTAACGCCGGTGCCGGAGAAAAACCCTTCACCAGCCGCGCTTAAATCGCCCGTCCCAGTCAAGGAAAAATTACCGCCAATCGTCCCTGAGTCAGAATCAATGGCCGAATTGCCGACGAGAAATCCACTTGTCCCTGAAGTAATCCCACCGGTGGCGTCAATACTGCCAACTACGTCTAATTTAGCCGCGGTTGGGGTAGCCGTCCCAACACCAAGATTACCTATTTTCCCCTGAGCATCGGGACCTTGGTTAATCGGTCTGGGCACATTGTCTCCCGGAGGCGGGGCCGAGGGCGGAGTCCAAGCCAAAGCATCATGAAAACATTGGAACATCGGAGCATTAGAACACGGGAAGACGGGAATAATAAAATAAATAATTAAAACAAATAAAATAAAAACGCCGCCAAGGAAAACCTTTCGACCCGGTTTTCCATTCATCGACAGAGTTCCCAAAGTCAAGAAACGTTGTCGCCCGTTTATTGGCTTGATGGACCCCGTCAAATCCTTGTTTAACGGGATGAACTGGCAGCGCGCATTCTTTTTAATTTTCATAAATACCTCTTCGGCTTACAGAGTTTGTTAAAAATTCGACTTTGTAACAAACCCATAAGCTTAATATTAAATTATTGATTATTAACTATTAAAACGAATACAAAAACTACCCTTCGCGACTTTGAGGGCGCGACAGAGGTCTGACCTCTGTAATATCTCAAAATTACCAGAGGTCAAACCTCTGTGAATGTCTTAATTTTACACCAAAACACTAAGAAACAAAAGTATTGAAAACAATTGAAGTCTTAATCAACGCCGAATTTTTGCCATTTGGGAAAATTACTGGTCACTATTCTCTCATATCCAGAATAAACGCCGGTAGCTCTGACATTAATGCCAATAGGCAAAGTACTATCGCTCGGGGCAAGGGTGTACGATTCTGACAAAGAACCCAAATTATTGATCCGTATTTTGTAATAATACGATGAAACAGCTAAAGAAATATCGTTAGGAAAGTCGGCCTTAAAAACCTGGCTCGAATCCGAAGAACAAACTCGAGGCGGGCCAGGCATAGTGGTACATTGATAAATAAGCAAATCACTGGGCTGAATCCCGTCTTTTGAAATAGTTAAAGTGGCTGGATAAACAGCCCCATTAATATCCAGATCTAATTGAAAAGATTGATTGGGTTCCAAAGTGATTTTCCAAACATTATCTCCGGTGATGGAGCCGCTGCTACACTCGATGCCATCAGGATTAGGACACTGGTCGTCAGGGCTAATGTCGTCATTTGTATAAACAACTGAATATTCGGCTTCATTATCCAGCTCCCCGCTAAAGTCGTATTCTGAGGAAAGACCGATATTTTCGTAATTTTTTAAAATCTCGTAAGACACTTTTTCCATAGCGCTTTCGGCGGCAAAATAAGCCTTTTCAGATATTTCCGCTCCTTTGACTACCTGACTATGGCGAATCATAATATCACCGACCAAAACAGTGCCGGTCAAAATGGAGCTAATGATTAAAAGGGTTAGAATTAAAGAAAGGGCTCGGGTTTTCTTGGCATAATAGAAAAACATAAGGTTAACTTTAGTCGCCTTAATAATTTTTGAGCAAATAAATCACAAATTACAAATCACAAATTACAAACAGTATCTTTAATAAAGCACGAAGCACGAAATCCAAAATAACAAATAATACCAAAATTCTAAATCTTAAGTTCTAAACCACTGCTAAATCGTATTGTTTATAATTTTTAATTTCGGTCATTAGGATTTGTTTGGAATTTATGATTTGTGATTTGGAACTTACAGAAAATAAAGTTATTTCCTATACGAGTATCTTTGCGGCACGGTTTGCTGAAGAACCAACTCCTTCTCGCCCGTTTTCTCAATTAAAGATTTGAGTTTTAAAACAACCGTGATTCGAGGATGTTTATAAACTGTTGAGTGGGCGACGAAAGGGTCGCTGGCCGGATTAATATAAAAATCCAAACGTTCAAGGCTGACATTGGTCATAGTAATATCTTGATAACTCCCGGTAGAAGTATTACAAGCCCCGCCCCCCTCCTCCTCGGCCGACCCCTCGCATCTTTGCAGAACGCATCTTCCCCCTTCCTCAGAACAAACGCCGCTGGCGCTCAAAGTGGTCTTATATCGGATTTGGTTCGGGGAACTGGAAAAATCCAATAAACAAAGCTGACTAGCCGGAACTTTGGCACTGGTTATTTTAAGACAATTCCCCAATCCCGCCGCTTCGTCCACATAAGCATCATAATCAACCATACCGGCGCGGACATCTTTAACTATTAAACTCATCAGATATTGTCCTTCTTCTTGAATGTTAAGTTGGCCCAAAGTCTTTTCTCTGGCGCCAATGGTATGAAGATAAACGCCCATAGCTGACAAAATTATCATTACCAAAATAACCAAAGAGACCATTAGTTCAATCAGGGTGAAGGACTGGGTGCTTGAATGCTTGGATTTTTTGTAAACAAAAATCTCCAGCCTTTCAGCTAATTTATGTATTTTAAGATTGTCTAAACCTCTCTTATTCATTTCATTTTCTTTTACCCGATTCCCTAATTACCCCACTCCCCCTATCTCCAATCCGTCAGGCGGGCTTCCAAACTTATTGTCCGGGGATAACCGCGCTCTTTCCAATAAACCGTGGAAACGATTTTTTTCTCGCAATTAGCCGCGCAGTTATCTCCTAAACTATCGCCGTCGGAGACAGTAACCATCCGCCGGAAAATCCCTTCGTCCGCGCAATGAATATAAGTATCGTCGGCTTGCTGACAAAGATAACAATTAGTGCAGTTTTGGATCAACTCGTCGCCGCTAAAAACCGCCGGAGAGGAATCTTCGGTCAAAGGGTTTCCATCATTAATTAAAGAATCATCGTCGTAATTGACGATGTAAATATCATTGGTTAAACCATAAGGCCAATCCTGGGACGGGTCAAGCCAGTTGCTATTCCTAATCGCAAAAACAATTTCCATCCCTTCGCGGGCTAAATTAACCGCCATAACCCTCTCGGCCGACTGGCCACCAATAACCAAATTAGCCATCCCCACGGACAAGATAGCCACAATGGCCGTGACAATAATTCCAATGGCGACAATGGTTTCAATAAGGGACTGACCACTATACTTAGTCATAATATAAATCTACGAATCCAATACTAATTATTATTGCGTTTTTCTCACATCAACCTGTCCTTGGGCATTGACCTCAATATAAACATAGCGATTGCTGTCGTGCTTCAAAATAATTAAATCGGTCCCGCTCAACTCCACCCCCGGATTTGTCGTCCCGACATAAACCAATCCCTTAGGCGGGAAAAAAATAGTAAAGTAATAATTAAAATCACTCGCCTTAACGTGCTCAGTAAAATTAAATGTCTGAATAACCGTATCGTCGCCGTCATCATACTGATGTTCACCGTCATTATCGTAATCATCGGCAAAAAGCTTGTAAGAATCAGCGGTGAGATAAACGCCATAACCACCGGGCGGCCGGCTGGAATTAATTTGTTTACCGCTTAAAGCCATCATTTGGGCTTGTTTAATAATGCCAGCCAATTTCTCCGCGTCTGAATTAAGGTCTCTAATTTGACCGCCCGCCCGCATATTAGCCAAAACTAAACCACTGATGATGCCGGTAATGGCAATAACTACAACCATCTCAATTAAGGTAAATGACTTATCCATAAAATACTATCCGGAGGACTGGCCTCCGCTATCCGTTAAATTTTATCTAAGGTACCAGGCAATCATCTGGACGCCGTAAATGAAAGCAATAACCATGCCGGTAGCTAAAAAGGGACCCAAGGGAATCTGACTTTTTATTTTTTTCCGGCCCAAAAGAACCAAAATCAAAGAGACAAGGCCGCCGATAACATAAGACGAAAAAAGGGCGACAATAACCAAGGGCCAGGAAGCTAAAGCCGCTCCCATAAAAAGACCAATCCGCAAATCGCCCAAACCAATTCCTTTCCCCCGGGTGGCAAAATACTGAAGAGCGAAAAAACCGACCGCGATAACAATGCCAATAGCCATTTGCCGTATCTGGTCAACGATAAAATCGCCATTGAGAAAACTTAACAGTTGGGGCGTGGTTAAATTCAAAATAAAAACAAGTCCAGTGGCCGGCAAAAGGACAACATCTTCAATCCGTGAATATCTGAAATCATAAACAAAAACAAACAAGAGAGTGAAAAAAATTAGCCAGTCGCGGAAAATGGCCAGAACAAATCTCAAATATTGCCCGGCTGTCGGAGAAAACAATTGATAAGTAATAATCGCCAATTGATTATTCAAACGCCAGACAGACCAAAAAAACAAAAGTCCGGCCGCCAGCTCAACCATCGGATACTGCCAGGAAATTTTCTCATGACAAGACCGACAACGTCCCCTTAAAATAATAAAAGAAATCAAGGGGATATTATCATACCAAGCAATTTGACTTTGACACTTTGGACAATACGACCGACCCCAAACAGATTGATGGCTAGCTAAACGATAGATTAGACAATTTAAAAAACTGCCAAAAGATAAACCGGTGGAAAAAACACAAATGTAAAAAACAATTATTAACATACGGATTATTTAATTAATTTAATAATTCAATCCGAGGGGTTAGAGGAGTTATTTGTTCCACCACCTTATTTTCCAGAACAAACTCCCGCTTTAGAGAATAATTTAAAGATTAGCTGAATATTATTATACCAGATTTTAAACGAATTTTAAAGAAAAATCGACGTTTAATTCTGCTCATTTATTAGAAGGCATCTCTTTATTGACCCATTTTACCGCGGAAGAAATCCAGACAACCCAAAACCATACCTTTGACCATTGCCAAACGACCCGTTAAAATCCACTGAATAATCCTGATGGGAACAACTAAAAACAAGAGAATACAACCCCCCGTCAGATTATGAGTTTGTTTAAAAGCAAAAAATAAACGGTTCCGTGTTCCGTAATAACCATTGGAAAAAGAAAATTCGCCCAGTCGGCTGCTTGACACTTTATGCCAAAGATAAGCGTCTAAATCGATTTTTATTTCCCAACCGGCCTTTTGAGCCCGCCAGCAAAACTCTAAATCTTCAATAGTTAAAAAATAGGATTCATAAAAATAACCAACGTCCTGAAAAACTTGTTTTTTTATCAACATGGCGCAACCGGTTACGAAATCACTGGAAACTACGCCGGTTAATTTTGAAAAGTCCTGTTTTTGCCAAAACCGGTGTCGGCCCGACGCTCGCCATTTGACGAAATCTCCTCCGGCAAACCAAATTTTTTTCGGCTGGTCAAAGTAATAAATTTTTGCGCCGACAATACCGATTTTTTCTTCTTGCTTCGCCACTTCTGCCATCTTTGTTAAAAAATCCGGCGCTACTATTGTGTCGTTATTCAATAGCAAAACATAATCCGCCCCGCGTTCCAAAGCCCATTTTATACCCTGATTGCAGGCGCTGGCAAAACCCAAGTTTTTCTCGTTCTCAATTAAAACCACCTTAGGAAATTTTTCCCCAACAAACCCAACCGAATTATCAGTCGAGCCATTGTCCACAACAATCACCTGATAATCAGGCCAATTAATTTTAGAAAGAGAGTCTAAACAATCGGCCAGAAACCTTTGACCGTTCCAATTAGGGATAACAATTGAAATTTTCGGAAAGTTATTCTTGTTCATTTTAGAAAACCATTTTTTAATCTGTTTAACCGCAAACAACTGAAAGGCGAAATTCGGAAAATAGTAGACTATTTTCTGGGTCAAACCTGAAATTTTCCCCCACAGAGCCGCCGGCCTATATTTTGTTAAACCCCTATATCCTCTCAATTCCCTCCAACCGTTCATTCCAAAAACTTTAAACCCCAACTTCTTTAGTTCTCCAGCTCGCCACCCTGACTTATGTTCCTGCAATGAATTCCCGTCCTGATAATCCTGCCATAAGTACCCATTGGGGGTGGTGATAATGATTTTTTTTCTTGCCCATTTCTGCATTTTTTTAATCAATTCATATCCTCTTTCCTTTTTTAAATGTTCAAGAACCTCCAAACATAAAACAGCATCAAAAGATGCCGGTTCAAATTCAACTTTTAAAATATCGGCTTTAAGATATTGATGGTGAATACCTTTTTTTTCGCTTTCCTCTAAATAGGGGCTGAATAATTCAACGCCGACCGAGAAAGGAACATTACAACACCGGACCGGGGAATTATAACCGCAGCCGAGATCCAAAACCGTCTGACAGTTGATAAGTTCTCTCTTTAAATATTCTGTCCAGTTTGGAAAAACCTTTTCGTACAAAGGTCGGCAAAATTTACTAAAAGATTTCAAGAAGAGTTTCGGTTGATATATTTTCCCCGCGGTGGTAAAGATGCATTTGTGTTCTTTTTTATATTTCTGATATAACCTCTTTTGATATTTCAATAGATTCCCCGTATTGGACCTCAAAGACCGATGATAAATAAAATTAGGAATCACGTATGTCTTAAACCCGAGCCGTTTTGTTGCCAAACAATAATCCGCACCATAACAATGCCAATTATCAAACAATAATTTGTCAAATCGGAGCTGGCTAAAAACACTTTTAGGAATGATCAACAGACACTCGTCCAAAGTTTGTGCCTCTTGGGACTTCTGAAACGGTTTTCCCCAGATTACCCCGCAATCGCTGATATATCCGCGATCTCCCCCGTAATCATCTTTCCCGGCGACGCCCGCAATTCCCAATTTTGACAGTCCATCTAATGTCTTTTCTGCTGTTTCCAACCACTTAGGAGAGTTTAATTCTACATCTTGATGAACAAACATTATATATTTTCCCCGGGCTCGCCATCCTCCATAATTCAATCCCTCAGCGGCCGACTTAAACCTTTTCTTAACATTATTCAGAAGAATAAGCTCAAACCTTGCTGTTTGGCTCTTCAAGCTTTTTAACAAAATATTATCTAAAATTTGCTTATTGTGATAAATGACAACTATAGAAATCATATACCTCTTTGGCGAGCGTCTCCGTCGGACGCTAAAATATTTCAAGATGGTCCGTCCCCTAAAAAATATCCCCTAAAAAATATCCCCTAAAAAATATCCTCTAAATAGTTCAGTTAATTTTGCCGTCTCGCCCCCAATATTTACGGACTTTTCTTATTAAAAAATCAGGGATTCTCAATGGATTGCGTAATCCTTTTTTAACCAAATTATAAATTTTTCTCCTTTTTTGATATCGTTTAAACTGTAGAAATAACCCGTATATTTCTTCCCTGGTTAACTTCTCTGATAAAATTATGGCTGAATCATGATTATCAGCAAAATCTTCTTTTAATCTGGACCAATCCATTTTTTCATTTACCAAACCCCTGGTTCGCGCATAATCCCAGACAGGCGTTCCCGGCAGGGGAAACAAAACATGTATATCAAAACCCGTCAGTCGACTTTTTTTAATAAATTTCAATGTTTTTAAAATATCCTCTTTTTTTTCCTTAGGCGAACCTATTATAAAACTACCATGGATCTCTAAATTATATTTCTTAATTATTCTAACCGCATTTTCGTTGTCTTTAATATCTATTATGTCCCCTTTAAGATATTTAAGGGTGTCATTATCGCCAGATTCAAATCCTAGTCCAACAGCCCGGACCCCCATCTCTCTAAGCAATCCTATTATTTCGTCTTTAACTAAATCGGCTCTGATCGCACACCAAAATTCCACTTTTCCCAAGATATTTTTTATTTTAAGCAAATTTACGATCTGTCTTACTCGGTCCGGATTTACTACAAATAAATCATCATAAAAACTGATGTATTTGACATTATACTTATCGATTAGATGTTGAATTTCATTAACTACATATTCGGCCGAGAAAAGCCGAACTCTATCCCAAAAGCGGGACGAGGCGCAGAAAGCACAACGATACGGACAGCCCCGGCTGCTGAACACATAAGTGTTCTTTTGAATTTCAAATAAATCCCGCGCTGGAAGAGGAATTTTGTCTAAGGGATAAATCAAATCCCGCCGACCCGTAAAAATAATTTTATCTTTATCACCCCAATATATTACTCCTTTAATTTTTTGCATCTCACCCCAGTCAAATCTCTTTTTCCGTTCAAACGATTCAAGTAACTCACAGATAGTCTCTTCGCCCTCCCCGATAATTCCCACCTCCATATCTTTCGTCAAGGAAGAAGACATCATTGAAATATGAAAACCCCCGATAATCACTGGCCGGTGATACTTTTTGGCTGTCCGGGCATACTCAATCGCTAAATTATAATTTTGACTTACTGAACTAATGCCAACCAAGTCGGGCTTAAACTTTTTTATTTCCTCTTCTACGGCTCTGTTAATTATTTTAAATTGAAAAAAATCATTGCCAAATCTTTGTCTCAAACTGGCCGCCAAATAACCAAGACCAAGGGGCGGATAGCATCTCTCGATTTCTTTGCGAAAATCAATCGCATTAATAAATAAAATTCTTGTTTTTTCCATTTTTGTATCTTTGTATCTTTATCTTGGGGTCTGACCCCTATTTTTCATCCTTTCAGAATGCTTTATTGGCGCGGATTTTAGAATAATTTTTTAGATTTGGCGTAATTTTATTTAAAATTTAAATATAGTTTTCGTTCTTAATAAATTTCGGTCTCTTTTCTTTTTTTGACTCTTCTTTTACAAATTCCAAATATTCTTGACGGAGGATTTCAATGTCCCTACCCTCCGCCTAATAATAAAATGTCTATCAAACTATTGTTAAACTCTCCTCTAAAATAGAATTGATAACCGCTCCAAAAATAATCCTTCGGATTCTTTACCAAGCCAGCGCGAACCGCATTGATGTCAACGTAGGCGCTAACCGCCCAAAAATAAGATTCCGTGTCTATTAAAAGAAGATTAGAATCTATCTTGAAAAAAATGACCTACTCGTTTGTGTCTACGATTAAAATAACCAGCATAATAACTGTTGATATAATGCATAATTTTAGAAGCAGAAACCTCTTTCGTTTCTATAAATAAATATGATTTGATAATAAATTATAGGAATACAAATAAAAATTATACATCTTTTTGCCTTTTTAATAATTGCTAGCATTTTTTCGTAATCGCGAACTCCCTTAAAAATACGTTTTTGGTTTATCCCCGACAAACGATATGATACATTTTTCCAGGGGCAATAATTTTTTCTCTTAATTTTCTAGCCATTTTAATTTTAATTGGAAATTAAGTCTATTTGAAAATCGCTTAAAATCACGCCAAATTGAAATCTTTGCTCTATAAACATCTATTAATGCGAGTTTTAAAAAGAATATTTAGGGGGTCAGACCCCAGTTTTAAGGGCAAAAATGTTTGTATTTTGTTTTTGTCGAAACATACTTTTTTATTGGGTATTATACAAATCGCCGCAAAATGTCTAAAAAGAAAGCCAGCGCTCGGCGGATTCCAGATCGCCTTTCTCTTGATAAAGAAGATAGAGGGCTTGAGACCAAACAGGATCTCTCGGGTTGAGAGTGTAGCCGTGAAAATTTTTAACAATGGCCGTATCTATGTCTTTTTGGAGATAATAAAGGTCTCCAATTTTTTTCCAAATATATGTTTTGTCTAAGGGAAAAAATTTAAGCACCTGGACATACATCTTCTCCGCTTTTTCATAGTCGCCTAATTTTTGATAAATATGGCCGAATTTTTCATAAACCTGACTCATTTCCGCTTTGACGGCCTGACGATGAATTTCATTCATTTCAGGATTATTTAAATCAGGATATAGAGAGAAAGCCCTCTGACATATCTCCAGCGCTTCCGACCATTTTTCCTGGTCGATTTTTATTTGACACCAATCATTATAGATTCCGGCCATTTGCGGAGAAATCTGAGCGGCCTGAGCAATTTTCCGCTCGGCCAACAAAAAATCGTTTTCGTCTTGAGTTAAACCGGCTTTTAAAGAATAAATCCGAGCCAAATAAGTTTTAGCTTCAAAAGTCTGGTCTCTTTCTGGAATCCTTTTTATCCGCTCAATAGCCAAATCAAGTATTTTAATTTTTGAATCGTTGCTCTGATAAAAATCCAAACCCCACATCAAATCCAAGGCAAATCTCTTTTGATAATACGGCTCAAGCGGCTGGTATTTTAAAACTTTTTCGTAATTGACCAAAGTAGCCGGCCAAGCATTGCCTTTGCGATAAACAATTGCCCGACGCAAATAATAATCAGCCAGAAGAATTTTAACGTTAAAATACCAAAGGGCCGACGCAAATAAGGCAACAAGTAAAATTAGAATAATAATTTTGATAATTGAAGACATAAATCAAATTCAAATTCCAAAATCCAAATAACAAATTCCAAGAACGGTTAAAATGCGTTTGGATATTAAAATTTAAATATTAGATATTGTTTGCAATTTGGGATTTGGGATTTGCTATTTTAAAAATAACCGCCAAGTACCCCCAAAAATAAACAGCGGTCGGGATAACGTGGAAAGAAAATTGAAGAGAAATTAAATAGCCGACCAAACCGGCCAGCAAAATCAAAACCATAAATCTTAAACTATAAACCGGAATTTTAGAAGACGTTTTTTTAAAAACATATTTAAGCCCGAGCCAAAAAGTACTAATGATTAAAAATAAATAACTGACCAAACCCAAAACTCCGGAAATTAAAAGCATGTCTAAAAAATCGTTGTGAGCTCGGTCCGGATAACTATTAATTGTCTCTAAGGCGGCAAATTCGGGAGTATAATACCTGATAAAATTCAAATGTTGAGTCTCCGGACCGTATCCCAAAATCGGTTTCTGTTTAATTAAATCCCAACTGTCTCGCCACCAAATTAATCGTAATTCGCCGGCCGCTAAAAGCTGGCTCAAGGTTTTTAAACGGACGACTAAGGAAGAATCGCCCAAGCGAGGAGTTAAAGGATGCAAATTAAGATAAATGGCGAGAACACAACAAAGAACAAAAAAAATTAGTAAGAGCGCGGTCAAGCGTTTTTGTTTTTGCAACCAAGAAAAAACAACTGTAAAAAAGAAAAAAGAAAAGAAAAAACCAACCCAAGCGCCGCGACTTTGGGTCAAAACCAGAATAAAAATGCAAAGAAGAAACAAAGAAATAATAAGGGGTCTAAAAATATATTGTTCAAACACTTTTTTAGCCGGCTGTTCTCGACCTCCAATTAAAATCCAAATAATAACCGGCGCGGACAGCAAAAGCCACGACCCCAAAAAATTCGGCTGGCCAAGAGTGGAAAAAATCCGATTGCCGAGAGACGGAGTTTGATTCCAAGGAAAAATGTCAAAACCGAAAGTCTGCAAAAAACCGTAAATAACCACGGCAACGACAGTCAAAACAATAACATAAAAAATGCGGGCTATTTGTTTTTGGGTTTTTAAATTAAAAAATAAAATCAAGAAAAAAGCGAAAAAATGAACCCAGATTAAGTAACCCATTTTACGAAAATAATATCCCCAAAAGCTATGAGTCGGCGATTGGGAAAATATTGTCGCCAGGCCAAGGATGACAATAAAAATCACGGCCGGAAAAACAGGAAATTGGGTACTTGGAGATTGGATACTTGGGATCTGCCGTCGAGCAAAAAAAATAATAATGATTTTCGCCAACCAAACAAACAAAATAATTTCCACCAAGACCTGAAATAAAAAATACTCGCCGACTTGCCAGACCCCGTAAACAAACGGGGCAAAAAATATCGGCGATAAAATAAAAATCAAAAGCCACCCGACTTCAATAATTATACTGAAAATTTTGTCAACCTTAACCGCCATCATCACTAAAGTAGCATAATTTAGGGAAAATTAAAAGCCCAATCCTTAAATAAAACCTCCCGGATTGGACCTTAAAAATCATCCAAGACAAGCCTCCTTCTCCTGGACAAAATATAAAAATCGCTGCTGAAAATCAAAATTAATCGTCAACTATGCCGGCCGGGGTAGCCTCATGCTCTCCGGCTAAAACTTCTCCCATGTCGTCGCCCAAACAATAAGTAATGTAGTAGCTGGTATTGTTTTCTCCTTCGGCTGAAGCCACTGCTGTGTAGAGATAACTAGTGTCGGGACATTCGCCATCGTCGCGCGGCGCCGGATTAGACGGGGTTAAACTCATATAAGTGGTCCCAGAACAACTTTCCTTAGCGCTAAGGTTGCCGCCCGAACTAAGGCATTTCGCTTCAATAACCCCGGGAGCAGCAGGAGCATCCGGATAGGTATTCATATCCAAATAATACATTTCCAAAGCGGTTTGAATTTGCTTAATATCGGAAATGCGACGGGCGTCTCTGGCTCGAGCTCGAGCATTATTAAGAGCAATCACAGCCAAAGCGGCTAAAAGACCCATAATAGCCACCACCACCATCAACTCAATTAAAGTAAAACCTTTTTTATTTTTCATAATCGCTTAAGCAAGATAACCCAAACCTCCGAATCCGCCCGAAAACCACGAATAATCTAACTCCTCGCGCCTGGACAAAATCCGGACATTTGGATTACTTTAACTCGGCTAAAAATTAATTCTAAACGATTTTAAATTAGTTACTATTATAACACAATAATACAAATCTGGCAAAAAGTTATCCACAGGAGAGCAAAACAAAACTTTCCGTCCCGGAAGCAGGGCAGAAACATTTCAACATTTTAATATCAGAACGCTTTAAGACAAAAATTATAAAAATAATCTTGCTAAGAAATTTCGTCCTGCTATAATGCTATAATAATTATGACTTATGTCTCGCCAAACCATCAATCTAATTCATGACGTTTATCCGCCGCAGCGAAAATCAAACCTTCAATCGCCTCGGCCGTCAAAGAAAAAAATATTTCGTCTTTTGGTTTTTATTTTAGCGATAGTCGTTTTCTTTTTTACCAACGTTATTTTCTCAGACAATAGTTTAATCACTAATTTAGGCCGACTTTCTTTTTGGGAAGGCGTAGCAAGATTGGTCGTCGGCAAAGATAAAATTTTAAAAGGCGAACTAACAGATAGGATTAACATTTTGATTTTGGGTATGGGCGGAGCAGAACACGAGGGTCCATACTTAACCGACACAATTATTTTAGCCAGCTTAAAGCCGA
The DNA here is from genome assembly GCA_964566895.1 of uncultured Gammaproteobacteria bacterium. Lineage (GTDB taxonomy): Bacteria > Patescibacteriota > Patescibacteriia > UBA2591 > UBA6264 > CAZMJP01. The sequence continues at coordinate 13,667 of CAZMJP010000015.1, forward strand.
CCACTGACCAAGCCGGATTGCTCTCTATCCCCCGCGACCTTTACGTTCCGATACCCGATTATGGCTGGCGGAAAATTAATTCAGCCAACGCTTTGGGAACGGCCAACTCAAATGACGGCGGGGCTTTAGCCAGCCGGGTAGTGGAAAATATTTTAGATTTGAATGTTCACTACTGGGTTAGAGTTGATTTTGATATTTTTAAAGCCCTGATTGACGAAATAGGGGGTATTGAAGTGGAAGTAGAAAAAGGTTTTACCGATTATCAATTTCCCGCCCCTAATTTCACCTATCAGATAGTCAGTTTTGAAGCCGGCAAACAATTAATGGACGGAGACAAAGCTTTAAAATTTGTCCGCTCCAGGCACGGCAATAATCAGGAAAATTCCGATTTCGCCCGAACCAAACGTCAACAAAAAATTCTCTTTGCCATCAAGGAAAAAATTAAACAAAAGAATATCCTATCTCAACCGCAAAAAATTTGGCACTTTTACAACATTTTACAAAATAATGTCAGCACCAATCTTGATTTAAGCCAAAGCATTAGGCTGATTAAACTGGCCGTGGGAATAAACGAAAATAATATCATCACCAAAACGATTGAGCAAGGAGAAAACGGTCTGGTCAAACCAGAAATCAATATTGACGGGTCTTATGTTTTAAAACCAAAGAGCGGCAATTTTAAAGACTTGGCTAAATTAGCCCAAGACATGTTTAAATATCCCTCAGCCCAAGAACAACTTCTCTTTGGTCAGCCAGCAGCGGGGATGGAAGAATAAAAATGCGATACCAATATACTAATGCATGCTAATGATACGAACAAAGAGTTAATCCATCCTAAACTTTCATATATTAGCCTCGTACTATGTTTAAAATAGCTCTTCTCGGTCAAGTTAACGTAGGCAAATCAACGCTTTTTAACCGACTGATTGAAAAACAGAAAGCTATTACTTACCCAACCCCGGGAACGACCAGAGACCGCAATTACGGTATCTGCCGATGGCGAGACAAAAAATTTATTATCATTGATACCGGCGGAATTGAAAAAAAAACCAAAGACGAAATAGGAAAAGAAGTAAAGAAACAAATTATTAAAGCAATCGAGGAAACAGATCTTATTTTTTTTATTTTAGACATTAACGAAGAAATTTCTAATTTTGAAGCAGAGGCCAGTCGGATAATAAAAAAATCAAAAAAGACGACTATCCTTGTTCTTAATAAAGCCGACAGCCCCAAAAGAAAGGCTTGGGCGGAAGACAAAAAATGGCTCAAGTTAGGATTTAGCCAACCAACCCCTGTCTCGGCGGCTAATGGCACCGGAATCGGAGACTTATTAGACCGAGCAATGGATTTATTGGCCGGACAACCGGATAATCGGGTTAGAAAATCCGTCGATACCCAATTTGAACAAAATCCAATCAAAGTCGCCATTATCGGACGACCAAATGTCGGCAAGTCGACCTTGCTAAACGCTCTTTTAGGAGAAGAAAGGGCTGTCGTCTCGTCCCTACCTCACACCACCCGAGGCCCGCAGGACACCCCTGTTTATTATCAAAACCAAATTTTACTTTTAATTGATACGGCCGGCATTCGCAAAAAAGCCAAAATTAGACCGGGTATTGAAAAAATTGGAGTGCAAAAATCTTTAAAAGCTATTCAAAAATCCGATATCGTTCTAATGGTTCTTGACTTGGGCCAAGAGATCAGCCACCAAGACAAGGCTCTAATAAATTTAGCCATTAAAGACAATAAAGGATTAATTTTAATCATTAATAAGTCCGACCTGTTACCAAAACAAGACCTCGACGGTCTAATTAAATCTAACCTGATTAAAAAATGGCTGCCTTTGGCTTGGTGGGCTCCGTTTATCTTTATCTCAGCCAAGACAGGAAAAAATGTTAAACAGATATTTGATTTGATTCGACAAGTAGAAAAAAATCGCAACCTTCAAATTGGCAGCCGAGAATTAAATGACTTTCTAAAACAAATAATCAAAGATAAGGGATTTAATCCCGTCGTTTGGGAAAAAACAAAAATGGAACAGATCAAGATTAAGCCGCCGACCTTTATTATTAAAATCCCTCAAAATATTATTAGGAAAAAACTCACTCACCAAGCCCAAATTAACATTATTGAAAAACAAATAAGAAAAAAATGGGGATTTCAGGGAACACCAATCACTATTAAAACATTAAAACATTAAAACAAATGAAGCTTATTGTCGGACTGGGAAATCCAGGGGAAAAATACGAAAAAACCCGTCATAACATCGGCTGGCAAACGGCCGACGCTCTGGCGGAAAAAGAAAAATGGCGAAAAAATATAAAAGCCAATTGCTTTTATATAAAAAAACAAATCTGCAATCAGGAAATAGAAATCGTCAAGCCGCTGGGTTTGATGAACAATTCGGGAGTTTCGGTCGGATATATAAAGAAAAAATATAATTTAAAAGCTGAAGACGTTATCGTTATCCACGATGACATTGATTTAAATTTAGGCAGATTGAAAATTTGCCAAAATCGCTCCTCGGCCGGGCATAAGGGGGTCCAGTCAATTATTGACCATTTGAAAACAAAAAACTTCATCAGATTTAGAATCGGGATAAAACAAACCGAACAATCAAATAACCCTCCAGCGAGAGGGCGGACTAAACGGCTTAACAGAAAAATCCCGGCCGAGAGATTTGTTTTAGAAAAGTTCAATAAAGACGAACAAAAAAAAGCAGACCAAATTATAAAATTAACGACTGAAGCAATCTGTTTATCTTTGCAACAAGGGATAAAAGCGGCGATGAATAAATACAATTAAAAATTCTCCCTATTTTCCTGCCCACCAGCTCAAGACTTACGCTTGACATGCAAGATCAATCTTGACTTACGGTTACTTCCCGGTTAGGAGGGATGACCGGTTTTACCACTGATGGGCAAGAAAACAAAGAGAATGGAATAGGTTTTAATTTGCTAAAATGATAGCAAATTTTTTTATCTTTGTCAACTTTAAAACTCTGAAACGAAATCTGTCCCAAATCGCTAAGCGGGAACTTGCCGGGAGATATTAATAATAATTCCAAACCCAGCCAAAAAAACAACTAAATTGGAACCCCCGTAACCAATAAGCGGCAAAGGAACCCCAGTTAAGGGCAAGAGCCTCAACATCGCCCCCATATTAATGATTGACTGAAATATAAACCAAAAGCCAATACCCACGGACAATAACTGACCAAAGTTGTCCCGAGATAAACTGGCTAAACGAAAAATGCGATAAGCCAGATAAAAATAAAGACTAACGACCAGGGTGATGAGAATAAAACCAAATTCTTCGGCCATAACGGCAAAAATCGAGTCACTAATCACCTCGGGCAAATAGTAAATTTTTTGGTATGAGTGACCTAATCCGCGACCCAAAATTCCACCTGAACCAATAGCTAAAGTAGCCTGACTAACATGATAACCAATTCCTTTGGGGTCAATCTCCGGATTTAAAAAAGCCGTAATTCTCTCTAACCGATAAGGAGCTATTTTAATTAAAATAACCAAAAGAAGAATTAACCCAACCGCCAAAAAAAGAAGATGAGACCAACGCGCCCCGGCAATGAAATAAACCGCCAAAGCGCTAGCAACAATAATACATAAGGTGCCGACATTCGGTTGAAGAATAATCAAAACGCAAACAATGCCCAAAATAACAACAAAGGGAATGAAGACCTGCTTGATGCTTCTAATTTTTTGTTTATTTTTAGCCAGCCAGGCGGCTAAATAAATTAAAAAGGACAATTTAACAATTTCCGCTGGCTGAAAAATAAAACCCCCGATGTTAACCCACCTCCTAAACTCACCTTTAGCAAAACCGAGAGAAGGAATAAAAACAGCAGTTAAAAGTAAACCAGTTAGAGTTAGTAAAATAAGAGAAAATTTTTTAAAATGTTGATAATTAAAAAAATACAAAAATAAAAAAACCGCTAATCCGGGCAACAGACCATAAAACAACTGGTGTTTCAAAAAAAAATAACAATCATCAAATTTCTGGCAAGCAGTAAAATAGCTAGCTGAAGACAAAACAATCAAACCTAAAACAATCAAGGCAAAAAGAGAAATAATAATCTGATAATCCGGCTCATGATATTCTGTTTCCTTCATATCCCGTTAGAATTAGGGGGTTTATAAAATACGTTCGGTCATAAAAATAATCAAGCCAATCATAGCCACTACCCCGCTAATCAGCCAAAAACGCATAACAATTTTCGGCTCCGGCCAGCCAATGGCTTCAAAATGATGATGCAACGGCGCGGAAAGAAAAACTTTTTTATGACGAAGATGTTTAGAAACAATTTGAATAATCACCGACAAAGATTCTATGACTAATAAAAACCCGATCAAGGGCAGGAAAAAAAAAGTATTAGTCAACATAGCAATAACCCCCAAAGTAATACCTAAAGACATTGCCCCAGTATCACCCATAAAAAATCTAGCTGGATAGATATTAAACCATAAAAAAGCAATCAAAGCGCCGGTAATCACACCGCAAAAAGCAGCCAAATCAAATTTTCCCTGGACAAAAGAGATAACTGCATAAGAAGCAAAAGCCACTAGGAGAACTCCTCCGGCCAAGCCGTCTAAACCGTCTGTTTCATTGACTGAAAAACTGGTGGCGACAATAACAAAAATAAAGAGCGGAATATACCACCCCCCGAGAGGATAATCGCCCAAAAACGGAACGTGAATAATGTCCCACTCCAATTTGGAGAAAAACCACCAGGCGCCAAAACTGGCAATTAAGGTATAAATTAAGACTTTATGGCGGACCTTTAAGCCGCCGCCATGAGAACCAATTCCTTTAATGTTTAGGATATCATCAAAAGCGCCGACAACGGCCGAAGCGACTAAAATACCCAAAGGTAAGAGGGTCTGCGACCGAGACAAAAAATTTAAATGTTTAAAAACGTCTAAATTAGTCAGTCGGGCCAAATAAAAAATAACAATAGCCAAGGCGGCCGTAGTCCCCCAGACAAGAACGCCGCCCAAGGTCGGAGTACCCGCCTTAGATTTGTGAAGACGGGAGAAAATGGGCGTCCGAGCATCATCGCGGATTTTTTTCCCCAACTTATACTTATAGAGAAAATAAGTCAAAAACGGAGTCCACAAAATAGTAATAATAAACGCCAAAGTGGAAAGAATAAAAATTTTTATCAGATAAAATAACATAAGTCAACTATAAATTAATAATTACCAAAACAGAAGACAGTAAAATAAGCTGAATTATCAAAAGAGAAATAACCAGCAGCCCGACCATTTTTCTTTGAGACAAAAAATAAAAAGTAAGAAAAAAATGGACAATCAAAACCCCCAAACCAAGCAAGGGCAAAATTAACAATTTACGCCAAGGGCCAACTGAATCAAAACCAAATAAGATATTGGTATGCAGAGCCACCGACTGGTCAAAATTCCAAAAACGAACCAAAATCAAAGACCAACTTAATAAATCCAAAAATAAACCAATAACGAATATTAATAATATTAATATTTTTTTATTTTGCCAAAATCTATTTTTTCCGCCCGGCCGCAAAGTATTTTCAAAATTCATAAAAAAACATTACCTTGTAACATTGTAGCAGGGTAGAAAAGATTGACAAGGTTCTACTAAATGTTAGAATATTAAAATATTGAAATGTTAAAATGATTTAATATGGCCCATAGAAAAGCTGGCGGCTCAACAAGTTTGGGTCGCGATTCGCAAGGACAAAGATTGGGTGTTAAAAGATACGGCGGAGAAAAAGTTCAGCCAGGCGCAATTATTGTCAGACAGCGAGGGACTAAAATCCATCCCGGCCTAAACACTCGCCGGGGCAAAGACGACACCCTTTACGCCCTTCTTAAGGGAAGAGTTTATTTTAGTAAAAGGAAAAAACAGGATTTTACCGGGAAACCGCGCTGGAGAAAATTTGCTAATGTCAGACCGGAAAAATAGCACAAAGACCCCGCCCCCCTTCACTCGGATAAAAAGAACCTTTTCGCCAGGCTCTTTTTATTAATTGAATAATTAGTTAGATGAAAAAATTTTTACATCTAATGTTTAAGCGGCTCGCCGCCTAAAATATCCAAAGCTCGATTAAGCTGGGGGTCTCGACTAAGTTCATAATCCTCTAAAGTCATTTCAACCTCGACATCCGGCAAAATTCCGTCTTCGTTAATTGACCGACCAAGCGGTGTATACCAATAAGCCACGGTCAACTTTAAAGCCGAACCGTCGGAAAAAGATTCCAACTCTTGAATTGACCCTTTACCAAAAGTCTTCTCTCCTAAAATGGTCGCTTTTTTATAATCCTGCAAAGCCCCGGCTAAAATTTCCGAAGCCGAAGCCGATCCCTGGTTAACTAAAATAACAGTTGGCAAATGTTTTAAATCTCCCCGACCTGAACCTTGATATTTTGTTTCTTTTCCTTTAGCGTCTTTGGAAATAGCCACGACTTCCTGCTCAATCCAATAACCGGCTAGATTAACCGCTGTATCCAAATAACCGCCGGGGTTATCGCGCAAATCCACAATTAAACCATTTGGGTCAGCCTTTAAAATAACCTTGGCAACGTTTTGAAAATCGGCCCAAGTATCCTCGGAAAAATGGGAAACTTTCAAATAAGCGATTTTATTACCCATCAATTCCCAAGAAACCGTTTTGATATCAATCACGTCGCGGATTATCTCCACCTCCCGGGTCTCGTTTTCTCCGGGCCGCCAAATAACTAAAACTACCGGTGTACCTTTTTGACCGCGAATCAAATGAACCACCTCATCTAAACTCATATTAACAGTATCCTGACCGTCAACGCTAAAAATTTTATCTCCCGAGCGAAGACCGGCCCGAAAGGCCGGAGTATCAGGTAGAGGAGCAATTACTGTTAAGCGGTCGTCTTTAACACCAATCTCTATTCCTATCCCCTCAAAACTTCCGGACATATTTTCAAGAAACTCCTTAGCTAATTCAGGATCTAAGAAAACTGAATAAGGATCCTCCAATCCCATAACCGAACCTTTCAAAGCCCCATAAAATAAATCTCGGTCAAGCACTGGCTGCTTAACATAATTATCTTTAGCTAACGACCAAACTTGCCAAAGGAGATTATAATTAAGGTTAGGGTCAACGGTTTTGGGAATAGATAAAAATCGCCAACTGGGAATTACCCCTCGAGGGGCCAAATCCCAACCAGCAATAATCCCAAATAAAAAAGCAACTAAAAAAATAATTAAAAAAATAATAATAGCTTTTCTTTGGGAAATCATTTTTACTCCGTTAGAAATTCTCATAGATTGAAATTACGCTATAATAATCCTTTTTTATATCCTAAATGTTTATAAGCCAGTTCTGTGGCTGTTCGACCGCGGGGGGTTCTGTTTAAAAACCCCAACTGGATTAAATAAGGTTCATAGACCTCTTCTAAAGTATCTAGGTCCTCGCCAGTGGCCACAGCTAAAGTTTTAATACCGACCGGACCGCCGGAAAACTTTCCAATTAAAGTATTTAAAATGCGACGGTCAATAAAGTCTAAACCCGCTTGGTCAATCTCCAACATTTCCAAAGACTGAACCGCGACTTCAGGACTGATTATCTGTTGATTTTTAACCTGAGCAAAATCACGGACTCTTTTTAACAATCGATTAGCCATCCGAGGCGTGAAGCGAGAACGCTTGGCAATTTCATCAGCCGCTTGGTCCTGTATTTTAATGTTCAGGATATTAGCCGAACGTTGGACTATTTTTTTAATATCCTCAACGCTATAGAAATCAAGTTGATGGGTAAATCCAAAACGGTCTCTCAACGGCGAAGAGAGCAAACTTGGTCGGGTGGTGGCGCCAATTAGAGTAAAGCGAGGCAAATCTAAACGTAAAATTTTAGCGCTCGGTCCTTGACCGACAACTAAATCCAAAGCGTATTCTTCCATCGCTGGATAAAGAACCTCCTCAATCGTTCTATTAATCCGGTGAAGCTCATCAATAAATAAAATACTCCCCTGCTCCAAAGAGGTTAAAATAGCGGCTAAATCCCCCACTTTCCCCAAAGCCGGGCCAGAGGTAACTTGAATTCCAACCCCCATCTCCCGAGCAATAATGTGCGAAATCGTAGTTTTTCCCAATCCGTGAGACCCGTGAAATAAGGTATGGTCTAAAGGTTCCCGTCTTTGTTTGGCGGCCTGAATAAAAATACGCAAATTAGTCTTTAATTTTTCCTGACCAACAAATTCTGACAAAGTTCTCGGTCTTAAAGTCATATCCATCGCCCGATCTTCCGGCAATTCTTGTGGGGTGATAATATTATGGCTTTTGAATTTCATTGCTTAAGAATATTAAAACACTATAATTATAACATGATAACATAGATTGACAATAATAAATATTTTGACAATCTGTGTTAAAATACTAAAATACTTTATAGAGCGATAATTTAAAATTAAGAATTCTTTCTGGCGGACGTTTAAAAGGGCGTGTAG
>CAZMJP010000016.1:0-4447 GCA_964566895.1 uncultured Gammaproteobacteria bacterium
TTTGGGAACTTAGTTCCCAAAGTTTTTAAAAGTGCTATAATAAAAACATGAGGAAAATTAAATTTGTTAATGACGAATATTATCATATTTACAACCGTGGAGTAGATAAGCGGACAATTTTTCAGGATATGAATGATTTAGATAGATTTTTTCTAAGTATGAACGAATTTAATGTTGTTGACCCAATCGGCAGTATTTACGAAAATTTTTTATTAAAAGAGAGAAGAAAAAAAGAAAAGTTTGGGAACTTAGTTCCCAAACTTCCTAAACTTGTAGAATTTGTTTGTTATAATTTATTGCCAAATCATTATCACTTCGTATTAAAACAATTAGTTGAAAAGGGGATTCAAAAATTTATGCACAAATTAGACCTCGGTTATACAAACTATTTTAATAAAAAGTATAAAAGGAGCGGTTCTTTATTTCAGGGCGTTTTTAAAGCAATTCATATAAATTTTAACGAATATTTACTACATTTAAGCGCTTATGTTAATTTAAATCATCGGGTTCATAATTTAGAAAAGTTTGGTGGCTCAGTCACCGAACTTTTTAAGTCAAGCTGGAACGAGTATTTAGGGCTGAATAATGAAAATTTTTGCCAAAAAGACGTTATTTTAAACCAATTTGACACAATAAAAAGTTATAAAAAGTTTGCCGAAGAATCACTAGGAAGAATAAAAGAAAGGAAGGAGATAGAAAAGTTGCTTTTGGACGATTGACAAGGCGGCTTTTTATAATAAAAATTTTGGCAACATAAAAATTAGATATAAACCCTGGGTTTCCGAGGTCAGACCCCTTGAAGAAGAGATTGGAGGGGCCAGACCTCTATAAAATTTTGAGGACTGATCCTTGCCGTCAAGGTTTCATAGTCGTGGACTTTTGGGGGCATTTATCCTTGACTTTTTGTTGATTTTAGGCTATACTTTAGATAGATAAAAGGGAGGTTATAATGAAGAGAGTAAGAAGAAAGGTTGTCGCGCTTGGGGCGGTCATGGGGATGTTTCTGGGGTTATTAGTCACCCCAGAAAAGGTTATTGATGAAAATATTTTGACAGCCGTATTAATTATCTCAATAACTACGGCTATCTGCACGGGAGCTGCGGTTTTTCTAAGCCGGATTGCTTCCCGTAAATATAGGATTAGATTATAGGGTCTTACTCAAGTAAGACCCTTCTTTTTTTAGAATAAATACAAATACAGAGGCCAGACACCTCCGGATTAAACAAAGAGGAGTTGACAAAAGCCGATTTTTGAGTTTAAATGTTAAATATGAAGACCAAAGCGATACTCATTTTAATAATTGTTTTTCTTGTCTTCGCTCCTTTGAGCGAGGTTCTTGCCTTAGCCGCGCCGGTCAAAGAAGAATATTGGACTAAAACCGTTAGCACTGGTTCGCGGTCGTCTTTTGATTTGTCGCGCAGCACGGTTGAGTGGAGTAAAACCGCCGTCACTTTGGCAAAACAATCAACCGGGGACGGCGAAGAGAATGAATATGTTTCGTCCAGCGTTTTATGGACCAAAAAAATCAGTTTTTCAAAGGACATTTACTCTTTATTTTTAAGTGGCGTTTTTTACGAGCCTCTCAACACTAACGTCAAGGTTTTTGCCAGTTTCGAGTCCACTAATAAGGAATATCCCTTACAATGGAACACCGCTTATCAGCCCGCTTATTCTTATCGGAATTTATATTTGAAAATAGTTTTAACCACTGACGATCCGACGGCGACACCGACACTTAGCCAGTTGTCTTTGAAAGCGGAAATTCAGGATTTATCAGCCAAGGCCATTGCCAGTCGCGATCGCAGTCGAGTCTCTAATTTAAAAAAAATTGCCGGCCTTTTGGGAAGATATTATGATGATTTCGGCCTTTATCCCATTGTCAATAGTGAGGATAACAAGAAAACCCAGTGGAGTTTATTGAAAAGCACTTTGGATTCAGCCACCCTCAATTATCGCAAAACTTATAACTCCGGCTTTGTGGACCAAATAACCGGCGTTGATGAGAATTATCAATACGGTTATCAGACCGGCAATTCCGGGGTCGATTATCTGCTTTGGATTGATTTGGAAGATTCGACTTCGGAAAGTTTTAAGGATTCTTGGATCGGGGAAGCGTTTGATATCAACTGCCAAATTCCAACTTATTGTCTTTATGCGGAAAAAGAGCAAGAAGTTCAACCAGTATTGCGTGATTTCAGCGAGGATTCGAATAAAAACAAAAAAAAGACAACCCAGGTTGTTCAGGGCACTAAGTTTTTAAGGCAGAAAAACGATTCAAAAGTTTGGCTTCAGGTTGATGATCGCCGCGTTTGGTTAAGAACGCCGGAGGTTTTTACCAAGGCCGGTGGCGCTTGGGACAAAGTCGAGGTCGAAGCGGATTTGTCTGTTCTCCCTCAACTTAGGTTTATTAAAAATCAGAGCGATTCGGCCGTTTATCTAATTTCCGAGTCCGGTTTTAAAAGGGCTATGCCTGAACAAAAAATTTTTGATCTTTACGGTCGGGATTCGGAAATAGCCGTTGTCAGCCAGTCATTGATTGATTCTTTGCCGGAAAATCACCTGATCAGGACGAAAGGGGACGACAAGGTTTATTATCTTGACCAAAAAATAAAAAGGTGGATTACTACCCCCGAAGTTTTTGAAAAAATGGGTCTTAACTGGGATGAAATAGTGGAGGTAAGCCCAGTCGAAGCTGCTTATTATCCCGAAGCTACTCCTATATTTTGAGATTTTATTAAAGTCTGTCGAAGTAAAGTCTGTCGAAGTCAGACTTCGACAGCGCTTCGACAAACTTTCGGCAGCATTATCAGGTAATATTGACCCCTTTGATATCTGATTTCAATATTGTATAATTAAATATGAGGATAGAACCGTTTACTATAGGTAATTTTGTCCACGTTTTTAATCGGGGAAATCGCAAAACGGAGATAGCTCGGTCCGATAAAGATAAGTGGCGATTTATGCAGGCACTGCGATTTTTTAACGACTCTCATTCCTCTCAAAATCTTTTAAGGTATATTTTAAAGGGTCTATCGAAGTCTGACTTTAATAGACCTTATACTTCGGTTTTTGAAATGGGATGGCCGCCAGATTGGCCGGAGAAAGACCCTTTAGTAAAAATTTTGTGTTATTGTCTGGCCCCAAATCATTTCCATTTATTATTGAAAGAAATTCGGGAGGGTGGGATTAGTAAGTTTATGCAGAAATTAGGGACCGGTTATACAAAATATTTTAACGTTATCCACCAAGAAGTAGGGAGGGTCTTCCAGAGCGCTTACAAAGGGAAAATAGTAGCTGATGAAATTTATTTACAGTATTTAAGCGTCTACATCCAAGTTATAAATGTATTAGAATTATTTCCAGGCGGTTTGAATAAAGCGTCTAAGAATGTTGATAAAGCATCAAAATTTTTGGAAAAATATCCGTTTTCAAGTTATCAAGATTTTATCGGACTTCGCAAATCTTTAATTATTGATAAAGATATTTTGGGAGAGATTTTTTCTATCCCGGAAGATTATAGAGAATTTGTCCGCGACGTAATTGAGAATAGAAATTATGAGATGTTGGATGATTTAAAGTTAGAGTAATATAGGTGTGATATAGGTCTGTCGAAGTCAGACTTCGACAGACGATTAAAGAAAAAAAGTTGTCCACTTTTTTCCACTTGGCTAAAGAAAAGAATTTTGTTAAGTTTCAGGTATTATAACATCCACTTGGACGGGTTCCGATGAATTTTTAAAAAGGAAATTTATGAAAAAATCAATTAAGATTTTGTTAATTGTTATCGCGGTTTTAGTTTTAATTTGCGTCGGCAATATCGCCTACAAATTTTTTATTTATTCGCTTCTCTCGTCCGAACAAAAATTAGAAGCGGCGCAAACGGCTTATGAAGCATGTTTGGCTGCAGGAAGAAATGAAGAGGACTGCCGAGGAGTGCTGGCTGTCGGAGTCAGATCAGCCATATCAACACAGAAAGACGAGCTTAAGGCGGAGATTTCAGACAAAACCAAGCCGCTGGAGCAGAGGACTCAGGCTTTAGATATGTATTATGCCCTAAATACAGCCGGAGGCGAAGAGATAACTGACAAAGAGGCAGACTTTTATTTTTATCTCGCCTTTAGTCAGGAAATACCCGTTGAATTGGGACGGATGGCGGTCGGATATTTATTGGATACAACAATAGATAACCCCAGGGTGAGAGAATTTCAAATGGATACAGCTAGACGCTTTAAAGAAACAAGCGAGGACAATATCAAATATGTAGAGATGGCGGTCAGGTCTTTAGTCCGGGCAAAAGAGAAAAAAGCAGAGGATATTTTTTTAGAGATATTGCAAGAAGAGGGTCCGGCTCCGCATTTTTGGGCCAGTCAGGGCTTAATCCAAATAGGCGCGGTAGATAAAATCCCCGAACTTTTAAAAATTGCTCTTAATGAGACGAGGGATGTTG
>CAZMJP010000016.1:4547-18502 GCA_964566895.1 uncultured Gammaproteobacteria bacterium
GTAGATAAAATCCCCGAACTTTTAAAAATTGCTCTTAATGAGACGAGGGATGTTGGTAATCGGAGTTTAGCAATATTAAGCATAGAGGATATGGCCGAGCAGTATAATATAAAAGATAAACAGGCGATAGTTGAATCTCTAAAAACATTATTAAATCACCAGGAGTATACGATACGAGCGGCTGCTGCCGATGCGGCGGAGTCTTTAACTGGGCAGGAATACGAGATTGAGGAGGGCACAGAAGCAGAAATAGAAGAGTATATAAGTAATACATATCTTTTAGATTATTAGGTTTTTAGAAGTATGTGTGTTTTAGCCCAGAAATTATTTTTCATTTTAGTAATAGCCTTACTATTGTTTTTTAATATAAATATAGCTTACGCCTTGCCGTGGGGCGCGATTTTATATAAAACCTCAGAAAACGGACGAATGTATGGTTACACTGAATTAGAGTTTCCAATGATGCCGGGAGAGATTTATCCTGGTGGGGTGGCGATTTATATTGGGGTAGACAAATTAACAGGAGAACATACCATTGTTGAGGCAGATTATAGCGGAGTGAGGAAAATCCCGGCCAATTGTTTTCTTGACGAAAGAAAAGGAGAAATATTTGTTGGAGCTAAAATACCGAAGAGCTTCAAATGTGGGAGAAAAGAATATAAGACAATGATAGAAAATATTAATTGGCAGATTATAGGTCGTGAGAAATTTGATTTTACTTATCATAAACAAAAAGGGCCGTCAGACAATGAGTGGACTTCAGTCGGGTTTGTGGAAAAAATGTACGAAAGCGCCGGTTGCGACAGCTTGGTTTCAAACGAAGAAGTGGGTAAACAAAAATGGATTAACGAACACTGTTTTCAAACAATTGACATTACTCCAAACGGTTTTGACAATACAACCGTAATCAATACCCACGGCGACGTTTTTTCCAAAACAAAAGAGTTTTCCAAAATCCATAAATTTGGCCAAGGGAATTTTTTGGAAGAACTCGGCTTAGAAGAGGCAAAAAAATTATTAGAGACAACGGAAAAATTTGGCGAAGAGGCAAAAAAACAAAGGGAAGAGATAAACCAGCAAAGCAGACAAAAGCATTATCAAAGCGATGAATGGGGAGACTATAAGCAGGAAGATATCAGCGCGGCAGAAATCGCCGGCTATACGGCCAAAGCGGTTAAATATCTACTGGGGGCGAATTTATTTGGAAAAGAAAACGATGATAATCGGTATTTTTTCTTTCCTTTCACCCAATACAGCCAGGACACGTTAAAGGACGTTCAAAATGATATTCTTTTGACCGGTTGCGACCGGTCAAAATTAGAAGGGGCTCTTTCCGACGAGCAAATAAGAACAAAACTTATCTCAGACCTGTCTGCCAGAGCCGCCGGGCTCGCCGGTTGGAGGGTTATTAAAGGGGCCGCAAAAAGTTATGCCTTTAGCCAGCTTGGAATAGCTCAGGCGATTGCTTTATATAACAATATCATCCATAAAATTGAGACGGTAGAAAATGGAATTAAAATTGCCAGCGGCGGGACGGTTAATCTTGATTTAAGACGGACGACAAAAGATAAGCTTCTTGAAATTAAAATAATAAAAGAGATTAACGAAAAAGTAAAAACAGTCGTTGGCTCAATTGAGAATTTTAAAGATGGATTTAAGTCAAGTATGTACCAGGTCGGTGAATTTGTTGATAGACAAACCGTTTTCGGGGACCAGGAACAAATACAAAGAGATATGGATTTACTTACGGCAGGGATAGAACCGCTTGATCAGCCTGTTGAGTATGAAGATGTGGTGGTTGAACATTTTGGGGAAATTAAAGATATTACTTCCAAATCTCAGTCTGAAATTAAAACTGAGCCTGAGTCCGGGGCGGAAGTTATGGGGGGAAGCAGGGGAGGAGTGGGCGGTTCGGAGGAAGGACCCTCTGAAACCGAATCTTGGCAAACAGAAATTAGACAAGAAACAGAGGAGATAAATGAGACAAACGAAGTCCAACCGGTTGAGGAAGAGGCCGAACCTGGCAAACCTTTGTTTATAGTTTTCCAACCAGGGGATGTGGTTATTAACGAGTTTTTACCTAATTCGGTTAGCGCCGAATCAGAATGGGTTGAATTATACAGCAACATAGGTCAGTCAATCGATCTTTCTAATTGGACGATTGAAGACGGCACAGGCAAAGCAAGGTATTTAAATAAATTAATTATTTCGCCTCACAGTTTTGTTTTGCTTGAACACGGGCAAGGTTTTAATTTTTATCTTAATAATTCCGGAGATATTCTTAAATTAAAAAATCAGGGGACAATTATTGATTCTGTGGCTTACGGGGATTTTGACGATGGCAATGTTGGCGATAACGCGCCAAAACCGGATAAGGGACTGAGTTTGGCTCGGGAACAAGACGGTAAAGACACAAATATAGACAATAATGATTGGTTAATAACGGCTACGCCAACTCCGAGGCTAATCAATCAAATTGCTCTTCCGATAGTAGATATTCAACTCCCTGAAGAGGCCGCAGTCGGGGAGGAGAGTTTGTCTACCGGTTTGCCATCTGAACCCGAACCAGAACCGGAGGAGCCAGAGCCAGAGGAACCAAAAGAGCCGGAGCCGGAGTCAATTTCATACTTTTTGGGCGACGCGATTATTAATGAAATAATGTATAATCCGACTGGTTCTGATACCGGCTATGAATGGATTGAGATGTACAATACCACCAATGAAGATATTAATTTATCCGGCTGGAAATTTTATGAACAGGAAACTAATCATAGCCTAACTTTAAGACAAGGAAATTTGGTTTTGCCATCCGGCGCTTATGCCATTATTGCCGACGACGCCGACCAATTTTTAATTAATTACCCAGATTTTACCGAGGTTGTTTTTGACAGCTCTTTTTCTTTAAATAACACTTCAGAAACAATTGCCCTTAAAGACAGCCAAGGAAATTTGATAGATGAATTGACTTACTTAAACGAGTGGGGCGGCTCTGGCAATGGAAAGACAATAGAAAGACAATCAGATAATAACTGGTTTGAAAGTTCGGTTGATAAAGGTACGCCTGGACAAGAAAATAGCGACCAGCCGGAGGCGGAACCTGAGCCGGAGGCGGAACCTGAGCCGAAGGATACCACGCCGCCGACTGCTCAATTAAGTGGCCAGCCGGACAATCCAACCAATCAAACGACAACTGATATTACTGTGGGAGGCGAAGATGTAACTCACTACAAATATAAACTGGACCAAGGGGGCTACGGCAACGAAACAGAAATTTCTGTTCATCTCACCCTTTCGGACTTATCCGACGGCGAGCATAATCTTTACATTATTGGCAAAGATGCGGCTGGCAATTGGCAGGAACAAATAAATGCCACCGTTTATACCTGGGTCGTAGATACAGTCAGCCCGAGTTCCGATATCGGCACTGATTTTTCAGCCGGTTTTTTTAATGTCAGCACATTGCCCGAGGTGGTTGAGGGTTCCATCTCCGGGGATCCGGACGAGGTGGAAATTCAAATTCAAAAAGGAGAAAATTCTTATTACTTAGACGATGAGCGTGTTTGGCGCGAAAATCAGAGTAATTTATGGATTACCCAGGGCGTAACCTTGGACAAAGAGGAAAATAAATGGTCTTATAATCTAGAAGGTTTATTGGATGATGATAGTAAATATTTTATTCGCGCTAGGGCAAAGAAAATTTTTAGTGGCCAACGCGTTAATCTTCAAGCCAGCCTTGCGGAAATTAACTTTATTTTTGACAAAACGCCGCCGGGCAAAATCGCTAATTTGGCGGTGAAGGAAAAGGAAACTCCGTTAGATTTAGAGCTTTCTTGGGACGAAATCAATGACTTTAGCGGGATTGACCATTATGAAATCAAATACGGCGAGGAAACAACTCTGGCTGCGAACAAGGTACATCAATTAAAGGGGACTAATCGGACAAATTATTCCTTTAGGGTTAGAGCTTGTGATAAAGCGGGCAACTGCGGAGAATTTTCCAGCCCCAAAGAACATAAAATTCAAATGGAAGACTTGGTTATCAGTGAGGTCCAGATAAACGACAATGAATTTGTGGAGTTATATAATCCAACCCAACAGGATATTTCTTTAGACGGGCGGTATCTTGCTTATTATTCGGCGGAGCAGAATTGGGGGGACGCGCCTCAACGTCTAAAACAATTTCCTGACGGTGCGGAAATTAAGGCTGGCGGTTATTACCTAATTGGCGTTTACGGATTTTCTGAATCAAGCGTCGATTGGCAGGTTAAAAATGACCAGGGCCAACCGTATTCAAACGGCCAGTTTTCAAATACCGAAGGTTCAGTGGTTATTTACTTGTCTGACCCGAAGGGAAAGTCGTCTGAGCAATTGCAAAAACAATATATTGACACTTTAGCTTGGGGAGATATTGAATATGTTAAAGAAGGAGACGGCGATCCGCCGGCCGCTCCGGGAGAAAACCAATCGTTGCAAAGAAATGAAGACAAAGACGATACGGACAATAATGCAGATGATTTTCTACTTCAATTTAATCCAACTCCGGAAAATACTCGTGGTCGGTGGTTGAATAATTGGGATGAACGCAAACTTTTAGTTATTGATAATACGGACAATGCCAACACTTTAACCGATTACGCGGTGGAAATTGAAATTGCTCATCGGCCGGGGATGCAAGCCAGTTTTGGCGATGTGCGTTTTACCGCCGCGGACGGGATGACAATTCTATCGTCTTATCGCGAGGAATATGAGGAAAATCAGTCGGCCGTTTTTTGGGTCAAAATTTCTGAAATCCTGAAATATTCAGAAGTCGTTATTTATCAATATTATGGCAATGATTCAGCGGTATATGACGGCAACGGAAAAGATGTCTTTGTCTGGTTTGACGATTTTGAGACCAACCGTTCTTCTGAATATACTTCTTCCGGCGTTGCTTGGGATACGGAAAACGGTTATGCCAAATTTTACAATTCCGGTTCCAGGGGTGATTCCCCCGACGATTATATTGACGCTTATCTTATTCCCAATTTAGGACAGGACATTAAAAATGTTTATATCAAAGCTAAAATGATGTTAAGCAAAAATGACTGGCTTAACCGGTATGCCCAGCAAGGATATATTGATTACCGATATCAGGATGGAGAAAATTATTGGCAGTTTGGCGATTATAATCGTCAGAGCCGCGATGATCTGGGTTTGCGTTTGGAAAAAATAGTCGGCGGAGCGGCCAACCGCTTGGGCTATGATAGTCAGTTGGCTCTCAAGTTTAACATCTGGGGAGATTATCAGATTTGGGCTTATGAATCTAATCACCGAACCAAGTTTGAAAGTTTGGACGAGAGTTGGGATTATGAAAAGGAATGGTCAGTAACCGACCCTGAACTGAATCAGGCCGGCAAGGTTTATTTGAAAGGCAATAATATCAACAAAGAGAGCAATATTATTCTTGATTATTTAATTATTGGCAAATATACCCAACCAGAACCCGAGGTTTCAGTAAAAAACGAAGGATATTCTCCAACCAGTTCTCAATCCAGGTCTTCTTTAGAGCTTTCTGATTGGGGTTTTAAAAGGGAAATCACGATTGATAATACGAGTAACACCACCAGCACGCCGGATCTGGTTGATTATTCGGTTGAGATTAATGTTGATTGGGAACAAAATATGGAGAGCGATTTTTCAGATATTCGTTTTACCGACCCCAGCGATAATAGCAAAATACTTCCTTATTGGAATGAGTTTTATATTGCCGAAACCTCGGCCGTCTTCTGGGTTAAAGTTCCGTTGATTCCGGCTAACAGCGAAAAAATGATTTATCTTTATTATGATAATCCCTCAGCCACTTATCAGGGCAACGGAAAAGATGTCTTTGTCTGGTTTGACGATTTTGAGACCAACCGTTCTTCTGAATATACTTCTTCCGGCGTTGCTTGGGATACGGAAAACGGTTATGCCAAATTTTACAATTCCGGTTCCAGGGGTGATTCCCCCGACGATTATATTGACGCTTATCTTATTCCCAATTTAGGACAGGACATTAAAAATGTTTATATCAAAGCTAAAATGATGTTAAGCAAAAATGACTGGCTTAACCGGTATGCCCAGCAAGGATATATTGATTACCGATATCAGGATGGAGAAAATTATTGGCAGTTTGGCGATTATAATCGTCAGAGCCGCGATGATCTGGGTTTGCGTTTGGAAAAAATAGTCGGCGGAGCGGCCAACCGCTTGGGCTATGATAGTCAGTTGGCTCTCAAGTTTAACATCTGGGGAGATTATCAGATTTGGGCTTATGAATCTAATCACCGAACCAAGTTTGAAAGTTTGGACGAGAGTTGGGATTATGAAAAGGAATGGTCAGTAACCGACCCTGAACTGAATCAGGCCGGCAAGGTTTATTTGAAAGGCAATAATATCAACAAAGAGAGCAATATTATTCTTGATTATTTAATTATTGGCAAATATGAGCAACCGGAATTGAGCGCGGATTGAGGTTACTATGTGTTTAAGGTCGGTCAACAAAAGAATGTTTTTTTTGGTTTTTTTACTTGTCTTGGCTTTTGTTTTTCTGCCGGTTTTTGCCGGCAGTTTTGATATTCCCGAAATCCAGAGTTTGGAATTAGAGACGTCGGTTAAAATAAAAGGAGTGGTTATTGTTGAGCCGGGCGTTTTGGGCCAGCAGATTTTTTATCTTAATGGCGCTCAGATTTATTCCTATTACAAGAATTTTCCCGAACTGGCAATCGGCGACGAGATTTTGGCTCAGGGGGTGATCTCCCAGTCCCGGGGCGAAAGAAGAATCAAAATTAAAACCGCTAAAGATATTACGGTTTTAAATCGCGGTTTAATTGTTGAACCGGCGCTTTTGTCGGGGTTGGAGCTGGATAGAAGAGGGATGGTCGGGCGTCTAGTTCAAGCCGAGGGGACGATTATTGAAAAAACCGGAGCGAAGATTTTTATAAAAAATGGCGATGACGAAGAGATTTTGGTTTACTTTAAAGAAACGGCTGGCATTGATAAATCAAAAATCAGTGAGGGCGACCAAGCGGAGATAACCGGAGTTTTGAGCATTTACGATAATGAGTTGCGGCTTTTGCCCCGGAGCGACCAAGATATCGTGGTCTTGACAAAAGAGGATCCGGTTTCCGCCTTGGAAAACGAGAAAGAGTCGGATGTCGTTATTGAAAAAACGTTCAGTTTGGAAAAATATCAGCCTTATTTTGTGGGCAGTTCGTTTGTTCTGGGAGCGACTTTCGTTTTGCTATTGATAACCAGAAAAAAAGTTTAGAGGTAGACAGAGGTTAGAGGTAGACAGAGGCCAGACCTCTGTATTCTGTGAGCCAGCGCCTTGATAAAACAGGGCGTTTTTTCTTGTTTTAAATCCGAATTTGTGGTATAATATAGTTACTGCTTCGCAATGAAAATCCTAAATCCCAAATTCTAAACTCTTTTATGGCTAAAAAAACAAAAAAACCAAAAAAAATAAGTTCTAAAAAAACTTCCGTTTCTAAAAAGGGTTCTGTATCGAAAAGGGCTTCCACGCCGAAAAGAGCGCCAAAGAAAGTCCCTGTTTCTAAAAAGAGCTTCACGCCGAAAGAAGTTTCGGTTGTCAAAGAAAGTTCTGTCTTGAAAAAGGCGGCTGTTGACGATTATCGGGCTAAACAGATTACCGTGCTTGAGGGGCTGGAACCGGTCCGGCGGCGGCCGGCAATGTATATTGGGACCACCGGTTCTCAGGGATTGCACCATTTAATTTTTGAGGTGACTGACAATAGTTTAGACGAATCGATTTCCGGGCATTGTGACGAGATTATCGTTGAGCTTTTGCCCAAAGATATGGTCAGAGTGACAGATAACGGTCGGGGCGTTCCGGTTGACATCCATAAACCGACCGGCCGTTCAGCCTTGGAGGTGGTAATGACTAAATTGCACGCTGGAGCTAAATTTGGGCAGGGGGTTTATAAAGTTTCCGGCGGTTTGCACGGAGTTGGCGTTTCAGCGGTTAATGCTTTGTCTTCTTATGCCAAAGCAGAGGTTAAGCGAGACGGAAAATTATGGGTTCAAGAATATAAAAAAGGCAAACCGTTAAAAAAGGTTAGAGTGGTTGGTCAAGCTAAAGGCACGGGAACAATTATTACTTTTCAACCCGATGCGGAGATTTTTGGTAAAATTGAGTTTAGCTGGGAGACCATTCTTTCCCACCTCCGCCAGCAGGCCTATTTGACTAAGGGAATAGAGATTGAGGTTTTTGACAAAAGAAGTCCAGACTTATTTAAATCCTACACCTTTTATTTTGAGGGAGGGATATCTTCTTTTATTCGTTATTTGAACCGGACTAATGAATTGCGGCATTCTAATATTTTTTATGTTCAAAAACAAATAAAAATTCCCACCGGCGAGTCGGGCGGAGTCGAGAGCGAAGAAGGGGATATTTTTGTTGAAGCCGCCCTTCAATATACTGACGATTACAAAGAAACGCTCCTTGGTTTTGCCAATAATATCTATACATCTGAAGGGGGTATGCATATTGTTGGTTTTCGTTCTGCCCTAACCAGGACATTAAATAATTTTGCCCGAGAAAAGCAATACTTAAAAGAAAAAGATATTAATTTATCCGGAGACGACATTAGGGAAGGATTAACTGCGGTGATTAGCGTGCGGTTAGTCAATCCTCAATTTGAAGGGCAAACTAAAGCTAGGTTAGGCAATACAGAAGCCAGATCGGCCGTGGAAACGGTTTTTTCCGCAGCCTTTAGAGATTTTTTAGAAGAACATCCAAAAGACGCCGAAGCCATAATTGAGAAATGCCTGCTGGCGGCTAAGGCTCGTCAGGCGGCTAGAACCGCCAGAGAGGCGGTTTTAAGGAAGGGCGTTTTAGATAGCTTGACTTTACCAGGCAAATTAGCCGATTGCTCAACAAGAGACCCCGAAAGAAGCGAATTATATATTGTTGAAGGCGACAGCGCTGGCGGTTCGTGTAAAATGGGGCGGGACAGGGTGTATCAGGCAGTTTTGCCCTTACGAGGGAAAATCCTTAATGTGGAAAGGGCGCGGACGGACAAAATATTAGCTAACCAAGAGTTGAAATCTTTAATCATTGCCTTAGGGACGAACATTGGCGAACAATTTGAGATTGGCAGGCTTCGTTATCATATGGTTATTATAATGAGTGACGCTGATAGCGACGGAATGCACATTAAAACGCTTCTCTTGACCTTTTTTTATCGTTATTTTCCAGAATTGATTAAACAAGGATATATTTATATTGCTCAACCCCCCTTGTATCGCCTCCAAACCGGCAGAGAAATAATTTATGCCTATTCTGACGAGGAAAAAGAAAAATTTTTGAGCGGGAAAGAGAAAAAGGTTAAGAAAGAAAAGCAAATTAAAGGTTTTAAAATTAAAAATATCAGCCAGCCCCTCGGTCTTGGGTCGACGGCTGAAACTTCCCTTAATGAATCAACGGGGGATGAGGGAGAGACTGAGTCGGGAAAAAGGGACGGGGTTAACGTCCAAAGATATAAAGGATTGGGGGAAATGAATC
This sequence comes from uncultured Gammaproteobacteria bacterium, assembly GCA_964566895.1. Classification (GTDB taxonomy): domain Bacteria; phylum Patescibacteriota; class Patescibacteriia; order UBA2591; family UBA6264; genus CAZMJP01. The sequence continues at coordinate 14,092 of CAZMJP010000016.1, forward strand.
CGGGAGAACTTTTTGAAACCACTATGGATCCAAACCGTCGTATTTTGAAGAAAGTTGAAATTAGAGATGCGGCTAAGGCTGATGAAATTTTTGAGATTTTAATGGGCAAAGAGGTCGGGCCGAGAAAGAGATTTATCCAAACTCATGCTAAAGGAGTTAAAAATTTGGATATTTAATCTACTTGCGTCTTTTTTAAAACCGTGCTATATTTCTTAAGGTAAGAGCCCGGGGCTCTTTTTAAAGACCGATAAATATATGTTTAAAAAGTTAACCAGTTATATTAAAAATTCTATTGTTGAACTTAAAAGAGTAAATTGGCCAACCAAAGATGAGGCAATTAAGAATACGATTCTGGTTGTGGTTATTTGTTTGGCTATGGCCGCTTTTTTGGGGGTAATTGATTTTATTTTAACCCAGATTCTGCAAATAGTGATATAGACCTCATTTTTATTTTTGGTAAGTTATGCCTAGACAAATACAACAACAAGGTCGGAGGTGGTACGCCATCCACGTTTATTCCGGTCATGAAGAAAATGTGGCTGAGAATCTTCATCAGAGAATTGAGTCTATGGACATGTCTGATAAGATTTTTCAGGTTTTAGTGCCGACAGAAAAAAAGATTAAAATAAGAAACGGTCGGCGTCGGGTGGTGACAGAGAAGATTTTTCCCGGCTATGTTTTAATAGAAATGATTGTTACTGATGATTCTTGGTATGTGGTTAGAAATACCCCCAGCGTGACTGGCTTTATCGGGTCCGGGACCACTCCGATTGCCTTGTCTGAGAAAGAGATAAAAGCCATTCAAAAGAGGATGGGCGTTGAAGAGCCAAAATATAAAATTGATATTGATGTTGGCTCTCCGGTTCGCATTATTGATGGCCCATTTAAAGGTTTTGAAGGCAAAGTCTCTGAGATAGACGAGGCGAGAGGGAGAATAAAAGTTTTGATTTCTGTCTTTGGCCGAGAAACCCCGACTGAAATGGATTTTTTACAAGTCAAAAAAATATAATATAGATCACTACCCAAAAATTTGAGATTTATGGCAAAAAAAGTAAAAACAATTATAAAATTACAAATTAGCGCGGGGCAAGCTAACCCGGCTCCGCCGGTCGGACCGGCTTTAGGTCAGCACGGTCTTAACATTCCTGAATTTTGCAAGAAGTTTAACGAAAAAACCCAAGATAAAATTGGTAATATCATCCCAGTTGAAATTACGGTTTATGAAGATCGTACTTATTCCTTTATCTCTAAAACGCCTCCGACTTCGGATCTTCTTAGAAAAGCGGCCGGGATTGAAAAGGGGTCTGGGCATCCTCTTCAGGAGAAAGTCGGCAAAATAACCAAAGCCCAAGTTAGAGAAATCGCCAAAATTAAAATGCCCGACTTGAATACTGATAATTTGGATGCCGCTTACAAAATAATTGAAGGTACGGCCAGGCAAATGGGGATAGAAATTGAAAATTAAAAAGTAAAAAATAAAAGATTTTTTTATAGACTATTAGAAGTTTTTAATTTTAGATTGTAATTTTTCATTTTTCATCTTTAAATTTTAATGGATTGCTTATGCGCAGTAAACGTTATCAAACGATTAAGTCCAAAGTAGACAGATTTAAATTATATACGCTCGACGAAGCAATTGATTTTATTAAAGCGAACCCTTCAGCCAAATTTGACGAGACGATTGATGTCCATATTCAATTCGGCATCGACCCGCAAAAAACAGAACAGCAGGTTAGAGGTTCGGCGGTCTTGCCCCACGGTGGAATTAGAAAAAAAAGGATTGCCGCTTTTGTTACTTCTTCTAATGTCAAGGAAGCCGAAGAAGCGGGGGCGGATTTGATTGGCGGGCAAGATTTGATTGAGAAAATTAAAAATACCAATAAATGCGATTTTGATGTTGCTATCGCCGAACCGGGATTGATGAAAACTCTGACTCAAATTGCCAAAATTTTGGGACCTAAGGGTTTAATGCCTAATCCAAAATCCGAAACCATTACTACGGAAGTTAAAAAAACAATTGAAGAGATTAGAAAAGGCAAGATAAACTTTAAAAGCGATGCCGGTGGCAGTCTTCATCAAAGTATAGGTAAAGTTTCTTGGGACAAAGAGAAAATCAGAGATAACTTTAACGCCCTCTTAACGGCTGTTAAAAAAGATAAACCGCGAAAAACCAAAGGAGCGTTTATAGAAAATGTTGTTTTGGCTTCAACAATGGGGCCGGGGTTGAAAATACAGCTATAGATCAAAACGCAGTGATGATTCAAGATATTAAACAAAAAATACCTTACAGAGGCTCGACTTCTCTCCGAGGTCAGACCTTTGTCATAAAAATGCCCGGCCGTGTGACTTTCACGAAAAAAAATATAAAAATTTAAAACTAAAATAAGGAGGTGATATGAGAGGAAGAGGTCTATTTATTGTTATTGAAGGAACGGACGGCTCGGGGAAAAGTGAGCAGTTTCATATTTTGGTTAAAAGATTAAAGGAGAGGGGTCATCAGCTGGAAACGGTAGATTTTCCTCAGTATGGCCAGTCGTCGGCGTATTTCGTGGAGCGGTATTTGAATGGAGATTATGGCAGTTGGCAAGAAATGGGGCCGTATAAGGCGTCGGAGTTTTACGCCCTTGACCGTTTTGCCGCCGGTGAAGAAAAAATAAAAAGATGGCTTAATCAGGGTCGGGTTGTTTTGGCAAACCGTTATGTCGCCTCCAATATGGGCCATCAGGGCGCGAAAATAAAAAGGAAATGGCAGAGACGTAAATTTTTCCGCTGGGTTAGAAAAAGAGAATACGAATTCTGGGGCATTCCTAGGCCCGACGTGAATTTTTTTCTGCATGTGCCAGCGGAGATTGCTTATGAATTAGTAGGGAAAAAGGGGGACCGCGAGTATTTGCGCGGTAAAAAAAGAGATATCCATGAACAGGATATCAAACACTTGAAAAACGCGGAAACGGCTTATTTGGAAGTGGTTAAACTTTTCCCCCGGGATTTTATCGTTGTTGAGTGCGTCAGAAAAGATGAATTTATTTCTTTTATTGATGAGGGACGGGTCGGATTGGTGATAGAGGACCCGGTGCGAAGCGGGCTTTTGTCAATCAAAGAAATCGGCGAGAAGATTTGGCAGGAGTTAATCCGCCTTTACCCTTGGCTCTGAAGGGAACAATTTTTCCCAAATTATAGAGGTTGGAGACTAATTCTCCAGCCTTTTTATTACCGGGCCCTGGGGTGTATCTTCAATTTGGAAACCCAATTTATTTATTTTTTGGCGGATTTTATCCGCCTCGGCCCATTGTTTTTGTTGGCGGAGTTTTTCTCTTTGTTGCGTCAATTTTTTAATTTCCAAAGGGGCGGCCGTTTTTTTAAAATCAAAAACGCCGAAGATTTTGTTAAGTTCTCTAAAAAATTTAAACGTCTTTTCCCCGCCAAGATTTCTTTTATGACATTGTTTGACGAAGTTGAAAATAACGGCTATGGCTTTGACCGTGTCAAAATCGTTGTCCAGATTTTGAACGATTTTTTCTTTAGTTTTTTCAATCAGCGTCAAATCGTCTTTACCGTCGGTTTCTATTTTTTGGATGAAGTCCTGCAATCTTTGCCGGCCGTTTTTTGCTTTTTCCAGTATTTCGGGGCTGAAGTCAATGGGCGAACGGTAGTGGCTGTTCAAATAAAAAAATCTTAGAACTTGAGGGGAATATTTTTTCAGCGCTTGTCTGACGGTGATAAAGTTTTTCAGGGATTTGCTCATTTTGGCGCCTTTGACATTCAAAAAGCCGGTATGGAGCCAGTATTTAACCATTGGTTTTTCGCCGGAAGAGGCTTCCATTTGGGCGATTTCCGCTTCGTGATGGGGAAAAATCAGGTCTTTGGCGCCGGCGTGAATATCGTATCGGGGTCCAAAAATAGTTTCGGTAATGGCCGTGTCTTCAATATGCCAGCCCGGCCGGCCAGCGCCGAGTTCGGTTTGCCATCTCGGCTCGCCGAGTTTGGAAATTTTCCAAAGACAAAAATCGCCTCGGTTTTTTTTCTTTATGCCCTCGTCAATGCGCGAGACCGCGTCTTCGGACCCCAAAACGGTCCGCCGCGAAAGTTTGCCGTAGTCCTTGAATTTTTTAATGTCGTAATAATAGCCGTCTTCGGTTTTGTAGGCGTAGCCCTTGTTAATCAGGGTTTTTACTTGTTTGGTTATTTGTTTGATGTAATCGGTGGCGCGGGCGTGTTTGGTCACCGAATTAATGCCTAGTTTTTTTTCGTCTTGGTGATAATATTTTTCAAATTCGCGCGCTAATTTCAGCGGTTCTATTTTTTTCTTCCGGGCTTTTTCAATAATTTTGTCGTCCAAGTCGGTGATATTTTGAAGATAAAAGACTTTATATTCCCGGGATTTCAGATATTTGGCAATGGCGTCCAGTTG
>CAZMJP010000017.1:0-17087 GCA_964566895.1 uncultured Gammaproteobacteria bacterium
TAACAAAAGAATCACATTTTTTATATTTGCCATATTATATTCATTTTCATAATCCAGAGGGATTATATCAAAATGAAAAAGAAGAAGATTCAATCAAAAGGGTACAAAATTATCCTTGGTCAAGTTATATGGATTATTTGGGCAAACGTAATACTAAATGGATTTATAAAGGAGGTATTATGGAGCAATTTGTGGAAATGGAAAAAATAAGACCAAGTGCGGAGACGATTTGTGAAATTTTGGGCTCTGTAGTTTTAGATTGATTTTTAACGATAACTAATTCTAATTGACAGGGTAGTTTGACAGTAATTTGACAGGGTCCGACCCTGTTTAACCGTGACAGGGTCGGACCCTGTCAAATTGGACCACCGGTCAGGCCTGTTTAGGTCTGTTTAGGCCTATTTGGGCCTGTTAAATGTAATTGTTATGAGAATATGGCTATAATTAAAAAAGAAGCGCGGGACAAAAAAGAAATACGCGACAGGATTGAAAAGCTGAAAAAGGAGATAAATCATCATCGCTATTTGTATCATGCTCTGGACCGGCAGGAAATTTCCGAAGCGGCTTTGGATTCTTTAAAACACGAGTTATTTAAATTGGAAAAACAATACCCAGAATTTGTTTCACCAGATTCACCGACTCAAAGAATCGGCGGCCAGCCTTTGAAAAAATTTTCCAAAATCCGCCATTCTCAACCGGTTCTTTCCATGGAGGATATATTTGATTTTCAAGAACTGCGGAACTGGGAGGATTATATGAGTGATTATTTTAAAAAAAAACACAAAGGTCAGATTTTTGTATCTGCGGAGGACGGCCCTTTGTATTTTTGCGAGCGGAAGATTGACGGGATAGACATTGTTTTGACTTATCAAAAAGGGATTTTGGTGACGGCCGCCACCCGGGGCAATGGTTTGATTGGCGAAGACGTGACTCAAAACATCAAAACCGTTGACGCCGTACCTTTGCGTTTACAAAAGTCGGTTGACGTCGTTGTCCGGGGCGAGGTCTTTATGCGAAAAAAAGATTTTACCGAGCTTAACCGCCGGCAAGAAGCGGCTGGGCAGCCGGAGTTTGCCAATCCGAGAAACGTGGTTGCCGGGTCAATTCGTCAATTAGACCCGAAAATAACGGCTAAACGGCGGCTTGATTGTTATGTCTTTGAAATTATCACTGATTTAGGGCAAAAAACCCATCAGCAGGTTCATCAAATTTTAAAGGAGTTGGGCTTTAAAATCGATACTAAGGCGAAATTATGCCGGGACTTAGAGGATGTCCGGGACTGCCATACTGAATGGGAGAGAGAAAGGGAGAAATGTCCTTTTAATTACGATGGCGTGGTGGTGGTTTTAAACGATGTCGCTTTGGAAAAAAAATTGGGTTTTGTCGGCAAGTCGCCTCGTTGGATGCGCGCTTATAAGTTTCCCGGCGAAGAGGCAGCGACGGTCGTCAGAGAGATTTCGGTTCAGATTGGCCGGACCGGGGTTTTGACGCCGGTGGCTCATTTGCAGCCAACTCGGGTGATGGGGACGCTTATTTCCCGAGCGACCCTTCATAATCAGGACGAGATTGACCGTCTGGACGTCCGCGTCGGCGATACGGTGATTATTGAGAAGGCCGGGGACGTGATTCCGGCCGTGATTAAAGTTTTGAAAAATTTGCGGACCGGCAAGGAAAAGAAATTTAAAATGCCCAATAACTGTCCGGTTTGTAATTCCCCGGTGACTCGCCATCCCGGCGAAGTGGCTTATTATTGTCCAAATAAAGAATGTTTTGCTTCCGAACATCGGCGGATTTCCCATTTTGTCGGCAAGCAGAGTTTTGACATTGAGGGTTTGGGTCCTAAAATCGTTATTCAGTTAATGAATCAGGGCTTGATTAGAGATGCGGCTGATATTTTCAATTTAACCGCGGGAGATTTGGAGCCTTTAGAGCGTTTTGCGGAAAAGTCGGCGGCTAATTTGAGCAGAGCGATTAATCAAAGTAAAAAAATAGATTTGGCTCGCTTTATTCAGGCCTTGGGTATTCGTCATATTGGCGAGCAGAGCGCGGCTGATTTAGCTGGACATTTTGGCAGTTTTGAAAAATTCGCTAGAGTTGATCTATCAACTTTGCAAAGTTTACCCGAGATCGGGCCGAAAATGGCGCAGAGTATTGTCGATTGGTTTCAAAATAAGGACAACCGGCGGTTTTTGGAAAAATTGAAAAAAGCCGGAGTGGAAATAAGGAATCATCGTCCGGAGAGAGCAAGACAAACATTAAAAGGCAAGAGTTTTGTTTTGACCGGCACCCTAAAGTCGATGTCGCGGGAAAAAGCCAAGGAGAAGATTCAATTTCTCGGGGGCAGGATTTCCGAGACGGTCAGCCGACGAACCGATTTTATTGTGGTTGGCGAAGAGCCCGGGTCCAAATACGAAAAAGCGAAAGGATTGGGAGTTAAAATAATTAACGAAGAGGAGTTTTTAAGAATGATAAGATAGTAATATAATTGTATGTCTATTGCCAAAGATGAAGTAAAATATATTGCCAAATTGGCCCGTTTGGAGTTGACTCCAACGGAGATGAAAAAATACCAAAAGCAACTTGGCGAGATTTTGGTTTATGTCGGCCAATTAAGAAAAGCGAAAATGAAAAATATCAAATCCGGGTTGTCCCATTATAAAGGCGAAGCAAGCCTGGTAAATGTTTTTCGTCAGGACGAATCAAAACAGAGAAGCAGAAAAGGGGCGGAGAAGTTAATTCAACAGGCGCCGCGGCAAGAAAAAGGATTGATAAAAACGAAGAAGATTCTAAACATAAAAACACAAAAGCGTGAAAACAGAAGGGTTTAAAGAAAATAATTTGTTTTATTATTCTTGTGTTTTAATATTTTTATGTTTTTAAATGAATTGACAATTTCAGCCGTCCATCGCGGTTTGCAGAAAAAAGAGTTTTCCGTTCAGGAATTGGTTAAATCCTGCTTGGCGGAAATTAAAAAAGAAAACAAGCGGCTTAACGTTTTTGTTTCGGTTTTTGAAAAATCGGCTTTGGCGCGGGCGAAAGAAGCGGATAAAAAAATCGCCAGTCGGTCGGCGGTCGGCCCTTTGTTTGGCATTCCTCTGGCGATTAAAGATAATATCTTGATTCGGGATTTGCCTTGCGCTGCCGGTTCCAAAATTTTAAAAAATTATCAAGCCACTTACGATGCCGCGGTTATTGAAAAATTGAAAACCGCCGGCGCGATTTTTTTAGGCAAGACCAATTTGGATGAATTTGCCATGGGCGGTTCAACCGAATTTTCCGTTTTCGGCCCGACCAAAAATCCGTTAAATCCGGCTTATGTGGCTGGTGGGTCTTCGGGCGGCTCGGCCGCGGCTGTGGCCGCTGATATGTGCTTGGGCGCCTTGGGTTCTGACACTGGCGGTTCAATTCGCCAGCCAGCCAGTTTTTGCGGTTTAGTTGGCTTAAAACCAAGTTACGGTTGCGTTTCGCGTTACGGTTTAATTGCTATGGCTTCTTCACTTGACCAAATTGGGGTTTTAACCAAAAATGTGGAAGACGCGGCTATTTTATTTCAAGCAATTCGGGGGAAAGACAATAGAGACGCCACTAGTCTTGAGGTGGAAGGCGGGAATCTTGCGGAAATAAAATTGAAAAACGTTAAAATCGGTTTGCCTAAAGAATATTTTGTCGCCGGTTTAGACCCGAAGATAAAAAAAACAATTGAACAATTAATTAAGAAATTGGAAGAAGAGGGAGCAAAGGTAAAGAAGACCAGCTTGCCTTATACTAAATACGCTTTGGCTTGCTACTATATTATTATGCCGGCTGAGGTTTCGACAAATCTGGCTCGTTATGACGGGATTAAGTACGGTTTTTCCGAGAGCAAAGCAAGAAATCTTTTGGATGTTTATTTAAGATCGCGGAGTCGGGGTTTTGGCAGTGAAGTTAAGCGGCGGATTATTTTGGGAACTTATCTCCTCTCCGCCGGTTATTACGACGCTTATTATTTGCAGGCGCAAAAAGTTCGCGCTTTGATTAGAAAAGATTTCACCGACGTTTTCGCCAAAGAGAAATTTGATTGTTTATTAACGCCGACCAGCCCGGTTTTGCCTTGGAAATTGGGAGAGAAGATTAACGACCCTTTGAGTATGTATTTAGCCGACGTGTACACGGTCTCGGCTAACTTGGCCGGCCTACCGGCGCTTTCTTTGCCGGTGGGCGAAATAGGCGATTTTTCCGTTGGCGGTCAAATAATTGGCGATTATTTTCAGGAAAATAAGATATTGCAAATTGGCAAGATGATTGAAAAATTATTTTAATTAAGAAGTTTGGAAGCGAGGCTTCCAAACTTTTATGTTGACAAAAAAAATAAAAGATTTCATAATATAATGAATTGAAATTAATTTGTAATTCACCTTTTTATGGAAGAAATAAAGAGTTTGGAAAAAACAAAGAAATGCTGTAAATTTGGTCTTTGGAAAATTATTTCCAGCGTCTTGTTTTTGGTTTTAATTGTTTCTGTTTTGACCGGCGGATTTGGTATTGGGAATATTTTAGTTCGCCAGCCGGCTGACGAAATAGCCCAGAAAGCGGTTAAATTTATCAATGAAAATCTTTTGGCGCCGGATTCGCCCGCTTCTTTAATCTCGGCTGATTGTTTGGGAAAGGTCGGTCTTTGCAAGTTCACCATTAAAATCAATGAGCGGGAATATGACTCTTATGTTTCAACCGATGGCGGTCTTTTATTCCCTGATGCGGTTGACACCCGGGAGTTTTTAGCGCAGACAAATGAGTCGGCGGGAGAAGGAGATTCTCAACCGTCGGCGGTTCCTAAATTGGATAAGCCAGAGGTAAAATTGTTTGTGATGTCGTATTGTCCTTATGGTCTTCAAGCCCAGAAAGCGCTTTTGCCGGTAATGGATTTGTTAAAAGATAAAGCCGATATTAAGATACATTTTGTCAATTACGCCATGCACGGGAAAGAAGAATTGGATGAAAATCTGACCCAGTACTGCGTTCAAAAGCAAGAGCCGGAAAAGTTCAGTCAATATTTGAGTTGTTTTGTCCAAAGTGGGGAATCTGAACAATGTTTGTCTTCGGCGAAAATCAACGAAAAAGAACTGGCGTCCTGCGTTTCCGCCACTGACGAAGAGTATCAGGTCAGCGTCCAGTACAATGACCAAAACACCTGGCTTAACGGTCAGTATCCCAGATTTGGCGTGGATGACGATTTAAATACTAAGTATGACGTCCGCGGTTCGCCGACTACGGTCATTAACGGGCAAGTGGTTAATATTAATCCCCGGTCGCCGGAGAATTATAAGTCAGTGATTTGTCAGGCGTTTAATTCGGCGCCGGAACAGTGTTCCCAGTCCTTTTCCAGCGGCACGCCCGGTCCGGGATTTGGCGGAAGGGAAACAGATTCTTCAAATAGTGGACAATGCGAATAACCGATTAGCGTTTTGGACGAAGCAGGACCGCCCATGACGAAATAAATGATCATTTCGTTATTCAATATGTTTTTGTTTAATTTTTTGCATACCTACCAACCTCAGCCGATTATTTTGCGACTGGGGGTTTTAAATATCTATTGGTATGGATTATTAATTGTCTTAGGTATCTTATTGGCTTATTTTATAACCGTAAAATTGGGTAAGTCACAACCTGGCGGATTGGAAATCCGTCCCTTGATTCAGGATTTAAGTTTTTATTTAGTTATTTTTGGTTTGATTGGCGCCCGGCTTTATCATCTTTTATCCGAACTGCCTTATTATTTAAAAAATCCCTTTGACGCTTTCAAGATTTGGCTGGGCGGATTAGGGATTTACGGCGCGGTGATTGCCGGATTGATTGTTATTTTAATTTATGTTAAAAAACACCGGCTTTCTTTTTTATTTTTGGCCGATTTGATTGCTCCGGGCTTGATTATTGCTCAGGCTGTCGGCCGCTGGGGCAATTATTTTAATTCTGAAGTTTTCGGCTGGCCGACCAATCTCCCTTGGGGCATTCCGATTTTTTTATCGCATCGGCCGGCTGAATTTTTATCTGCTCAATATTTTCACCCTTGTTTTTTATATGAATCGATTTGGAATTTCTTAATATTTTTATTTTTAATTTTTTTACGGAGGGCAGGCCTCCGGAGGGGCGAGGGTAAGGCGGGGAAAGTCGTCGCTTTTTATTTAATTCTTTATTCTTTCGGCCGGTTCTGGCTTGAATTTTTAAGGATTGATTCCCAGCCGATGCTGTTGGGATTAAGACTGGCGCAGATAATTTCAATTTTAATGTTTCTGGTCGGTTTGTTTATATTAGTCGGAATAAAAATTAACAGAGACCGGACCTCTGTATAGGGTTATCCTTTAGCCAGGATAATAGCCCAGATTTTTTCCGCTCCGGCTTGACGTAATATTTTTCCCGCTTGTTCAAGGGTGGCTCCGGTGGTAACAATGTCGTCAACCAGAATGATGTTTTTCGGCGCGGCGTTTCTGAACGAGTTATTGACGGCGAATGTATTTTTCACATTTATTCTTCGCTGACTGAAATTAAGCCCGGTTTGCGAAGGAGTGCTCTTCGTTTTTTTTAAAAGTTTTGGGTTAAGAGGCCAGTTAAATTTTTGGCTTAATTCTTTGGCAATCAATTCGGCTTGGTTAAATCCGCGGAAGGCCAATTTCTTTTTGGAGAGAGGAATAGGAACCAGAACAAAATTATTTTCTGTCAAGTAAAAAGTAATTCCCCCCGCCTCTTCTTTTATTTTATTTTGGAGAAGAGGAGGAGATGTCGGAGACAGGCTTTGCAAGTATTTGATCAGCAATTGTCCCAGGTCTTTGGATAGATAAGAAGCGTAGGGCGGATATTTTAAAATTTTAACAATTTTCTTAACCAGAGGATGATGATAATCAAGAGCGACTAAAAGTTTGTCTATATGGCGGGGTAAGTCCGGCTGAAAAAATTGGGGGGGCAGAGGGATTTTGTTTAGACAATTTTGGCAAATTAGACGTTTTTCCAGCCCGCAGCCGAGACAATGGATTGGGAATAAAATATCAAGAATAAATTTTTTTAGTTTTATCCACATCCTTGCTTGTTTTTAATAGGGATTTATTATATAATTAGAACATTGGAACATGGGAACATTATAACATTATAACATAGGAATGAGGAGATGGAGAGAATGTTAAAATGTTTTGATGATAATTATGTCTTTTCTTGGCTTAGGGAAAAAAAATAGTTTTCTTGGCGTCGATATAGGATCGACCAGCATTAAATTGGTGGAGTTAGCTAAAGAACAAGGAGTGCCGATTCTTTTGACTTATGGTTATGCTGAACGGTCTTTGGGAGATATAATTAAGGGCGACCCGAAGGTTATTTTAGAAAAAGTGGCCGCTTTGCTTAAAAAGTTATATACTCAAGCTGGGATTAGAACTTATAAAGCGGTAACCGCCTTGCCCAATTTTTCCGTTTTTAATTCAGTCATCACCTTGCCCATAATGAATAAAAAAGAACTTGAGGCGGCCGTTCATTGGGAGGCTAAAAAGTTTATTCCCATGCCGATTGGAGAGGTGGTCTTAGATTGGCGGATTATTGATACTATTCAAATCAGCCAAAAAAGAAAAAATTATCGGATTCTTTTAACAGCGGCTTCAAAGAAATTAGTCAGGAGATATGTTGAGATTTTTAAACAAGCCGACCTGGAACTTTTGTCCTTGGAAACAGAGTCATTTGCTTTGGCGCGTTCATTAATTGGCAAAAGTCAAGCCACGACCATAATTCTTGATACCAGCGCTTTAACTACAGATATTGTTATTATTGAAAAAGGGGTGCCGGCCTTTAATCGGAGCATTGATGTCGGGGGGATAACCATTAGCCGGGCCATCGCCAACAGTTTGAATATTGACTTTAGGCGAGCTGAACAATTTAAAAAAGATATTGGCATGGCTGGCGGGTCAAAAATACCTCAAGTTATTGAAGGCATCCTCAGACCGGTAGTTGACGAAATGAATTATTCGCTTAAACTTTATCAGGATCAGTCCGGAAAGACGGTTGAACAGGTGGTTCTTTCCGGCGGCTCGGCTTTTTTGCCTAATTTAGCCGATTATTTGGCTAAAATACTTAATTTGCGTGTTTTGGTCGGCAATCCTTGGTCTCGGGTTGCTTATGCGGAGGAATTAAAGCCGGCCTTAGAAGAGGTGGCTCCGAGATTTGCCGTAGCCATAGGGTTGGCTTTAAGAGAGTTAAATTAAAATGGAGAATAATAAAGAAAAAGAAAAATCGGTTGGCGACAAGGTTGGACAAACCGAAGCCGAAGGTCTTGAAATTAGTTTAATGCCGGAGCGGGCTGTGGTTATCCCCAGAATTATCCGTTCCAGGTTTTTGTTTTTTTTAGCCGCCCTGATCGTTATTTTAACCACCGCGATTATAGTTTGGTTGTACGCCAGTTGGCATTTTGAAAAAATCGGTATGGAAGTCCGTCGGATTCAAGGAGAAATACAATTATTGGAAGCAAAGAGCGCTTCTTATTTAGGCAAGAGAGATGAGATTATTGGTTTGGAAGATAAAGCAGCCCGGGTTGAGAATATTTTGAACAATCATATTTATTGGACCAGATTTTTTAGTTTATTGGAAAGTTATACTATTCCTGATATTTATTTCGGCGATTTTAGCGCTGACACTAAAGGGGTAATTCACTTAAACGCCACAGCTCGAGATTTAGTTTCCGTGGCCAAACAAGATATTGTTTTTTCTAACGCCCCCGATTTCATTAAGGAGGTGAAAACATCGGGAATTAGAAAGTTGCCCAAAGGCGTTAGCGCTTCTTTCAGTCTAACCCTGGTTGACGGAGTGTTCCGTAAGTAAAAAAGCGTTAGTGAAAAACAAATACTGTCGTGTTAAAATATTAAGATGTTAAGGTAATTTCAGATGGCAAAAATAACACAAACAGTTTTCAAACCAAAGTGGTATCATACTTTTTTAGTTAAATACTGGTGGATTTTAATTGTTATTTTGGTTTTAGTTGTTTTTTCATTTGAATATTTTTTTGTTGTTAAACCTAGAAAAGACCGAGCGGCTAATGGCGGTCCTTTTGATTTAGCTACTTATCAACAGATTTTAGACGAGCAAAAAGACTATTTTGAGAAATTAAAGGTTTGGGAAAAAGAGGCGAGCAGTATTAATAAGGCTGAGTTGGAAAAATTGAATTATGTAGTGGCTGAAAAAATGGATTTGCCCGCCGCCTTGAAACAAGTTGATATTTTGGACGTTCAATCAGGGTTAGAATTGGTTGGTTTTAGCGTTGACTATAGCCAGGGGGTGGTGACAACAAATCTTACTTTTAAGGGCGGAAGCTACCAGACGATCAAACAATATTTAGACTTCATTGAAAAAAACATTCGGATTATGGACGTGGAAAAAATAGATATAGGAGAGATGGGCAACATTTTTTCCCTCTCAATTAAAAGTTATTATTTGGACTAATCTCTCTCCCAGAAATTATTACGTTCAGATTTTTTTGACCCTGGGTAAGGGAAAGTATACTCGAATAACAAAAGTCTATAATAATGATAAAATTAATTTTATATTTCGCCTAAAAAACATAATTTCTAAGTAAGGGATGAAACTCAAACGAGAACACGCATTTTTACTAATTTTTATCGCCATTATTATAATTACTGGCTGTGTTTTAATTAGATATATTACCCTGACTAAAATGAAGCCTTCGGATATAGCTACTTTTCTAATAGTTAGGCCGGCCTATTTACAGCAGCCAATACCTAAAATAGACAAACTTAAAACCGTTCTTGATAATCCCAAGTTCAGAGAGATGGTTTATGTTAAGGATTTTTTTACTCCCTTAACAGCGGTGGAGAAAGGACGTCCCAATCCGTTTGTGCCGTTTGTCAGGGAGGAAGAAGGGGAAAAGTAAAAAATAAAATATAAAAGATAAAAGATTTTCTTAGCGCCTATGCCCGGAGAAACAAAAAATATAATTTTAAAATTTTTGGTTGATAAAGGTCGGCTCTCTCAGCCCCAATATCAAAGTTTTTTGGTTGAAGCCGGGGAGGTAGATTTGGCTCCGGACGTTCTTTTGGAAACAAAAAAAATAATTCCCGAAGAAGAAATTGCTCAGGCAAAAAGCCAGGTATATAATCTGCCGGTGGTTGATTTATACGGAGTAAATGTTGACCGCAAGGTTTTACAAATTATTCCTCAAGAAACAGCTGAAAATTATCAAATAGTTGCTTTTACTCAGGAAGGGGATGTTTTAAAAGTGGCTATTCTTAACCCGGGAGATTTTAAAGCCAGAGAAGCGGTAAGTTTTATTGCCCGGCAAAGAAATTTAAAAGTGGAGCTTTATGTTGCTTCAACCTCGGCGATAAAGAATATTTTAGCTCAGTATACTGGTTTGGCTGTTGAGGTTGAAGAGGCGGTTGGCGCGGCTGAAGCCCGGTTTGCTCCGGTCGGTCCGGCCGGAAAAGAGGCGGTTACTTTGGAGGAAATTAGTCGGTCGGCGCCGATTGCCAAACTGGTTGGCTCGATTTTGAAATACGCCGTAGATAACGCCGCTTCCGACGTCCATATTGAACCCTTGGCTGACAAGACTAGAATCCGTTACAGAATTGACGGGATTTTACGGGAGACAGCCGTATTGCCCAGCCACCTTCATTCAGCTATTATTTCTCGGGTTAAAGTTATGGCTGATTTGAAACTTGATGAAACGCGAATTCCTCAAGACGGCCGTATTGGCATTGTGGTTTCTAAAAGAAGAGTTGATTTGCGCGTTTCGGTTTTTCCCCTCCTTGACCGGGAAAAAGCCGTAATGAGGATTCTCGACCCGGCCAGGAGAGTTTTTAGTTTAGAGGACTTGGGTTTTTGGGGCGACGGGGCAAGGGCAATAGAGAAAAATTTGACTCGGCCGCATGGTTTGGTTTTAATCACCGGTCCGACTGGTTGCGGCAAAACGACCACTCTTTACGCGGCATTGAAGCGGATTAACCAGCCGGGGGTCAATATTGTTACCTTAGAAGACCCGATTGAGTATTTTTTGTCAGGGGTTAATCAGTCTCAGACCAGGCCGGAAATTGGCTACACCTTTGCTTCGGGACTTCGTTCAATTATTCGTCAGGACCCGGATATTATTATGGTCGGAGAAATTCGCGACAATGAAACGGCTGATTTAGCCACTCATGCGGCTTTGACCGGCCATATTGTCCTTTCTACTTTGCATACCAATAATGCTTTCGGCGCCGTTCCCCGTTTGATTGATATGGGCATCGAACCATTTTTAGTCGTTTCGTCTTTGAATTTAGTTGTTGCTCAAAGGTTGGTCAGAAAGATTTGCCCGCACTGCAAGCAGGAGATTGTTTTGCCTTTGACAACAGAAAGGCAGATAGAACAGGAATTAAAGGAGGTTGAGACGGTTAATTTAAGTGATTTTCGCCAAAAAAACGGCCGTTTAAAGTTTTATCGGGGGACCGGCTGTTCAAGGTGCGACAATGAGGGTTATCGAGGCAGAACTTGTATTTTTGAGGCTCTGGAGATGACTGAACAAATGCAGAAAATTGTTGTTAGCGGCTGCGAAATTGAACAAGTTAAACAGGAATTCAAAAGACAAAAAATGACCGAGATGATTAAAGATGGTTATATCAGGGCGTTGCGTGGAGAAACTACTTTAGAGGAAGTGTTAAGGGTGGCGAGGGAATAGCCGTTATCCCGCCACGGAATTTCTAATACCTAAATTTTCAATTTTTATAGGAATTGGAGTTTATGTCTATTCAAATTGAAACAACTTTTAATAGGATTTGTCAGCAAGCGGCGGAGCAGAGAGCGTCGGAAATTTATTTACTAACTGCTCAGCCGCCCTTTGTCAGAGTTGATGGTCAGATGCAATCTTTGGCCAAAGAGAATGTCTTGTCCGCTTCGTTTATTGAGGGGCTGTTATCCGATTTATTAGATGAAGACCAGAAAAGGGAATTAGAGAAGAAAAAGCAGGTGACCGTAATAAAAGAAATTGGCCGGGTCGGGAATAGTCAAATAAGCGTTTATTATCAAAAAGGAGCTTTAAGTTTGCGGATAAAATTATTGACGCGAGAAATTATCGATTTAGCCAAATTAGAAGCGCCAGAGGTGGTTAAAAAATTTACTAAGATCAAAAAGGGGATTGTCTTTATCACCGGCCCGCGAGATTCAGGGCGGTCAACATTAGTTGTTTCTTTGCTTAATGATATTAATAAACGCGAAGCTAAATTTATCTCTACAATTGAAAAACCGATTAAAACGGTATTGAGCGGATTAAAGAGTGTTGTTGAGCAGCGTGAGGTGGGGAAAGATGTCGATTCTTTCTTATCCGGGCTGGGCTCTATCCGGGAAAGAAACATTGACGTGGTTATGATTAGTCAAATAGAAGACGCCCAAGTAATGAACGAACTTTTTGCTATTGCCGAGGCCGGCAGTTTGGTTTTTGCCGTTATTGATACAGAGTCAGCCATAAAAACTCTAAAAAGAATTTTACGTTTCTATCCAGCTGACGAAGAAGATAATGTTAGATATTTTCTAAGCGAAAATTTGGGCGGAATCATCTGCTCCCGTCTGGTGCCTAAAATCGGGGGAGGTCGGATTAGGGCCTTAGAGATTTTATCGGCCACCCCAGCTGTTAAGAGTATTATCGCCGGCGGCAAGTTTCATCAGTTAGCCGGGATTTTGCAAGCCAGTGAAGACAGAACAGCCATTTCTTTAGATCAATATTTAGCCGACCTTGTTTCTTCAGGCGGGGTGATGGCTGAAGAGGCTCTTAAATATTGCGCCAACGAAGAAGTGTTTAGGTCGTTGTTAAGAAGATAAAATAATCCGAAACTATCTGCCCGCTGCTTGCCTGCGCAAATAGGGTCCGCCAGGCAAATGTATCCGAATGCTTCAAATATCAAAGGTATTTTTTTCTTATATTCGTGGCATTCGGATACATTCGGGTTATTTGGACTATTTTTTGTTTTTATGCTTTTTGAATACAAAGCAAAAAACTCTAAGGGACAAACGGTTGAGGGAACCATTGAGGCGTTAAATCAAGATGCGGCTATTGAAGCGCTATCTGCTCAGGAGATGATTATTATTTCTTTGACTGAAAGCAGCGCTTTGCCTCTTTGGCGTCGACCTCTTCGGATTAAATTTCTGGAAAGAGTCAAGTCAAAAGATATGGTTTTTCTGTCCCGCCAGATTTCGGTTATGGTCTCGGCCGGCCTGCCCTTAGTTAAATCTCTTGAAGTGTTAGGCCGACAGACAAGTAGTCCGTTTCTCAGGCGTATTGTTGAATCGGTGACTGACGATGTTCGGGGAGGGACAAGATTTTCTTCTTCCTTGGCTAAATACCCCAAAGTTTTTGATGATTTTTATATTAATATGGTTCGGGCGGGGGAAACAGCCGGCAAGCTTGACGAAGTTTTAAATTACTTGGCTAATGAGCAGGAAAAGAATTTTGATTTAATGGCTAAAATTAGGGGGGCAATGATTTATCCGACCTTTGTTATTGTCGCTGTGGTTGGAGTGATGATTTTAATGTTAAAATTTGTTATTCCGCAGCTGACCAGCGTTTTAAAAGAGGCGGGGATAGCCCTGCCTTTACCGACCAGAATTCTAATGAGTATTAGTGATTTTTTTCAGGTATATTTTGTTTTTATCATGATTGTTCTTATTCTCCTGATTTTTGTTTTATATTTTTTGTTTAAGAGTAAGCCCGGGAAAAATTTTTTAGACAGGTTTATGCTTCGTTTACCGGTTTTTGGCCCGCTTTTCCAAAGGGTTTATCTTATTCGTTTGACCCGGAGTTTGTCCACCTTGATTATCGGCGGCATTCCCATTAGTTCCGGGTTAAAAATAGTGGCTGAAGTGGTTGGGAACGTGGTTTATAAAGGTACAATTCTTGGGGCAGTTATAGATGTTGAAGAAGGCCGTTCAATTAGCAGTTCATTTTTAGAAGCGCCTCATATTCCGAAAATGCTTTCGAATTTAATGGCTATTGGCGAGCAAACCGGGCAGTTGGACGAGGTTTTAGAAAAAATTGCCGACTTTTATGCCCGGGAGGTGGAAAATATCTTGTCAAAATTAGTCGCTTTGCTTGAGCCGGTAATTATTATTTGTTTAGGCGTGGTTGTCGGCGGTATGGTTGCGGCTATTATTTTGCCGATGTATCAAATGGCTTCGGCTTTTTAAAACGATAGCGAGGCGTTTATTAAAATGTGGTGGACGGTTGGCTCAGCGGTAGAGCGCTGCGTTCACATCGCAGAGGTCATAGGTTCAAATCCTATACCGTCCACTTTGTCTTGGGCGTCCCCTGCAACGTCCGCTGTCTATAATTTACCGGGTGAATTGCGGGGCATGGCCTAATGGTAAGGCGCACGCTTCGGGTGCGTGAGATTCCGAGTTCGAGTCTCGGTGCCCCGATTGCTTTAGGCGGGTGATGACTAAAAATAAGGTTTTTATCAATGATTAATTTTAGCAGATTAAGTTTAATCGCAATTTGCTTCTAAAGGGATGAATCCGACCAAATGGGAAAATTTAATTTATTTAGTTGAAGAAAGGTTTGGTATTGATAAAAAATACAGTGAAGATTTTGAGGTGGCGGAGACTTCAGCCGGGGAAAAAATAATTGGGCAGAAAGAGATTGTGGAGTTCAAGGGCCCTTTGGGGCGGATAAAACTGGAAAAAATTTCCCGGCCTCGGGTTATTGACAAAAAAGTGCTTCACACCAAGAGAATCGGCGGGAAGACGGCGGTTGATTTTGTTTATTCAAATAGCGAGCCGGTGGTGGAATTAAAAATTTATAAAGAGGAGGTAAACGGAGAATGGGAGGAGATCAGCCCGGAAACAATGGGTCTTGTCTAAATCATCGTTAAAATATTAATAATAATGGACAAATTATATATTTATCTGCCTATTATTTTTTTGTTTTTATTGCTTTTTGTTTTTCAAAATCCGACCATTGTTAAGACAACCGTTGTTTATCTTATTATTTTTATTTTATCGTCGCTTTCGGGATTTTTAACAGTCAAGGGATACTTTAAAAAAGGCTGGCCGTTTTTGGTTGAAATAATTGTTTTAACGGTTAGCGCTTTGCTGTTTTTTCTTTTTTTAAGTAATCGGTTTTGGCAATATGTTTTTATTATTGTTTTTTGTTTTTTTTCCGGTCTTTTTTTGAAATGTGCTTATTCTTTTCTCCACCAGATTCGCGTTTATGAGCCTCATAGCTTGGAAAAAGTAACCGGATTAATCAATTTTATGATTAGCTATTGGGTTTTGTCGGGCGTAGGAACTTTAATGGACTGGGATCCGTTTCGGCTGTTTTCTTATCTGGATTTTATTTTGGTTTTTGTCTTGTTTTTTTGGCTGATTTATTCTTCCGGTCAGTCCGGGTCCGAGCAAAGGGACTTTAAAAAAGTAATTACCATCAGTTTGGTTTTAAGCGAGATTTATTTAGTTATTAGATTTTTACCCTTTGGCTTTCATCTTAATGCCTTGATAGTTTCTATAATATACGGTATCATAATTAATCTATGGCAGAAGAACAACCGCTTGCGCCAGAGCGTCCCGAAGTAGAGCAAACTCGTTCTAAGGCAAAAACTTCGGAGCGTGACGGCACAAAAAAAATTATTATTGACGACCTAAATAAAGAAAACAGACAAGAGAGGGAGGATGTTGAGGTTGAAAAAAGTCGACGTTGGGAAAGAAGACAAAATTATCAGAACAACGTTGAGGAAGAGGTAGAAAATTTTTATCAGAATAAAGAATTTGACCGTTTGCAAAAACCGGCTGTTGTTAAGCCCCGACTTTGGTTAACTGTTTTTATCTCCCTTGTTTGCGGTCTAATCGCTGGTGGTTTGGCTGTTTTTTTTATTTTTACCAATTCTTCGGTCAATCTTCCCTGGGGCAAAAAAATAGATTTGGCTAAGTTTCTCCCCACCCAAGAGACGACTTTAGTTACTGAAAAAAACGTTACCGTGACCAATGATTTGCGCTTACAAAAATTGTCTCAGGATTTATTTGGGCAAACATTAAGAATTTTTAAGGCCAAAATAATTCCGGAGAATGGACAGTTATCTTTTTTAGAACAGATTTACGCTCCTTGGCAGATAATAATCCAGGGGGTGCCTGTCACTGGTGATGGATGGTTAATCGGCGGCGGTGATTTAGACGGACAAACAAAATATGTGGCCCTTGACAATAATAATAAGATTTTTGTTGTTGAGGAAATTATTCAAGACCCGGTTACCGGCGTCAGTTTTTTAAAAGTTGACGTTGGCGAAGAATTAAAACCTGTTGGTTTTGTCTTGATTGACGAAATAACTCCGGGGCGTCAAATACTTATTTTGGACAAGTTTAAAAATTTGCATTTAACGGAAGTCAGTCAGCCCGAAGCGAGAGATATTTATAAAACAGAGGATTTGGTTTATTCAACGGATGAATTTTCCGATTTTTTGCGTTTGGATTTTGAGACTTCAATCTCCAATGTTCCCAATTCTTTGATTTTTGGTCTAGACGGAAAATTAATTGGTTTGATTGTCAGAGAAAGAGTAATTCCGGCTTGGTATTTTGCCGGTAAAATAGACCGGATTTTACAAGATAAAAAGATTAGTCGGGTTTACTTGGGCATTGATTATCTGCGTCTTGAACAAGCGCCTGGATTAACCAGTCCGTTGTTTAAAGATTTAGCTAACGGAGCCATTGTTTACGGTTCGCCGGAAGAGAATAGTCCGGCAGCTCAAGCAGGGGTTAAAAATGCCGATGTGATTATCAAGGTTGATGACGTTGTTTTGAACCAGGACCAAAATTTAACTTATTTAATTCAACAGAAAAATCCCGGGGAGAAGGTTGTTCTGACTATTTTACGCGACAAAGAAGAATCAACCCTTGAGATAGAATTGGAAGAGATGAAGGTTGACGAATAAAAAAGTTTGGAAGCCTCGCTTCCAAACTTTTTTATTCGTCCGGCCGATCCCTGTATGAAATTCAGTGTCCGACCTTTCTGAAAATGGCCGCCAACAATTTCCTTATTAAAAGTTATCCACAACCGCATTTTTTAAAACGTGCTATATTAAAAAATAATTGTTGGTTATTATTTGATAATCAATATA
>CAZMJP010000018.1:0-11675 GCA_964566895.1 uncultured Gammaproteobacteria bacterium
GCCGCCTGCTGGACAGAAACCTGATTTTTGATTTTCAAAAACCCTTTGATTTTGTGCCGAAATATACGGAAAAATGCGAGCGAAGCCCCGCCGCAGGCGGGGCGAGCGAGCAAACAAACTGCCCGCAAAATTCGCAATGTTTAGATTGGTCGGGGTAGGCGGAGTTGAACCGCCACTACACCCACCCCAAGGGTGCGTCCTACCGCTAGACTATACCCCGGGTATTAAAACTTTAAGTTATAAATTATAAACCTTGGATTTTAAGCTTTAGACTATAAATCCTAAACTAAAAATCAACCGAAAATATCCCGATAAAATAACTCCAAAGCAGGAAATGTATTTGGATTTTTTATTTTAACTTTTAGGTTTTAATTTCCTCCTCAAATTTTTCAAACATTTGATGCAAATTCTCACCCTCTTGCCAGAAATTTTTTTTATCTGTAAATTTAAATATTGACGTCTTTTTGTGGCCACTTTAGAATGAGACCGGGAAACGGCTGTTTTTGGGCCCCGCCCGCAAATTGCGCATCTTTTAGACATAGTAAACCTCAAAATTAGCTAATAGAAATTTAAAAATCGGTGATGGAAATTTAAAATTCGGTTTTTACGATTCTCTATTTTTCTATTTTAATTACAACTCTCGACTTTCAAACAATAATTTTTCATTATTGATAATCATTTTATCACTTTAAACCATTTTGACAATGGATATTAGAATTTTCTTATATCTTATCATTATTCTTTCCGCAATCTTCCACGAATACGCCCACGGCTGGATGGCTTACCGGTTAGGCGATTCCACGGCTAAAGACGCCGGCCGGTTAACATTAAACCCAATAGTTCATTTAGACCTTGTCGGCACGGTTATTCTCCCACTCTTTTTATTGTTTACTTGGGGAGGATTTCTTGGTTGGGCTAAGCCGGTCCCCTATAACCCAAACAATCTTAGAGACCAAAGATACGGTTCTTTAAAAGTAGCTCTTGCCGGACCGGGGGTTAATTTGCTCATCGCTTTAGTTTTAGGACTGATTTTAAGATTTCTAATCGGTTCCGCCAGCGTCTCAATAAACTTGGCACTGATGCAATTTCTTACTTATTTGGGCTTAATCGTTTACATCAACATTTTTCTGGCTTTATTTAATCTGATCCCGCTGCCGCCGCTTGACGGCTCGAAAATACTCGCCGATTTGCTCCCCAATAAATGGCTTCACTTGATGAGGTTTGGATTTGGAGGTATCTTTTTGGCTTTATTCGTCGCTTTTACTCTTCTGACCCCGCTGGCTCGTCTTATTTTTGGGTTGATCACCGGCCAGTCGTTCAATCTTTAAAAACTTTTTTCGTTTCTAATTCCCAATTATAAAGAGTTGACATTTTTTTTTATTAAGATAAAATGTTCTAATGCTCTAATGTTTTAATGACTTTATGCCGACAATTAACCAACTCGTCCGCAAGGGGAGAAAAACAACCAAAAAAAAATCGAAAACGCCCGCTTTGCAGAGTAATTTTAATATTCTTAAAAGAAAAAGGATTAGGATGCCAAAAGGTCATCCTTATCTGCGCGGAGTCTGTCTAAAGGTTACCACTCAAACACCAAAAAAACCCAACTCTGCTCTGCGTAAGATCGCTCGGGTTAAATTATCAAACGGCATGGAGGTCACCGCTTATATCCCCGGCATTGGCCATAATTTGCAAGAGCATTCGGTTATTTTACTAAAAGGCGGCCGAGTCAAGGACCTGCCCGGAGTTCGTTATCATATTGTTCGCGGTATCTATGATACGAGCGGGGTAGAAGGCAGAAAACAAGGTCGCTCATTGTACGGCGCCAAAAAACTAAAATCAAGCGCTCAAACGCCCAAACAATCGGAAAATTAAAAAATTAGTTACCTGAAACCACATAATCTATGCGCGGTAAACAATCGCCAAAAAGAAAAATCGCTCCCGACTCCAAGTATAATTCAACCCAAATAGCCAAGTTCATCAATTATATTATGAGAAGGGGTAAAAAAACCATAGCTTTAAAAATAGTCTACGGCAGTTTTGATATTATTAAAGAAAAGACTAAAAAAAATCCTTTAGAAACTTTCCATCAAGCGATTAAAAATGTCTCTCCTTTAGTTGAGGTAAGGTCACGCCGAGTTGGCGGAGCTAATTATCAAATACCAATGCCAACTAACGAAAACCGTCGTTTTGTCTTAGCTTCCCACTGGATTATTGAATCGGCTAAATCAAAAAAAGGTAAATCAATGTCGGAAAAATTGGCTCAAGAACTAATCGAGGCCTCCCAAGGACAAGGCAACGCTATGAAGAAAAAAGCTGATGTCCATCGCATGGCTGAAGCAAATAAGGCCTTTGCCCACTTCGCCCGTTTTCTCCATTAGAATATGACTTCTGAACTATCATTAGAACAAACGCGGAATATAGGCATTATTGCCCACATAGACGCCGGTAAAACCACAATGACCGAGCGAATTTTATATTATACGGGGAAAAAACATAAGGTCGGCGAAGTCCACGATGGCCAAGCAGAAATGGATTGGATGGTTCAGGAAAAAGAGCGCGGGGTGACTATTACGGCCGCGGCAACCACTGTTTTTTGGACTGTCTTGTCTGACCAAACAGATTCGAAACAAAAAATAACTAAAATAAATATTATCGATACTCCCGGACACATTGACTTTACAGCCGAAGTCCAACGCTCTTTACGGGTTCTTGATGGCGGCGTGGTCGTTTTCGACGGTGTCGCCGGAGTAGAACCGCAATCCGAAACCGTCTGGCACCAAGCGGAAAAATTTAACGTTCCCTTAATCGCTTTTGTTAATAAATTAGACCGAATAGGGGCTAATTTCTATGCTGATTTGGATTCAATCCACGAGCGGTTGACTAAAAACGCCTATCCTGTCCAATTACCCATCGGCATAGAGGCAAACTTTAAGGGCATTGTCGATTTATTCACCGGTCGAGCCAGAATCTATTTGGACAAAATGGGTAAAGAGATGAAAGATGAAGATGTCCCCGAAGACCTGAAAGACAAAGTTAAAGAATATCGACATAAATTAATTGAAGCTATTGTTGAAAACGATAATAATCTAATGGAAAAATATTTAGCTGGAGAAGAATTAGACATTGACGAACTAAGGGAAGGATTACGTCAGGCTGTGATTAACGGAAAAATAGTCCCTGTTTTGTGCGGCTCAGCCCTAAAAAATAAAGGGGTTCAATTACTTTTAGACGCTATTTGCCGCTATTTACCCTCTCCTTTGGATGTCCCTCCCGTTCAGGGGGAGAATCCCCAAACACAAGAAAAAGAGACTCGACAACCTGATGGAAAAGAACCCTTCGCGGCTTTGGCTTTTAAAATCGCTACCGATCCATATGTTGGCCGTTTATGTTATTTCCGAGCTTATTCCGGAACACTGGCATCCGGTTCATACGTCTTAAATACTACTACTAATAATAATGAGAGAGTTGGCCGAATAGTTAGAATGCACGCTAACCATCGGGAAGAAGTGAAAGAAATTTCGGCCGGAGATATCGCAGCTATCGTTGGAATCAAAAATACCAGTACTGGAGATACTCTCTGCGATCCCAAACACCCGATTATTTTAGAATCAATTACTTTCCCTGACCCGGTAATTTCTGTGGCCATTGAACCCAAAACAAAAGCGGACCAAGAAAAAATGGGAATAGCCATAACTAAATTAGTCGAAGAGGACCCAACTTTTAAAGTCAAAACAAATGAGGAAACCAGCCAAACTATTATTTCCGGTATGGGAGAATTGCATTTAGAAATCATTGTCGACCGATTAAGACGCGAATTCAGCGTTGAAGTCAATGTCGGACGGCCGCAAGTGGCCTATAAAGAAACAATTACTTCAGTTGTCGAAAGCGAAGGAAAATACATCCACCAATCAGGCGGTCGCGGTCAATATGGTCACTGTTGGTTAAAGCTTGAACCTCTGGAAAGAGGCAAGGGATTTGAATTCGTGGACAAAATTAAAGGTGGGGCTATCCCCAAAGAATATGTCCCGGCGATTAAAAAAGGTGTCATTGAGGCAATGGGTGAAGGAATTGTCGCCGGCTATCCGGTCGTTGATATGATTGTTACTGTCTATGACGGTTCTTTTCATGAAGTTGACTCTTCGGAAATGGCTTTTAAAATTGCCGCTAATCGGGCCATTCGCGATGGGGTCAGAAACGCCAAACCGATTCTTTTGGAACCAATAATGAAAATTGAGGTGGTCGTCCCGGAAAAATTCATCGGAGACGTAATTGGCGACCTTAACGCCAGGCGAGCTCAAATTCAAGGGACAAAAACTCGCGGACAAGTCAAATTGATTGACGCCGTTGTCCCTTTGGCAGAGATGTTTGGCTATACTACCGTCTTACGATCAATGACTGAGGGACGGGGCAGCTCAAATATGGAATTTTCTCATTATGCTCCAGTGCCGCGCAATGTTCAAGAAGAAATAATTGAGGGTAAAGCGAGCAAATAACCATCCATCTTGACTTTCGGGACAAATTGGGTATACTTTAAAAAACGCCAAACTCTAAATATACTGCGAGGGGGTGGAAGGCCTCGACAAAAAGTTTATAATAAAAATTGCCCTTTGTCTTGAGAAAGACACAAAAACTTCTCAAACAAATAATTGCCAACAGAAATTTGGCTTTTGCTGTAGCTTAATATAAGCGGCAGCCATCGCTATCCTTGACTCCCGCTATTGAATAGTGGTGTCAATTCAGCCCATCGTTAGATGGAGCAAGTGGGATAGGTTCTCTGAAGACCCGGGGCAGAGCGCTGAAAATAAAACCAGGTTAAGATTTAGGAATTTTGCCTGATTAAAATCCTAAAATCCGAAAAATCCCGTCTAAATTTTTCGTTTGGAAAATCTAAACGGGCGAATAGTCAGACTATAAGGGTAGATATTTTTGTTAATGCTTTTTGGACACGAGTTCAATTCTCGTCACCTCCACCTCGACTTAGGGAATAAAGTCATAAGATAACCATGCTCTTCTTAAATCTAAAATTTTAACTTGAAATACTATCGCATCAACAACAAAATAAATGCGTCTCAGATACGCTTGATTGACGAAAAGGACCAACACTTAGGTATCGTTGAAATAAAAAGGGCCTTAGAAATAGCCCAAGAGAAAAATTTAGATTTGATTGAAATCGGTCCAAAGGCCGACCCGCCAGTGGTAAAAATTATGGACTTTGGTCAGTTTAAATATAATCTGAAAAAAAAAGAAAAACAGCAAAAAAAACAACAGAAAATCGGCGAGACTAAGGGGATTCGACTAACGCCGAGAATCGGCCGACACGATTTTGACTTCAGGGTAAAAAAAGCAAAAGAATTCCTTAACCGAGATCAAAAAATAAAAATTGAAATGATACTTAAGGGTAGAGAAAAAGCTCATTTTGACTTAGCCAAAAATTTAATAGACCAATTTATCAATTCCCTGGGTGAAGACGCAAAAATTGAGCAATCACCCAAAAGACAAGGAAACCAATTAATCGCTTTAATAAGCAAGAAAAATTATGACGAAAAAACGCAGTAATTTAATTGCCAAAAGACTGCATTTGACAAAAAGTAAAAAAATCCTGCGTCGAGTTTGCGGACAAAATCATTTCAACGCCCGCGAATCCAGAAAAATAGTCAAAAATAAACGCCAAGATAAACCCCTGAACAAAAATTTTTATCAAACCGTCAAACAACATATATAATTTTAGGTTTAAGACCGCAGATTACAAGATTGAATCATAAATCATAAATTAAGCAGAGCGCTTATGCCCAGAGTAAAACGAGGAAAAGCCCACATTAAAAGAAGAAAACACTTGCTTGCCCAAGCCAAAGGCTATCGCTGGGGAAGAAAAAGCAAAATTAAATTAGCCAAAACCGCGATTAAAAAAGCCGGCGTTTATGCTTATCGCGACCGACGGGCAAAAAAAAGAATTGCCCGCTCCATTTGGCAGATTAGAATTAACGCGGCTTGCCGGGCCCAAAATCTAACTTACTCCAATTTCATTTCAACGCTTAAGAAAAATAAAATTGAACTTGACCGAAAAATCTTGGCCGATCTGGCGGAAAATCACCCGCAGACTTTTACCAAAATTATTGAAAAGGTCCGGTAGATCAATGGTTAGATCATCTGCCTGTCACGCAGAAGGTTGCGGGTTCGAATCCCGTCCGGACCGCCACCATCCTCGCCAAAGGCTACAGAGTGGTAAGTCCTCTGTCTCAGTGACAGGGTCCGTCCCGACCATATTAAATCGTGCTTAAAAACGATTTTTTTATTATATAAAAGAAGCCCGTCAGGACTTCAAGAAAAATAAGGTCTAAGGCGGGCAGCCGTCTCTCTCCATAATTTTTTACTAAAACTGAAATCTATTTCAGATAAAAATAATTCGTCTTTACCAAAACGATAAAAATGGTTAATCAGCATTTTTTAAAAAATCTTTGCGCCAAAAATCCCCCCGAGAGGAATCGAACCTCTATTTCGAGATCCGCAATCTCGTGTCCTGTCCGTTGAACGACGAGGGGTAATAAGGCTTTATATCTTTAATAATCGTCCTAAACTGTCGGTCAAACTCTCCGAATCTTTGCTTAAGTCTTCAGGCAAATATTTCTTTAACGCCGCGCGGATTTCAAGGGGATTTTGTTTTTCCAAAGGCACGGAAAAATCGGAAAAAAAAGTATTTTTCAAATCGAAATAAAGCCTTTTTATTTGAGGCGGCCGATAAATAAGGTGAAAATTTTTTATTTCCGCCCATTCGTAAAATTTTTCCCCGATACTAATGCCATCTTCTAAAATTTTGAATTCTACCTCAAGCGGCGAACGACGAACCCGTAAAACAAGAACCAGGCCGAATAAAATCAAAAAAAGGGCGAAAAGAAAATTAGCCGTGAGTATGGCATAGCAAAAAAACGCCAGTAAAAAGATAATTATTGCCGCATACCAAGACCCGCTTCTTTGATACTGGGCGTATTCGGGGAAACGCCAATTTAAAATAAGCGTCCCATGGTCAGAAATTTTGTCTTTTCCTTCGGCAGAATTAGTCGGAGGAAAACCTTCTTTAAACATAAGTACTCAAACTAAAACCAAAAGCAAACTACGTCTGCATTCTTGGTTTTCTACTTTTTATTTTTTATAAACTTTGGGCTTTCTTAATCCAAAAATCTGCTCGCTCCGGCTCTCCCGTTGCCAAATAAAAACTTGACATCTCGGCGTAAATATATTTTAAAATTTCCGGATAAGGGGGAGAATAAACCTCAACTATAAGCAAAGCAGATTTATAATAATAGTCAATTGTTTTTTTCAAATCATTCAAGCGCCGATATATTTCACCCAAATTCAGATAAACCGGGACCATCTCGTCAACAATATTTTGGCGATGCTCGGCATTGAGATGGGGATGATTAATATCGGGATAAAGAGAAATAGCCTTCTCGCACCTTTCAATGGCTTCGGACCATTTTCCCTCATAGATCTTCAAGTCGCACCATTTGTTATAGATCAAAGCCGTTTGGGGCGAGAAAAAAGCCGCTCTCTGATATGATTTTTCCGCTTTAATAAAATCGCTTTCCTGTTTAGTTAGATAAGCCTTTTCTGATTCCAGCCAAGGCAACCAAATTAATGCTTCAATCGGTCTTTTACTTTGGGGAATCATTTCAATATTTTCTATGCCCAAATCAAGCCAAGTAATCTTCTGTTTCAAATCCGGGGTCAATTCCGATGACAACTCAACCGGGGAAGAAACAAAATTAGACAGCTGATATAGGGTCAAAGCGAATTCTTGGCGGAAATAAGGGTCGTTGGGACTAAACTTAATTGCTTTCTGATGCTCTTCAATAACTTTTGACCAATCCCCTAAAAATTTGGCGTTTTGAGCTTGGAAAAAATAATGACTGGACAAGTATAAACGAGCGTTAAAATGCCACCAACAAACCGCTAAAAGCGCCAAGAGCAAGAGAATAATTAAACTTTTTTTAGGAGTAAGCCCTTCGCCGCTTTTGGGACAGATATAGCAAGAGGATGCATCGCCTTTTTCTCCCAAATCACCAGCTAAAACGGTCACCAAAATGTTAAAAAGCCAAAAGTAAACTAAGGTGGACATAATGTGAAAAGAAAACTGAAGAGAAACCAAATAACCAAACAAACCAGCTAGTAGGGCTAAAACCATCAATTTTAAACTATAAACCGTAAACTCGGAAGGTATTTTTTGAAAAATATATTTAAGGCCGAGGTAAAAAACACTGATAATCAAAAATAAATAACCGGCCAAACCCAAAAAACCGGCGGCTAAAAGCACATCTAAAATATCATTATGGGCGTAATCAAGATAAATATTTGGCTTTTCATAAAGAGCAAACTCGGGAGCATAATAACGGGGGAAGTTAAAACGTTGAGTCCCCAAACCATAGCCCAAAACCGGCCTTTGTTTAATCAAATCCAAAGCCGCCCGCCAATGCATTAGCCGATAATTCCCCGCCGCTTTCAAATCAGTAAATGTTTGTAGGCGAGAAAGAAAAGGATTATAAGAAAATGAAGTTTTATTAAAACCCGACCGATTTAAAAATGCCACTAAGCCGACAAAAATAATGAAACAGAAAATTGGGATAATCATCAATTTCTTATTCTTTTGCCAAATAAAAACTATACTTAGAAATCCAACTAAAGCAATAAGCCCAATCCAAGCGCCGCGCGATTTAGTGGCAAACAAAGCCCAAAAAAGCAAAACCAACAAAATAAAAAGAAAAAAATGGAAGACGAATTTTCTTTTAGCCGATTTGGAGGAAAGTTGTAGTCTTTTTTCAACGAACAAATAAAAAATTATCGGCATTACCAATAAAAGCCACGACCCCAAAAAATTCGGCTGGCCGACCGAAGAAAAAATCCGTTTTGACAAAAACGGGTCAAAAGTCCATTCAAACGGTTCAATCCCCAAGGCCTGAATCATTCCGTAAACAACAACAAAAAAAGAACAAAGAGTAACAGTAAAAAACAAACGAAAAATCTGTTTTCTCCCCTTTATATTTAAGATTAAAATCAGGGCGAAAACAAAAAAATGAAGCCAGGCCAAATAACCCATTCTTCTCTCCCACGACCCCCAAAAACTGAACCAAGGGACTTGGGAAAAAACCGTTGAAACGCCCAAAATAACAATAAAAATAAAAGTCGGGATAAGATATTTAATCCTCTGCCAGAGAAACTCCCGCCCGGGCAACCCGCCAAGAACTATTTTAACCAAATAAATAAATAATAATATCTCGGTCAAAGTTTGAAATAAGATATTTTTGGGAATTTCAAAAACATTATGCATCTCTCGGAGGAAAAAAAGAGGAACAAAAAAAATAATAGCCAGCCAACCCGCTTCTAAAGAAATGTCCAGCCAATTTTTTCTTTTGATCTCATTCATAAATTTCAGCCCCCGCCTAACTATTTTATCAATTACCAACGTTTTTGACAATGAAAAAACGGATAAAAATCTTATCCGCGTTGAAACAGTAAAAATCAAAAAAAGACTATTTATTTTTCAAAACTTTTATCAGGCGCTTCAGCCCGCTTGCTTCTTTTATTTTTCTAAGATCATTAACGTACGTTTCAACTTTTCTGGGGGTAGTGTCAGGATTTTTGTAAATATCAAGAACTTGGTTGCCAATTTTAATAATAGTTTCCAATCCTTCTTTAGCGTCAGTAATGGTCAATTTATTATTTTCAATTTTAACGACACCCGTGTTTAAAAGTTCATTTACGATTTTAACGCCGCAAAGGTGATAGTCCTCTCCCTCGGAGCCTTCTTCCCCGCCTCGAAAAACCAAATAATTAAATAAAGTTCCAATTTTGGCCATCAGTATTCCCTTAGATTCGGTCTCTGACAGTCCGGGCAATTCATTTTCAATTAATTTCATCCCCACTGCCTCGGCTTTTAATTCTTCTAAAATATTAGCCTCTGGGGACTCGCCGATTCTTTTCATTACTTTTTCATCTTCGGAAGCCAACACCTGATGAGCCACTTCGTGTCTGGCAACTTCCAATATCGCCTGGCGAATATATTCTTGCTGGTCAATTTCTCCTTTGACAAACACTTTTTTTAATAGCGGAATTTCAATTTTTTTTGCTATATCTTCAACTGCGTTAACATGCAAAAATATCTGATTATGATAGCTTTCGGCCAGGGTTTCGGATTGAAGATTCGGCCCGAAGGCGTAAGTCTGGTCAGTGATAAATAAATCAATTTTAGCAGGTAATTGAGAAGTAATCTCTGGCTGATTATGGCGAATTTCATCCATCAAAGAATAAGCGACTTCAGTATAGACTGAGCTTTGTTTTTCTAAATCTTTCAGTTCTTGAGAACAAAACCCGAGGCGTATTTCTAAACTGACAATATTAAGAGGGGCGTCTTCTTGGGGATTAATGACTAAAGGACAACCCGATTTCAGCAGCTCGGCGTTGGTTTGATATAATCCTCGCCATTTCTCGTAAAGCTTGGTTTTATCCGTTTCTCCAGAATTATAAGTTGCCGCCATCTGCCTTAAATAATCGGGCAAGCTCCGATATGATTTCGGGAGTTTCCATTCCATAATTAATTTTTCAGTTTTAGAGGACAAAAATTCTAAATCTTTTTGAAATCTTTGAAGTTCAAAAGGAAGAACATCTTTAAAGGGAGTCGGCTGGAATCCGCCCTCTTTGCCCGGGAGGGAATAAACGTACTTTTTGCCTATAACTCCCTCTGTTTCGCCCTCGTTTTCCTCTGTCAAAAATTTATTCAATTCGCCCTGTTTTAAATAGCCATGATCAATTAGTTTGCCGACCAAAGACGCCAAATCGTTTTGCAGCGTTAATTCAGCCCGGTTGAATTCCAAATTTTCAAAGGCTTTATCCGGCATATTTTTTAACCAGTCTTTAGAAAGGGCAATTTGAGCCAGCTGCCTTTCGGAAGAAACCATCACAATTGTTTCCCAAGCGTCTGGCAAAAATTTCTTTAATGGCTCTAAAACATCAAACTTCTTTAGCCTGATTTTTTCTTTTAGCTCATCAGGATCGCTAAGTAATTCGGTGACGTCTGAATTTTCTCTTTTAAATTCAGGCGGCAATTTTGCCAGCCACTTTTCAGTTTTTTCCTTTAATAAATCCGCAGCCGATTTTTGGTCTTCGCCGGCTTTCTCTTGCCATTTTTCATCCACGGTTTGATCAACTGAGGAAAAAAAATCTTTGGTATTTTTTAGATAATCCGGCGCTTTGGGCCAGCCGTTTATTTCAGTTGTTTCTCTTAATTTTTTTCTAATTTCCCGGCCAAAAATCACCGAGACCGGCAGATTCTCTGACGATTTTAAAATATTCAACCTGCTTTCTCTTATTTCTTCTAATTTTTTTTCTGTTGGATTTAACATAGGCGATGGTTCTTTTGTTTTTTTATAAATATCAAAATTTTCAGGATTAAACATATCTTTAATTAGTAAGCTTTACTGGCGGTGGGAGTGAGATTCGAACTCACGGTCGCCAGCAAAGGCGACAACGGTTTTCAAGACCGTCCCTTTAAACCACTCAGGCATCCCACCGTTTTTAACAGAACAAAGAGGGTGGGTATCCTTCGCCAAAACTACAGAATACCAGATGAGTATAAAATTGTTTTTAAAATAACCCTGCCATTCCGTAGTTTTGGCGAAGGATGGCGG
>CAZMJP010000019.1:0-10996 GCA_964566895.1 uncultured Gammaproteobacteria bacterium
CAGCCGAGTGAGCCGAGCGCCGGCTGTGTTTTTAAAAATCCAGAGTCCAATTCAGCCGGCTTATTGATTGAAGAGTGCGGTTTAAAGGGTAAACGGATAGGCGGAGCCGAAGTCAGCCGGAAACACGCCAATTTTATCATCAATACTGGCACGGCCAAAGCCGAAGATGTTCTTAATTTGATTAAACTTATCAAACGAAAGGTGAGGGATAAGTTCGGGGTCGAATTGGAAGAAGAAGTGGAATATGTGAAATAAAAATAGATGCGCTGTTAAGCTGCTTAATCTACGATTTTGGAAATTGTCCAAAAACAAAAATCTTAAACCCTGTTTTCGGCCTAAGATTCCGACAACGACGCTAATTAGTTTTTGAATTATTCTTCAAGGGTAAGAATATTTTGGACCCAGATTATCAAGCCGGCGATGACGGCGACAAAGAAAAACAAAATAAAAAAATAGAGCAAGGGCTGGGGGAGCCCGGCTTGGGCTAATCGCCAAAATTCTCCGCTTTGATATTTCATGCTGATCAGTCCATAAATCCCTCCTTTAAGGAGGAGTCCGATTAAAAATGGCTCCACAAACCAATCAGTTCTTTGAAGTCCGTCCCGGGCGATTATTATCAGCCAAACCAGCGATGGAAAGTAAAGGAAAATCAAAGGAGAACTCTGAGTAAAGATTTCCTTGACGATTATCAGGGCTTTTTCACTGAGAAAGGGTTCTCTTTCCATGAACAGCAAAAATTCGGAGATCTTGTGGCACAGGAGACGCAAGGGGATTTCTAAAAAAATACTTACAGCCACAATAAAAACTCCCAGAATTTTCACTCTTTTATTCATTAAGAATGAGGGATTCTCCATAAATTTTTATTTTAGAGCATATTTCGTCAGTCGTCAAGTGTCATTTTGGGAAAAATGGGGGGTTAATTTTTTCGCTATGCAATATAGTTTTCCTTCTCTTAAATTTTATATTATCGGATCGTCTATTTTATCGGTTATTTTCTTTTTTGCTTGGTTTCCGTCGGCCCGGGTGGATTTGGCTGTTTCTTCAGAGCCATTGCTGGCCGATTTTGAGGTGAAATTGGATGTTAATGTCAATAGCGTACTTTTTAATTTAGATATAATCCCAGCCAGGATAGCTCCCCTCTCGTTTTTGGGACAAGATTGGTGGAAGGTTAATGATTTAATTGACACTGAAAATTCAAAAATAATGGTTTTCCAAAAAAAAGATTTGCAAGAATTAGTCGATTATAAAATAAAGGTTTTATTGGGCGATTCCGAAATAGAGAAACAAATTTTTGAATTCCATCCCGAAAAATGGACAATAAAAGTTTTAAATAAAGATTTTTTTCTCGGTCAGGCTTTAATTGTTTTATCTGTAGAGGAGGAGGTGATAGGTGGTTATGATTTTGAAGAACTGAGAAAGAAAATAAGGTTTGACAAAAAAGATGCGGCTAAAGAAAAGTTAGAAAAAATACCAAGTGTTAGAGGCGCTTATATAAAGACTTGGCCTGTTTTTTATAAACGAATGCCCTTACTGCCTGAACGAATTATTTTTTCTGTTTATCCGGCGGGGTTTTAATTTTGTTCCTGACTCCATTGGGCGTATCGTTTAATGGCGATTGGACGAGTCCTCGGGTTCTAATTGGAGTTGACATTGTTAATAAAAGATTGTAAAATAGAATCGTAGTTTTATGCCTGATATTCAAAATATATCAAAGGACTTTATAAAAGCGGAAGGAGTAATCGAAGAACTCTTACCCTCGACTACCTTTCGGGTGAAATTGGACAACGGGAAAGACATCTTGGCTCATCTCTCAGGTAAAATGCGTTTGTATAAGATTAGAGTTTCGCCTGGCGATAGAGTAAAGCTTGAAATTAGTCCTTATGATTTAACTAAAGGGAGAATAGTGTATAGGTTTTAAAGAGTTTTGTCTGAAATCATAAGTCGTAGACGGGGTGATTTTAGGAACAAAGTCTTTATCCTGTTAAATTCCGCGAAAGGGGTTCGCTGGAGGAGGATTTAACAGGCACTCAAATTTCCAGTAAATTTTTTTTCATTATTTCCTAAATTGTGAATTTTAATAGATTTGGAATGAAAGTTAGGGCTTCGGTTAAGAAAATATGTCGTTCATGTAAGGTGGTCCGCCGGGGAAAGCGGATTTATATAATTTGCAAAAACCCAAAACATAAACAAAGACAAGGATAATCTCGTTTCGTTCGGAAATAAAAAATAAAATATCAAAAATATCATATTTTTATGGCTAGAATAGTCGGCGTTAACTTGCCACCTCATAAAAGGATAGAAATAGGTTTGACCTATATTTTCGGCATTGGTAAAAGTTTGTCAAATAAAATTTTGAAAGGATTGAATATAGATATAAATAAACGCGTTAAGGATTTAAGCGTTGAGGAAGTCGACAGATTAAAAACCGTTATTGAGAGTAATTATCGGACGGAAGGGGCGTTAAAGAGAGATATTGCCAGCAACATTAAGCGATTGAAAGATATCAAAAGTTATCGGGGGACTAGACATGCGCTTCACTTGCCTGTTCGGGGGCAGAGGACTCGGACTAATAGCCGAACAGTGAGGGGTAATATCAGGCGGACCACGGGTAGCGGCAGAAAACCAGCCGGTAAAAAAACTTAATTTAAATTAAACGTAACGTTTCTATGGCGGAAACAGTAAAAAAAAATAAGTCGGTGAAAAATAAAATAGTCAGACAGATTCCGCGCGGCCACGTTTATATTCAAGCCACTTATAATAATACCATAGTTACTATAACTGATCCGAGCGGTAATGTTATTGGCTGGTCAAACGCGGGTAAACTTGGTTTTCGCGGACCTAAAAAGGCCACACCCTACGCGGCCAGCATCATTGTTAAGGATGCGGTCGAGAAGGTTAAAGATTACGGACTCAAAGAGGTTTTGGTTTTTGTTAAGGGAGTCGGGATGGGGCGAGAATCAGCCGTTCGGTCTTTATATACTAACGGTCTTAACCTTTTATCTATTAAAGATGTCACTTCGGTCCCTCATAACGGTTGTCGTCCGCCGGGAGTGAGAAGGGTATAACTTTTTAAATGGAAATATCTATGCAGATAGGCCCAAAATGTAAATTGTGTCGTCGAGAAGGTAAAAAGCTTTTTTTAAAAGGTCAACGTTGTTATTCGGCAAAATGCGCTATGAACAGAGCAAAATATCCTCCGGGAATTCATGGGCCAAAAGGTTATCCTCGTTTATCAGATTATGGGTCCCAACTCAGAGAAAAGCAGCAGATGAAGCGGTTTTACGGTGTCTCCGAGAAACAATTTAAAAATTATTTCGTCGAATCAAAAAAAAGCAAAGGTAATACGGAAGTCGCCTTTTTGAAATTCTTGGAAAAGAGATTAGATAATGTTGTCTATCGGGCTGGATTTACCGATTCTCGGCCCCAAGCCCGTCAGATTATTAGTCATGGGAATATTTTGGTTAACAAACGCCGCCTCAATATTCCTTCTTATCAAGTAAAAGTGGGCGATACTATACAAATAAAAGAAAAATTCCAGGCATTAAAGGATCGCCTGGCGTTAAAAAAGGATAGAGACATATTGCCGTCCTGGTTGAGTTTGGATAAAAAAGACCTGCAAATTAAAGTTTTGAAGGATTTGGAGACGGAAGACCTGCCTAAGGAATTTGAAATTGAGCTAATTGTCGCTTTTTATAGTAGATAATATACATGGTAACATAGTGACATAAGAATGGAGAAAAAATTTTGCCGGGCAAAATTAAAATGTTAAAATGTTACAATGTTAAAATGAGTTTATATGGATAAGACTATGTTTTTTCCGACGAAAGTTGAGTATCAAGAGGATAAACAAAATAAAAACAAGGGGTCAGTTATTATTGAACCTTGTTATCCCGGTTATGGTACTACTTGGGGCAATGCTTTGCGTAGGGTTTTACTGACTTCTTTGGAAGGAGCAGCTGTCACGGCCGTGAAGATTCGGGGGGCTAGGTATGAATTTTCCACCCTTGATTATGTGCAGGAAGATATTTTAGATATTATTTTAAATCTAAAATTACTTCGTCTAAAGATATTTAAAGAAACAGACAAGCCGATTAAATTAACACTTAAAGCCAGCGGAGAAAGAAGGGTTACGGCCAGAGACGTTGACAAGTCGGCGGATGTAGAAATTGTTAATCCAGATTTGTTGATTGCCAATTTAACCGATAAAAAAGCGAAATTAGAAATGGAGATTTGGGTGGAAAAGGGATATGGCTGGGTGCCGTCGGAAGAAAAGTCAAGAGAGGATAAGGATATAGGAACGATTATTGTTGATTCAATTTTTACTCCCGTTTTAAACGTAGCGGTCAATATCGAGAATGTCCGAGTGGGAAAAAGGACAGATTATGATAAGCTTATTTTAACCATTGAAACAGACGGAATAGTTTCTCCTTTGCAAGCCTTTTTAGCAGCGTCTAAATTGTTAGCCGAGCAATTTAATCTCTTAATTGAGCGGGGCGAAAAACTGGAAGAAAGAGAAGCAAGAGAAGAGTTGGCGGTTAAGAAAAAAGCTAAAAAAAGAGCGACAACCAAGGAAAAAATAGCAACTAAAAAAAAGAAGAAAACTGCGACGGCGAAGAAAACCGCAGCTAAAAAAAAGAAATAATTTCTCGCCCTTTAAGCGATAACGCTTCGCATTTTAGACCAAGCGTATCGTTAAGGGACGAGGGAAAGATAGATTAAAATATAAAAAGTATAAATAAGCAAGTAATCGATGCGTTTAAAATGCATCACTGAAGGGTGAAGGATGCGCCATAGAAAAAAAGGGAAAATTTTAGATAGAAAAATTGGGCCGCGTCAGGCCTTGTTTCGCAGTTTGAGTTTGGGTTTGATTTTAAATGAAAAGATAACCACCACTGAGGCTAAAGCTAAAGCGGTTAGGCCGATTTGCGAACGTTTAATTTCACGGGCTCGAAAAAATAATTTGGCTAATTACCGAAGGATTGATTCTTTTCTACGGAACAGAGAGGCGACTAAGAAGATACTGGAGCAGATTGGGCCGAGATACAAAAATCGACCCGGAGGATATTGTCGAATT
The DNA here is from genome assembly GCA_964566895.1 of uncultured Gammaproteobacteria bacterium. GTDB lineage: Bacteria > Patescibacteriota > Patescibacteriia > UBA2591 > UBA6264 > CAZMJP01. Next base: position 5,075 of record CAZMJP010000019.1, read on the forward strand.
ATTAAAATTGGGCCAAGAAAAGGAGACGGGGCGAAGATGGCGATTTTGGAATTGATTTAACCAATTGCCGCAGCCTTAAAATGAGTTTATGTTAGATATAAATCGTAAAACACACCTTATAGACGCTGACGGAGAAGTGCTCGGTCGCCTGGCGAGTAGAATCGCTTTGCTTTTGATTGGTAAAAATAAAGTTGATTATGTTCCTAATCTTGATAAAGGAGACGTCGTCATTGTTAAAAACGTTAAAGAGATAAGGATTACCGGCCAGAAATTAAGGCAGAAAAAATACTATCGCCATAGCGGTTATCCCGGCGGATTTAAAACGGAGAAAATGGGCGAAGTTTTTTCAAAAAAACCAAATGAAGTTTTAAAAAGGGCGGTTTGGAATATGTTGCCCAAAAATAAATTAAGACAGTCGAGAATTAAAAGATTACAATTCAAATAATTTAAAAAATAAGGAGGTTATCATGGAAGTAGCTCTGGTGGTGACCAAAAGGACAGATAAGTCTGAATTGGTCGCCCGCGCTTTGTTTAAATTAACAGGAACAAGGGCGGAGAAGTTTCTTATTTGTCCCCCGAAAATGGTGGGGAAGGTAACAGGACAAGAATTTATAGAAAAGGAGAGGATGAATTTTATAGAGATCTATCTTGACCAGGAAGTAGATAATGAGATTGCAGAAAGGGTGGTGGATTTTGGGAAAGAGAGAGGTATAAAAAAACTTTTTCTTTTAAGCATCAAAATCCGTCAAGCTGGGCAATCGAAAATCTCTCCCGGGACGATTATTCCCATCCCCGTATTCTATAATTAATTGAATTTGAAACAGTAATCCCGGCCAAATGGTCCGGGATTGTCTTTATTCCTTAAAAATGTTAGAATTTTTCTATGCTCGGATTAGAAATCAGAAAATATGGCGACCCGATTCTACGGCAAAAATGCGAGGAAATTGGGGGAATAACCGATGAAGTGCGGAGTTTGGCTAAAAATATGCTAAAGGCGATGTACCGCGATAATGGGGTTGGCTTGGCCGCCCCGCAAATAGGCGAGAAAGGGCGGATTATTGTTGTGGATGTGGGGCAGGGTCCGTTTTCCCTGGTTAATCCGAAAATACTTGAAAAATCAGCGGAAAAAGAGAGTGATTACGAAGGGTGTTTAAGTTTGCCAAAAGTAACCTTAAAGATAGAAAGAGCCAAAAGAGTAGAAATAGAGGGTTATTTGTTAGAGCAGGGACAGAGAGTTAAAATTAAAGCCGAAGGTTTGTTGGCCCGGGCTTTTCAACATGAAGTTGACCATCTGGACGGCGCGCTTATTATTGATAAAGTTTCATATTTTAGAAAACTGAGAGCCGTGAGAAAATTAAAAAAGGTATTGCGAGTGTAATATAGCGGTTATTATATCTCCTTCCCAACTTCTGGGTCAAATAAAAATTTCAATAATGCGAGATTAGTTCAGTGGTAGAACGTCTGCTTCCCAAGCAGGAAATGCCGGTCCGATTCCGGTATCTCGCTCCAGTATCAAACTTTCGTCTTTTTTGCCTGCCGTTTCGGCGGCGCTTTGCGCGGCCGGCGGTCGATTTTGTCCACTCATTACGAGAATAAGTAAAATAGATTGACGGTGAAGAATATGGATAAAAAGCGTAATAATTTTGCTTACCTAGATGGAGCCAATTTGTATGAAGCAATAAAAGAGCTGAGAATTCTTTTAGATTATAAAAGATTTAGAATTTGGTTGTCGGAGAAGTATGGTGTTAAGCGAGCGTATATTTTTATTGGCTTGATTCCCAAATACAAGAATCTTTATACTTATTTACAAGAATGCGGGTTTACTTTAATTTTTAAAGAGGTAATTTATGATGGGTCTGGCAAGGCAAAGGGGGATTGCGATGCCGATTTGGTTCTGCGAGCTACGCGCGACGCTTATGAAAACAATTTTGAAAAAGCGATTATTGTGGCTAGCGATGGCGATTACGCCGGACTAATTAAATTTTTACAAGAAAGAGACAAATTAGAGGTTGTTCTTTCCCCAAATCTCGGAGATAAATGTTCAGTTCTTATTAAAAGAACGGGTGTGAAGATATCTTATCTGAATGACCAACGTTCAATTTTAGGAATACAAAAAGAAAAAACCCCCGACAGAGACGGAACTCTGTAAGGGTCTTTTTCGTAGTAATTGTTTATATTATGACAATAAAGAGATGAAAGTCAACGATTGGCTTGTGGATAACTCTTGGGCTTTAAAAATTTTTATAAATAATAAATAATTTGTAGATAGAGGAGTTTCGTTTTATTCTTTTGCCGCCGACATAGCTCAGCGGTAGAGCAACTGTTTCGTAAACAGTAGGTCGCAGGTTCAAATCCTGCTGTCGGCTCCAGATGAAACCAGCGGGCAACTGTTTCGTTAACAGAGGGTTACTGGTTCCCAGTCACATTATTTTAAAGATTAAGGTACGGCTGGTCCACCTTTGGTGGAAATTCCAGTCGTGGGCTTTGGCGATGGCAGGGGTATAAGAGTAATGTTTATATGATTAAATTCGTTAATGTCACCAAATTCTATCCGCCGGATATTTATGCTTTGCGCAACGTCACTTTTCACATCAAGCCAAAGGAATTTGTTTCTATTGTTGGTCAGTCAGGGGCGGGCAAGAGTACGCTTGTCAAATTGTTGATTGCCGAGGAAAGGTTGAACCAGGGTAGAATAATCATCGGCGGTTGGGATATTACTAAAATAAAATCACGCGAAATCCCGGCGCTCCGCCGTCAGGTTGGAGTTGTCTTCCAAGACCTTAAATTATTGGAGAGGAGAACAGTCGCCGAAAATATAGCTTTTGCTTTGGAGGTGGTTAACACGCCGCGACGAAAAATAACTCCAATTGTCCGTCAGGTTTTGAAGATAGTCGGGTTAGAGAATAAATCCGATTATTTTCCCCAGCAGCTTTCAGCCGGCGAAGCCCAGAGAGTGGTTGTCGCCAGGTCTTTGGTCCACCGCCCAAAGATATTAGTGGCTGACGAGCCGACCGGCAACCTTGATCCGATTACCACCCGGAGTATTGTTGAATTACTGGCTAAAATTAATGAATTTGGAACCACGGTTCTTTTGGTGACTCATAATCGAGAAATAGTCAATTTTTTAAAAAAAAGGGTAATTACCCTTGATCAAGGGGTGATTATTGGCGATCAGATAATAAAAGGAAGATATGTGATTTAGGATTTCAGATTTAAGATATATGGCAAAAAGAAATTATGAAGTTTTAGAACACCCGGCCGACCTTAAAATTAGAGCTTATGGCCATGATTTAAAAGAGGTTTTTTCCAATATGCTAAGGGGAATGTTTGAGACCTGCCGACCCGAACTGGTAGATCAAAAGCCGGTCATAAGGAACATTCAAATCAAGGCCGGGGATTTGGAGTCTTTACTAATGGATTTTCTATCCCGGGCCTTGTATTTAAGCGATATTAATAATGAGATTTATCAGTCGGTTGATTTTGAGGCGATGACTGGTCGGGAGTTAAGGGGCAAAATTAAGGGGTGGAAATTCAAAAAACTGCAAACGGAGATCAAAGCTGTCACTTGGTATGATATTAAAATTGAAAAGAAAGATAATCTTTGGATGGCCACGGTGCTTTTTGATATATAAAGATTTATTGAGGTCTGACCTGTCTTTGTCAGGTCAGACCTCTGTAAAAATAAGGAATCTTTATGTTAATTAAACAAAATCTCAAAAAAATCAATGATTATTTATGGGAAATTCCTCGGACTTACCGTTCTGATATGCGGGTGCCGGCCAGGGTCTACGCCAATGAAAAAATGTTAGACCAGATTTTTCGAGACAAGTCGCTGGAACAGTTGGTTAATGTCACTACTTTGCCCGGAATACAGAAGTACGCTTTGGCAATGCCCGATTGCCACGAGGGTTATGCCAGCCCGATCGGCGGCGTGGCGGCAATTAAAATTTCCGGCGGAATTATTTCGCCAGGGATGCAAGGCTACGACATCAATTGCGGAATGAAATTGTTGAAGTCGGGCCTTTTTGAAAAGGAAACAAAGCCATATCTGGAAAAATTGGCGAGTGAAATCCAGGAACAGGTTCCTTCGGGTTTGGGTCGGGGTCGGCGGGTTAAACTGGACATTGCTGGTATTAACGAGATTTTACAAAAAGGGGCGGAAAAACTGGTTGAACAGGGGTATGGAGTGAAAGATGATTTAGATAATTGCGAAGCGGGCGGAAGGTTGGATTGGGCGGATGCTTCGGTTGTTTCAACTTATGCCAAAAATCGGGGCAGAGACCAGGTCGGAACTTTGGGAAGCGGAAATCATTTTTTGGAAATACAAAAAGTTGAGGAAATTTTTAATTCGGGAGTGGCTGAAGCGTTTGGTTTGTTTAAAGATCAGATTGTCGTTATGATTCATTGTGGTTCGCGAGGGCTCGGGCATCAAGTTTGTACTGATAATTTAAGGGAGTTTATCCCTTTAATGGAGAATAAGTATAAAATTGTCGTTCCAGACCGGGAATTTGCTTGCGTCCCCTTTAATTCCCCGGAAGGAAAAAGGGCTTTAGCCGCTTCGGCAGCGGCGGCAAATTATGCTTGGGCTAACCGCCAAATGATTGCTTACTTTGTCAGAAAGGCCTGGAAAAGCGTTTTGGGCAGTCGGGATTCGGACCTTCGGGTTCTTTATGATGTGGCTCATAATATTATTAAAAAGGAAAAATATATCGTTGACGGTCGGGAGATTGAAGTAGCCGTACATCGGAAAGGGGCGACCAGGGCTTTTCCGCCCGGTCATTCCGAATTGCCGGCGGTTTACCGCAAAGTCGGTCAACCGGTCTTGATTCCCGGAAGTATGGGTACGGCTTCTTATGTTTTAGTCGGGACGGAAAAAGGAGAAGAGAGTTTTTACTCGGTTAATCATGGGGCCGGGCGGGCAATGTCAAGGCACGCGGCAATCAGAGCGGTCCGGGGTGAAGAAGTGGTCCGGCAGTTGAAAGAGAAGGGAATTTTGGTTAAGTGTCGGTCAAGGCAGGGCATTGCTGAAGAAGCGCCCCTAGCTTATAAAGACATTAATCAGGTGGTTGATATTGTTGACCGGGCTGGTTTGGCTAAAAAAGTGGTTAGACTAACGCCCCTGGCGGTGATTAAAGGGGAGTGAGGGAGTTGATAAATGACGAATTAAGGCGTTTGCTTTTTAAATCCTTTTATCGTATAATAATAAAGTTGAAATATAATTAAATCTGAAATCATAAGTCATAAATCTTAAATTTAATTATATGGCTAAAGAAAAACAAATTGGTAAAATTACCCATTATTTTGGGAAAATTGGCGTTGGTGTCATTGAGTTGACCGCCGGCTTGAAGGTTGGCGATAAAATACACGTTGTTGGCGGGAGTCGGGACTTTGAACAGACCGTTGAATCAATGCAAGTTGAACACGAGAATATTAGTAAAGCGAAAAAGGGCGAAGCCGTTGGTTTAAAATTGGATCAGGTGAGTAAAGAAGGAGATAAAGTCTATTCGGTCAAAGAATAGAATTTTTAAGGCTGTTAATAATAAGATTCTACTCAAGAATTGCCCTTCATCTTAAATTTAAGGTGAGAGGGTTTTCGCATTTTTATTATGGCGGAAGGTAAATTCAAGTCATCAGGTAAAATAACGATTTCAAAGCAGAAACTCGTTAACATTGGTTTATTAATTATAATTTTTAATCCCTTGCCTTCAGGTTTAATTTATAGTTTTACTCTTTGGAATGAGCCGGACATTAAAAGAGACGCCAAATTGATGATAATTTTTTCCTTGATTTGGGGGGCTATTTCTTTGGCTTTAACTCGGAGATATTTAGGGATTTAGTTCCTTTTGTTTTGTCAGGATTGCAGTCGATGGCGTTTGTTTATTTTCTTATGTTTAAGCCCGAAGAGAAAGTTTGTCAGAATTG
>CAZMJP010000020.1:0-3385 GCA_964566895.1 uncultured Gammaproteobacteria bacterium
GTCCTTTGGGAGGATTTAGTCAGAGTTCAAATCTCTGTGCCCCGACCAACTTAAACATTGTAAAAAAAAGAAGGATTAGCTTAAAATAAGACAAAAAAAATAACCAATTTGAAGCCTTCAGTCTATTTTTAAAAGTTATAATTTAAAAAATCATCTATGTTGGATTTAATCATTATTGGATGTTCGGCGGCTGGCATTTCAGCTGGCATCTATGCCGTCCGCAGAAATTTAAACTTTAAAATCATCGCTTACGATTTGGGCGGCGAGATGGCTCTCTCCGGCGAAATTGAAAATTTACCCGGCTGGGGAAAGACCGACGGCATAGAAGTGACAAAAAAATTCCAAGAACATCTCCAATTTTACGGCCCGAAACCGGAAACTGGTGTCCAAATTAAAAAAATAATCCCTCTCCCCGACGGCTCTTTTGAAACTATTGGTTGGCAAAAAAATCAGGAAATAAAATACCATTCCAAAACCGTCATCGTCGCCACCGGACTTCACCCTGAAAAACTCAACATTCCCGGGGAAGAAAAGTACCGTCGTCGAGGTCTATCATACTGCTCAGTTTGCGAAGGACCTTTGTTTAAAAATAAAACGGTTGCCACCATCGGCGGAGGGAACTCGGCTCTGGAATCAGCCTTAATGCTGAATGAAATCGCTTCCAAAATTTACTTAATTAATAAAAACCCCCAATTTAAAGGAGACCAAATTCTTTTCAACAAAATCCAAAAAGCGGCTAGGATTAAAATCATTTACAACGCTTTAACCAAGGAAATTTTCGGCAACGATTTTGTTAAGGGACTAATATATCAAGACCAAAACGGCCAAAAGCAAACACTGAAACTTGAAGGCATTTTTATCCATATCGGGATGATTCCAAATAATGAATTTCTCCCCGACCAAACCGAAAAAAACCAACGCGGGGAAATTATAGTGGATAAAACTTGTCAAACTAATATCAAGGGTCTTTTTGCCGCCGGAGATATAACCGATCTACCTTATAAGCAGATTGCCATTGCCTCAGGCCAAGGGGTTTGCGCCGCGTTATCTGTAGTTGATTATTTAAATAAACTGCATTCTTAGTAAACCCCAATAATTATTAAATTATAAAAACCGGTTGATGCCGGCTCTTATAGTCTGAAAACCAAACCCTTAAAAATTTATTAATTCTTTTACTTTTTTGACAATCGCTTTTTGAGAAATCTCTTCATAATCAAAAAGTTGTTCCGGGTTCCCGCTTTTGGGAATTTTTTTAATCGCCAAAGAACAAATTTTTGCTGGAACGCCAGCCAAGGCGCTTCTAACCGCCTCGCCTAAACCGCCTTCGGCAAAATGGTCTTCGACGGTCAAAATATATTTTGTTTCCCGGGCTGCTTTCTCTAAAGTTGACTTATCCACCGGCTTAACGCTATAAAGGTCAATTATCCTAATAAAAATCCCCTGCTCTTTTAAACTCTGATAAGCGGCTAAAACCTGATAAAGAGTGGCGCCGGCGGCGCAAACGGCAACAACATCGTCCGAACTTTGTTTTAAAGTCTGGCTGCCGCCAATGACAAAATCGTCGTCACCACTATAAATAACCGGGGTGGGCTGTCGGGTTGTCCGAAGATAAACCAAGCCATAGTGTTTTGCCGTCTGTTCAACCAATTTTTCCGTTGCCACCGCGTCGGCCGGATAAAAAACCACGCTATTCAAAACTGAACGGAACATTGCCAAATCCTCAAGTCCCATTTGCGAAGGTCCATCCTGACCGGTAAAAACTCCGGCATGGGAACCAATAAACTTAACATTGGCGAATTTTGGCGAATATTGAATCATTCTAATCTGGTCGTGCGCCCGGGTTAAAAAAGCGGCAAAACTGGAAACAAAAGGAATTTTACCCTGACGCGCCAGGCCTAAAGCCGCGCCGACCATGTTTTGCTCGGCAATAAACATTTCAAAAAACCGTTCCGGATAAGCCATTTTAAATGCCTCCGCATAGGTAGAATTAGAAACCTCAGCGTCCAAAACGACCATTTGGGGAAATTGAGGAAGAATCTTGACCAAAGCCCGACCATATGCTTGGCGCGTTGCCACTAATTCTCCTTTTTTATATTCAGACGTTTTAAGATTGGAATTCCCGGTTGCGGGTTGGAAATTGCGGATTTCCATCTTCGACGGTTCGGCTATAACCGCCGGGGCTGACTTATTATCAATCCCACCCAATTCGTCAACCGCTTTTTTAAATTCATCCTGAGAAAGAACCTTGCCATGCCAACCGTTTTTGTCCTGTAAAAAACTCACCCCCCTGCCCTTAATGGTCTTGGCAATAATCATCACCGGCGTCTTACTTTTAAAAGCCCGGTCATAAGCGTTAATAATTTGTCCGAATTTATGGCCGTCAATGACCAGTGTTTTCCAACCAAAACTTGAAATTCTTTTTACATATTCTTTTAAAGAATGACCATACATTGTTTGACCACACTGACCCAAACGATTGACGTCTAAAATCCCGATTAAATTGTTCAATTTATAATGACTGGCTAACTGAATTGCCTCCCATTGCGAGCCCTCAACCATTTCGCCGTCACCCAATAAAACAAACGTCCGGTAAGACGAATGGTCAAGATATTTGGCGTTGAGCGCCATTCCCGAACCGACAGACAAACCCTGTCCCAAAGAACCGGTGGCCGCCTCGACATAAGGAAAAGCCGTGGTGGGATGTCCTTCCAACGGACTGTTGAATTTTCTTAAAGTCATCAATTCTTTCGGCTCAATGGCGCCGGCCGCGGCCCAAAGAGAATAAAGTAAAGGCGCCGCATGGCCTTTGGAAAAAATTAGCCGGTCATTATTCGGATTTTCCGGATTTTTAAAATCAAACTTAAAACGGCCGCTAAAAAACAAACCAACCATCAATTCCACCGCCGACAAACAAGAGGTCGGATGTCCGGAACCCGCTTCGGTCGTGGCCGCCAAAACCCAATATCTGACCCATTGGGCTATTTTTTTTAATTCACTTAACCGCATTAATGATTGATTTTAATTGTTGAAAACGCTTTTTAACGTCGGGCGCGCCAAATAAACCGACGCCGACAACCAAATAGTCGGCTCCGGCTTTGGCGATTTTCTCAATGTTGGACAGATTAATCCCACCGTCCACCTCAATCTTTACTTTTTTATTTATTGCCCGCAACTTTCTAATTTTATCAATTGTTGAAGGAATGAATTTTTGCCCGCCAAAACCAGTCTGGACGCCCATCAGTAAAACCAAATCAACTTTATTCAAATAGGGTTCAATCTTTTTAATTGGCGTTTCCGGATTCAGAGCCAATCCTTTTTCAAAACCGAGCCTCCCCGCTTCTTCTAACGCACCTATAATATCCTTCACCGCTTCAAAGTGAAAAAT
>CAZMJP010000020.1:3485-10670 GCA_964566895.1 uncultured Gammaproteobacteria bacterium
GTTCAATTTTAGCCAAACGCCGGCGATGCCGAGCCGCCGAACTGAATTTGGTTCCCAACCAGACCCTGACTATTTTTTTAGCCAGAATTGGACCGATATAATCTTGCCCCAAACACAAAACATTGCTGTTATTGTGTTGGCGCGACTTCGCCGCCATCGCCAAATTAAGCACGTTAGCCGCCCGGACGCCCTTAATTTTATTCGCCGCCATCGCCATGCCTATGCCGCTGGAACAAATTAAAATACCCTTGCCGCCCTTGCTGGCAACAACTCTCCGTCCCACGGCTTCGGCAAAATCAGTGTAATCGTCCCGGGGATTAAACTTCTGATTACCGACTTCCTGATATTTAATACCCAACTCGTCCAGATTTTCTTTTATCGCCTGTTTTAAAACGAAGCCGGCGTGGTCCGAACCAATGAAAATCATATTATTCCCTTTTACCGCTTTCCGCCGCGAGAAATTTTCTCGCCAGCGGCGATTGCTTTAATATTTAGACGCCATCATTTTAACAGATATTCATCGGCTTCACAAGTCAATACCCGTAATTTGACAATATTAAAAAGTCCAATATAATAAAAGACGCTAATTTCCGTTTGACGCCAAAAACAATAAGCGGGATTCGTACAATGGCAGTACGCCATCCCTCCAAGATGGAGACGCCAGTCCGATTCTGGTATCCCGCTTCTTCTTTTTACAAAAAATTAAAACAAAAATCAAACCTAACTGGTTTGATTTTTGTTTTTTATAATTTCCGTTTTATAAATTTTCCATTATATTATCTAATTATCCTCCGTAGACCGGTTTCCGAACCTGATAAAAAAGACCGAGGGGAATTTTCGCCGCTTCGCCATCCTCATATTCCCATTCCTCGATTTTTTGTAAAGCCGCTTTTTCCGATTCCAAATTCTTTTCTTCCGCCTCGTAAATTTTTTGATTGTAAAACTGATAATTATTAAAAAAAGAAACACAAGGTTGTAAAATATCAATAAAAGAAAAACCTTGATGCTCCACCGCCCTGACAATCAAATCCCTTAAATGGTCCGACTTGGCCGCATAAGCCCGGGCAATAAAACTGGCTCCCGAAACCAGCATCAATTTTAAAGGGTTAAAAGACGATTCAATATTTCCCTCGGGACTGGAAGCGCCTTTAAAACCTCGAGGCGAAGTGGCGGTAAACTGGCCGGCGGTCAAAGCAAAGGTCCGGTTATTGTGAATCAAAATGGTAAGGTCAATATTCCTTTTGGCCGCGTGAATTAAATGGGAAATTCCTTCATTATAGGCATCGCCATCGCCGGCCAAAGCAATGACTTTCAGTTTCGGATTGCCGAGTTTTATTCCTTGAGCCACAGCAATTCCCCGCCCGTGCAAACCGTAAAAAGAATTCAAATTCAAATAATCAACGATTTTGGCGTGGCAACCGATACCAGCGGTCAAAACAATATTTTCTCGACCGATTCCTTTTTTATTCAAAACATCAACGGCTTGCTTCAAGGACTGTAAAATGCCAAAATTTCCGCAACCCGGACACCAAGTATTTTGACAATTAGTGTCTATTTTCATAAAAAATAATATTATTAAATACTGTCCAATTTCTCTTTTATTTCTTCGGGTAAAAAGGGCCGACCGTCGTATTTCAAGACTTTCCGGTCTACCCCCACACCAGGATTTTTGGTGTGGGGGTCTATTTTTATTGAGTAACGATCTAAAACATCCGCCAACTGTCCGGTGGCGCTCGCCTCCACTAAAACCGTTCTTTTCACGCCTTTCAAGGCCCTTCTTATTTGTTTTTCCGGCCAGGGTTGGATAATGACCGGCTGGATTACTTTAAACCCCATCTGTACCGCCGCTTCCCGGGCCGGACCAACGGTTGACCCCCAAACAATAACCGCTTTTGACGAATTCTTTTTCCCGTAAACTTCCACCGCCGGCAAACACTCGGTTTGCCGCTTCATCAATTCAAATTTCCGCAATCTTTTATTTTGCATCAACGCCACATTCTTCTCATCTTCCACTCCCAAACCGAATTCGTCGTGTTCGTAACTGGTGGCTTTAACCACGGCTCTTTTATCGCCAGGAAAAGCCAAAGGAGAAATCCCGTTTTTCGTATTTTGATATCTTTGATATTCGCCTTTTCTATCCCAGATTAGGGGTTTTTCAATTTTAATTTTATTCAAGACGCCAAAGTCAAAATCAAAAGTGCTTTCGGAAACTTGTTTATCTATCAGTAAAACAACCGGTGTTTGACACTGCCAAGCGAGGTTTAAAGATTTGCCCGCCCAAAAATAGGCCTGTCTGGCGTCGCCAGGGGCAATGACAAATTTCAAAATGTCGCCGTGCCCGGCGGACAAGACAAAAGACAAGTCCCCCTGAGCCGTGTAAGTTGGCACGCCGGTGGCTGGTCCGGTTCTCTGGCTCTCGACAATAAGCATCGGTATTTCGCTCTGAACCGCCAGACTTAAAGCCTCAGTCATTAAAGCAAAACCTCCGCCCGAGGTTCCGACCATCGTTCTGGCGCCGGCGTATGCCGCGCCTAAAGCCGCATTAATCACCCCGATTTCATTTTCCATTTGAATTGTTTTAACTCCAAACTCTTTTTCCTTTTTGGCAAAATAATGCAAAATTCCGGTCGCTGGCGTCATCGGGTAAGCAAAATAAAAAATCAAACCGGCTTTAACCGCGCCTAAACAAACGGCTTGATTGCCCGTCAATAATGTTAAGGATTTTCGATTTGTTCCTTTTCTCAATCTGACCAGCTTCGGCGCGCCTTTAAAACCCGTTTCCGCCACTTTTAAATTCAAGTCCGGCCATTTTTTAAATTCTTTTTTTAAAATCCTGGCTAAAACCGGCCAACCAACTCCGATAACTTTGGCAAAACCGGCAACCAGGGCGATATTTTCCATTATTGGCGCGCCGCCGGCTTGCTGAACAATCGTTTTCAGCGGCAAGCCGACAAATCTCATCTTTCTGTCTTTGGTAAAACGGGTTGAAAAAGAGACCTTCTCGTCATCGTAAATAACTATGCCATTTTTATCCAAATCTTTTTGGTGTTGATTAAAAGTATTTTTGTCCAAAGCCAAAAGAAAATCTATTTTTCTCCGGGACGACAAAACCTCTTGATTTGAAGCCCTAATTTGAGAAAAGTTATGCCCGCCCCTGATGAGCGACTGATAATCGTCGTAAATAAAAATCCGATAGCCAAGCTCGGAAAATAACTTGCCAATAATAAGACCAGCTCGACGCGAACCTTGTCCGGCTTCTCCGCCAATTAAAATTGAATAATCATTAACCATAAAACTCAAAATTTTAAACCAAACCAAAAAACATAGCAAAACCCAACATCAAAATAATCGCCCCGGCCGCCAAGTGCAGATATTTGATGTTCTTGTCTTTCCATTCGGCAACACTCTGTACTCCTATTACGCCCAGATAAACAATACCGGTAATAATTAACATCGGTAAAATAAAAATCAAGTTATAAAACAACAGCCAAGGTAATAATTTAAATAAACTCAAAGAGCATAAAATACCACCGCAAATCACGTAAGGCCCGATAGTGCAAGGCAGTAAAAAGAGCGTAACAAAAATTCCAACCACTAAGGCCCCTGCGGGCGAGGTAACTCGGGAAATTATTTTTTTGACTTTGGGCCTCAAAAACATCGGCATTTCCGTACCCAAACTGCCGGGCTTATATTTGAAAAAATCCTTAACGTTTAAAATTCCCAAAATAACGGCTAGCGCGCCCAAAACTTTATAAAGCCAAAAACGAATAAAATTAAAAACTTGAGCCAACTGGAAAAGTCTAATAATAACCAAGCCGTAAACGAGGTACATAATGAAAACAGAAAGACAAAAACCCAGTCCGGCCAATAAAACTTTTCTCTTATTCTCCGGGTTATAAGTCAAAATAGCAATCAGCATTAAGGTCAAAACAGCCAAAGCGCAGGGATTAACAGCGTCAACCATAGCCAAAGACAAAATCTTAAAAACAGTAAGTTTTGATTGAGGTTCGGTTGGAGGCTCGACTGGTTGAGAGAGACCGACCGGCTTGAGAAAAAAGTTTTTTCCGTGTAAGATATTCGGCCGGCCCGGTAAAGCGGTAAAATCCAAATTCTCCGGACTGACCATAGCCCCATCGGCCAAAGCGCACTTATTCCCTTTAAATTTAATTATTAAGCGGTCGAGATTATTCAAAATTGGTGCGTCACCGACAAAATGATTATCTTTGTTAAAAACGACTAAAGGAATACTCAATCCCGAACCATAAATGTCGTCATATTTAAGAATCAATTGGCCATTTTCCTGATATTGGGAAAGATTATATTCAAGCACAACCAAGTTCGGATATCTTTCCAATAAATCCCCGTGAATTACCGGACTGACTTTAGCGCAATGGGGGCAATCAGAGTTGGTGAAATAAATAAAACAAGTGAATTCTCCACTACCCGCCGTTGAAGGTATGGCTGGTTGTTCCTGCGCTCCTGTTTTGCCGGAAAAAAATCCCAAACAAACCGCCACCGATAAAATAAGAATTGTTTTAAATAATTTTTTCTTTCTCATATTAAGTAATAAGTTTAACATAAAAATAATAAATTGACTATGCCTTTTTCCAATGTTAGAATAATCAATATCCCAACGTTTTAATACCCGCCCCGTAGTCCCCGACGAAGTCGGGATACTACCGGGGTTTTAATGTCTTAATGCTTTTATGAATCTACTTTTTGACGGATTTTTATTGGGCTTATCAGCCGGTATTTTTTGTCTGACCTGGTGCGGGCCGGTTTTTGTTTCTTTAATTTTATCAGAAAAAAAGAATATCAGACAGTCAGTCCTGCTTTTTTTGGAATTTATTATCGGACGATTGGCCGGCTATATCCTATTCGGTGCTATTTTCGGCTATTTGGGATCTAAGCTTCAAAACACGATCGTTCAAAAAATTAATTTAGGCGCCCTAATGCTTTTATCGTTTCTGCTGATTCTCTACGGGCTTGGCTTATTCAAAGAGAAACACAATCTTTGCCGGTTTTTCAAGAAAATAAGATTTCCTATTTTAGCCGGATTTTTAACCGGAGTTAACTTGTGCCCGCCATTTCTTTTATCCCTCTCTTATATCTTTAGGGCTGGTGAAATTATAAAGGGAATTTTATTTTTTATCAGCTTTTTTCTCGCCACCACTCTTTATCTCACCCCTCTCCTACTCCTCAATTATCTGAATATCGGCCGAGCGTTTCAAAAAATAGCCAAACTTGCTTCTATTTTGGTCGGCGGCTTGTTTTTGATTTACGGCTTAAGCGCCGGGCTGGGGTCTTCTCCCCGGTCCTGTTTTGACTGCCCGCTCTTTAAAATGGAGCAAATACTAGGATTTACCCTCCCGCCAAAATTTTTGATGGGAGGGTTTATTCCCCTGATATTTTTTTGCCTGCTTATTTTAGTGGCGATTATTTTATCCGTCAGCGGCAAATACCCTTGGTTGAGAAATTTTACTTTGCTTTTTTCCCTGCTTTATTTTGGTTTCTGGCTTAAAAACGTTCTTTGCCCCCTTAAAACTTTTCAAATGATGTTTATTGACGGCAGCAAGATTGTTACAAATTTAGTTTTATTTTTGTTTTTTCTTTTGCCGCTTATTTTAGCTCTGCTTTGGGGGAAAATTTACTGCCTCTGGCTCTGCCCTTTGGGCGCTTTTCAAGAATTCGTTTACAAAGGCAAAAACGCTCTAAAATGTAAATGTCTAAAAAATATCTATTTTAAAAGTAGAATCGCGGGACAAATTAAATATCTGGCGCTGGCTGTCATAATTACGTTTTTGTTGATTTTGAGAAAACCGATTCTTTGCGGGCTTGACCCTTTTGGCGCGCTTTTTGGCCGCTTTATTACTGCGACTTCAATAATTTTTCTTATCGTCTTGATTATTTTTTCTTTATTTATTTGGCGGCCCTGGTGTCAATTTTTCTGCCCTTATGGCGCGGTTTTAAGCTTGCTATCCAAAATATCGTTTTTTAAAAAGAACGGCAAAAAGGATAGCGAATCTAAAGAATAATTTTATTTTAATATGCAACGTAAAATTTTATCAATTGTTGTTTTGATTCTCATTTTAACGGTTTCTCTTTTTTACTTTATTAAATATAATTTTGGCGAAGAAAAGGCGAATATAGCGGAATTAAAAGAAGCAAGTTATTATCAAAAATTGGCCGGCGGCGCGGTTCAGTGCCAACTTTGTCCGCGTTTTTGCGTTTTAGCCGAGGGCGAAATAGGTTTTTGTCGAGTTCGAAAAAACATTCAGGGCAAACTTCATTCCTTGGTTTATAGCCAGCCGGTTAGTATTCATTTGGACCCGATTGAAAAAAAACCTTTGTTTCATTTTTTGCCCGGGACTATGGCTTACTCAATCGCCACTGTCGGCTGCAATTTACGCTGTCTTTATTGTCAGAATTGGGAAATCTCCCAGGTCTCGCCGGAACAAGTTAAAAGCGTTAAAATGACTCCGGAGCAGGTAGTGGAACAGGCCCTGGCTTCCGGCGCCAAGAGCATCGCCTATACTTATTCTGAACCGACTGTTTTTTACGAATATATGTTAGAAACCGCTAAATTAGCGCGGCAAAAGGGCTTGAAAAACATAATGATTAGTGCCGGTTATATCAATCCTGAACCATTAAAAGAATTGTGCCAATATCTCGACGCGATAAAAATTGATTTAAAAGCCTTTAATGACAATTTTTACAAGCGGATTGTTGGCGGAGAATTGGCGCCGGTTTTAGAGACTTTAAAAACAATTAAACAACAAGATGTTTGGTTGGAAATCGTTTATTTGGTTATTCCCGGGGAAAACGACCAGCCGGAAGAGATAAAAGCAATGAGCCGCTGGATTAAGGAGAATTTGGGCGAGGATGTGCCGCTCCATTTTTCTCGTTTTCATCCGATGTACAAGTTAATCAATTTGCCGCCGACTCCGGAGCAAACCGTCAAAAATTTGCGGCAAATCGCTTTAAACGAAGGTTTAAAATACGTTTATACCGGCAATTTAGGCGACGAAGAAACAGAGTCAACTTATTGTCCAACATCAAAACAGGCGGCAATTAAACGTCAGGGTTATTTCATTAAAGAAATAAATCTAACCGACGGCCGATGTTTTGACGGCGAAAAAATACCCGGTATTTGGGAATAAAAATAAATAAATTATGTCTGATTTT
>CAZMJP010000021.1:0-10306 GCA_964566895.1 uncultured Gammaproteobacteria bacterium
GGTAATCAAATCCGTATTCCGGTTTATCATAACCAATATCCCTAACCACCTCTCTAACTAAATTGTTTATGTCGACCCAAGCGTTAGTGGTAATTTCTCCTCCGACAATCGCATAACCGGTTCCCACGGCAACCTCGCAAGCTACTCGGCTATATTTATCGCCTTTTATAGCCGCATCCAAAATAGCGTCTGAAATTTGGTCAGCTACCTTATCTGGATGCCCCTCGGTAACTGATTCAGAAGTGAACAAAAACTTTTTCATACTCATCTTTTATTATGATTAATTATTATTAAAATCTTACTTTAATCTCTAGGCCGCCTCGTTTTAGTAGCATTTTTTGCAATAGACCCCGAAGCAAAACCTTCGGTTTTGACGGAGCTTACAGAGTTACAGAGTTACAGAGGTCCGACCTCTGTATCTTACTCTATATCTTAGACTACTTCACTTTGGTAACACTTTTCACAATAAACGATTTCCGGCCTGTCGGGTGAATAAGTGGTCTCAAACTCATTGGGACAGGGTTGATCGCCGTGAAAGTGTCCCCCTTTACACATACATCGCCGATGCCAAAGACGATTCGGCCCACGAGCCATAAACCGACGGCGATGGCGACAGTCCGGACAAAGACGAGGAAGAGGTATCTCAAGCCGCTTATAGAACGTCATCTCGTCTGGGGTAATGAGATAATTTTTTTTACACTGTACACATCCAAATATCTCCTTAAGCATTGCCTTTTCGTCCACTTCGCGAATTGAATCGGGGACATCATTCCATAAAACCGTTTCTTTGTCGAATGTACCTCGCGGATATTCCTCCCACTTAAACCCTTTCGCGAGCGCCTCTTCTTTTGTAAAAGGGAACCGCTCCTGAGCGGCGCTTTCGTTATAACCAAAAGCGCTTACCGCCGGCGGGAAGAATTCCCCATACTCCCCCGCTTCGCGCATTTTTGCAATAATTTCCGCCCGAAGTTTCTCGTATTCTCCCTTTGGGTATTGCCGATTTAGAATACAATAATCCTTTTTACGAAGCCCTACCGAACCGAAGCAACGATTTGAATTAAAACAATAGTAGGAATATTCCATAAAACTACACGTCCAACACAAACTTACACAAAGGTAATTTGAGACATCGATGCCAGCGTTTATGGAATTATAAACTCGTTCGGCATTTCGCCCGGCCGTATCTACATCGACGCAATCCTTCGCATTCCGCCAAACATGCACGCCGTACTTTGAATCTTCTGAATCATAACAATGGAAACAGGCAAGGCAATTCTCGGAATTTTTTATATAATTTCCTGTGCACCCTGGCGCATTTACAATTTCCCCGTACCTCCGTATCTGTAGGGCGAAAAACTCCGCGACCTGCTTCCGAACCGCTTCAACGCCACTCGCAGTGTCAAGTCTCATAGCCGCAAGTCTCCGCTTATATTCCTCCTTTGAGTATGGCCGGTTAAAGATACAATTCGGCTGAGATATTAATATATTCCGAATTTACGCTCCGTATATGCATAAGAGATATCTTGGGTACCACCCGCCAAACCTCCAGAAACTGTTCAAAAAACGGTTTATCCGGATTATACGCCCGTCCGTACTGGAGCGGATCCCAATCGTCGGAGAACCAACAGTCATAACACCACACTGTATGGGGTTTATTGGGACTGTACATTGAGATTCCCTCCTTCCCGCATCGGTCGCATTTTCGTTTATAAAAAGCACGTTCATTGCGAAATGCCAATCTTCTCTGCATTCTACAAGCTGGACACCAAGTCGGCGGCGGGACTTGTATTTTTTCGTAAAAATCAAAGTCATCGGGTTCAACGATAAACTCTTTTTGGCAATTCTGACAAATTTTTGTTTCCGACCGATGCATAAAATCAAGATAAATTAAACGAAACCCCGCACTAAACCGAAGGTTTCAGCTCGCGCATTCGGATTCAATAACAAGATAAACTTTTATCTCAATCCCGATTTATTGAATCAGGACAACTTAAACAGAATTTTCTTAATTGATACAAAAATAAAAAAAAGGCCTATAAAATTTCTAACACTAACAATGATATTTGGCCGAATATCATAACGAATGACGCTAAAATTAAAAAGACTGTTAAATAAGGGGTTGAGGGTTGCCGTCTTTTTTTTTAGTTTTTTCCCCTTCTTCCTTTTTACCCTCAATCGCCGCTTTTTCCTGGGCACTCCGCAAAATCTGCGCTTCCTCCTCTTCGATTAACTTCTTTGCCGCATCGGCGGAAATGGTATATTTGCTCCGAGAAAGCTCAATAATCTCTTCTCTATACGACGGATGATTGGGCGGCAGGACATTTAAAGTTCGGGCGGAAAAAGGATCATAAGATTCTCCGTCAATCATCAATTTAATATAAAACTCCCGCTTGCCCAAATTAATCATATCTTTGGCTTTAAAAAGGGGAGCCATATCCGATTCTAACGCTTCAGCGTCATCGCCGCCAACGCGAAAAACAATAATAGTGGCCACGTTACCTAAAACCGAAGCCTGCACTTGCGGTAAAAGTTGACCTAGGTACTGATGAGCAACGGTCAAACAAATACCATATTTCCTTGCTTCAGTCATCAGATTTTCAAACGTCTCAGTGACTAAATTATGGAACTCGTCAACATATAAATATAAACTCTTTCTCCCCTCCTCAGGTATAATCGCCCGCTCCATACCGGCTTGTTTAATCTTAGTGATGAATATCGAACCGAAAAAACTTGAATTTTCTTCTCCTAATTTACCCTTGGAAAGATTAATAAAAATAATCTTTTCTTCATTCATCAATTTCTCTAAGTCTATTTTATTTTCTTTTTGTCCAAAAATATTCCTTAACATCGGGTCGGCTAAAAACTGACCAAGTTTGTTAACTAGAGGAATAATGGCGTCAGTGTCAAACTTCTCCGACCAGTCAGCAAACTCAATAGCCCAGAAACGTTTAACCATATCGTCGGTTATATATTCAACCACTTTTTGACGATAATTACGATCAGTAAGCATAGAAATCATCCCTCTCATCGTGGCATAAGGGTAATCCAAAAGAGCCAAACAAGTAAAACGAAAAACATGTTCCAGCCGGGGCGTCCAATTGGCGCCGAACTGCTTTTTCATCACCTCAATTAAACCCTGCGTTAATTGGAATTTAAAACTCGGTTCAACATTGGCCAACGGATTAAAAGAAACAGGATGCTCACTATCGGACGGGTCTATTATCACCACATCGTCAATTCTCTCCTTCGGGATAAAACTTAAAAGCGTCTCAATCACATCGCCATGGGGATCAATAAAACAAACTCCCTTGTTATGAGCAATATCCTGACGGACTAAAAGCTCTAAGAGTTTTGATTTTCCCACTCCGCTCTTACCAATAATATAAACATGGCGATCTCTATCTCTTCGCTTAATGCCAAAAATAAATAATTTCTCCTCAAGGGCGGCGACGTAATTTGTCCGACCAATAAAAGAAACTTCTGCCGGATTAGCCTTTCCTAACGCTGGTAATTCCGGCGGCGGCGGAGCATAACGAATAATTTGAATTTTTTCTGCCATCCTCTACTCAGAAGTTATGCTTTTTTGATATGAAGCATAAATTATTAACTCTTAAAAATATCCGACCTTACATTTCTATTTTTATCTTCCCACCCAAATCTTGTCAAAAATACCGAATATTATAATTTCCGGATGGAGGATAATTTCTCCGGTAAAGCACCTAATTCTTTTAAAAAATTTTCGAAAGATGTTACGGCTATTTTAGCTTCAGCGGCGCTTACCATAGAACCTGAAACATGAACTAAACTGTTTCGTAAAAGATGAGCGTCCCAAACCCCCTTCAAGCTTCTTACCTCAGGAGCAATATGCGATAGACGTTCAGCCATATGGTCTCCGATATAGCCCGCTTTCTTTAAAAAAGTATCCACTAGAATATCGGCCTCAATAACGGCAAGTTTTAAATTTTCCGGAGTTGGCTCGGATAATTTATCTACCACCTTTTGCCACTGACGGATAAACCTTTTATCTTTATAAAACTTTTTACTCTCAGGCTTCCTAAACCAATAAAAAAGTTTTATTTTATACCTTAACGGCCAAACTCTAATCAAGACATAAAATATACACAGGGTCAGCAAGATATTTAAAACAATCACGTATAGATAAACGGTATTCCGCCAAAAATACAAAAAATCTTGAAACCATCCCATATTTATGGAAAAACCGGGTCCGGAGAAAACATTAGTCATAAAGAGCATGCCAATCACAGCGAAGAGTATAATAAATAAAAATAAAACGTAAAGAAAATTAAAAAGATGGGCGGTATCGGCCATAAAAACTACACCGATGATGACAAAAAATACAACCAATAAAATTAAAATATATAAATAACTAAGCATAAAAGGTTAAATTAAAAACAAAAAAAGTAAAAGAAATCTCGTCTTCCTTATTCCCCAGACATGCGCCTTATTCGTGCTTTTGCCTCTCCCCTACTGCCCAAACTTCTCCAAAGATTTTTCTTCTCCAAAAATTGACAATCCCACCTCAGGAGCAGCCTTACGACTCTCTAATCTTCTTATATGGGGCGTGGTCAGAACAACTCGCGTCGGCGGATGGAAAAGCGTAGCAACCGCTTTTACGCTCAGCTGGACAACTCTTGAGTGAAAATTCCAATTTAACGGATGCGAACTTAAAACACGACCCATAAATGTCTCTTCGGGCATTTCGCGTCTTAAATAAGAAGACAATATCCGTTCCCGACGCAACTTATTGCGCCAACCCGGAAAAATATACGGCCTTACCCACGCCCTTGTTCTTGTACTCATTTTATAATTCTGCCGAAAAGAATTTAACCCGGAAGCTGCAAACTGGTTAAAGGCGCCAATCAGCCCTCGACGGGCAAAACTATCGTAAAAAATAGCCCGTGGAGAAATATAAATAAAACGAATTAACGTATTAAAAGCCTGGTCAGAAAGATTCTCTTCTATTGCCTTAAGGGCGACTATCTCGCCGGGAGTGCTAGGCAATTTCTCAAGCTCTGCCACGCCTTCCCTCACTACCCCAGTCTTGACTCTTTTTGGTTTTTGCAGTCTTTCAACCAAACGCATCCAACGTCTACCCCAGTCAGACGGAGCCGGAGCAATGTTTATCTGAATGCCAACTATTTCTCGTTTTTTTAATCCTCCTAACACTTCTAAAAAGGAAGATATGGGATCAAATGTCTTTTCTCCTTCTTTGTCCTGAAGCTCAAATTCATCATACATTTTAATGGGAAGGGCATCCGGTTTGGCAAGTATTATCTCACTACCCCACAAATCAAGATCTTGATTCTCTAATTCGTTTACATTTTTAGGCAAAGACTCAATATAGTCCTCCACTTCCATAATCTCTATGTCTGAATAATAGGAGAGAAAGGCCGCTTTAACCAAATCCCTTTGTCTCCCCTCTGTCCTAATATAAAAATGAATTTCTCCACCAAAACTGACCATTTCAAGTGTAAACCATTTAGTCACTTCCCCTTTCCAATATCTCTCACCAAAATCTTCGGGCCAATTTCGCAAACCCCAAATAGCTTTCAAAACTTGTTCCATGCCTAAGGGTTTTTTAGCAACTTCCCTGGGAATTTGTATTTCTAAAAGCACATACTTCCGGCTATTTTTATATATTAATTGGCGCCAATAAAGCCAAACAGAATGGGTAATCAATAACAAAATAAAAAAAAGCAAAACCCACCAAATCTCGCCGAAAAAGACATAGATAACCCGCCAGACATTATTCAATAAAATTGAAAAATCACTAATTATTTGATCAAACATAGAAAATCATTTTAATTTTATCATTGTTATAATGATTTTACAATCCTTGCTGCCCCAATTCTTCTAATAATTCTTTTTGCTTTTTGGTTAGCTTTTTAGGAATTTTAATCTTTACACCAACTATTTGATCGCCCCTAGAACGACCCAATCTCGAGGGCATTAAATGCGGCACTCCTTTGCCTCGTAAGCGAATTTTTTGGCCAGACGAAGTACCTGAAGGAATTTTTAATTCTACCAGCCCGTCAATGGTTTCCACTTCAATCCTGCCGCCTAAAACAGCTTGAGAAATAGATATTTCTTTCTCGTAAAAAATATCATCTCCCTGACGGTCAAATCTCGGGTCTGGCCTAACTAAAACAGTAATGTATAAATCTCCTGCCGACGTCCCCTTTCTCCCGGCCTGACCTTGTCCGGAAATTCTAATTGACTGACTATGGGCAATCCCGGGAGGGATTTTTATTTTTAACTCAGATATTTTTTTCACCCGCCCTTGTCCACGACATTGGTGGCACTCTTTCTCCGGCGTCTCGCCCTGTCCCTGACACCGCGAACAAACCACCCGGGTTTGAAAAGAGCCAAAAAAGGTTGACTGGGCTTGAATAATCTGACCGCTGCCTTTGCAGACCGGGCAAGTGATAAACTTAGCTCCGGGTTCATAACCGAGCCCCTGGCAAATCTCGCATTTTACATACCGCTCCAATTTAATATTTTTTTCTGCGCCAAAAACCGCCTGTTTAAAGTCCACAGTTAGCTCTACCTCTATGTTTTGCCCTTTGCGAGACTGACTACCTTTTGAAGGGCGACCGAAACCTCTACTAAAAACTGATTCACCGCCGCCGGAAAAAAGGTTTGCAAAGATATCGCCAAGGTCGCCAAAACCAAAATCCTCAAAGTCCACCCCGGTTCCAGCCCCACGCATAGCTTCAGCCCAACTAGCCCAATCGCGAAAATTATCAAAACCGCTGAAACCCCCTCTGGCTTGAGCTTGTTCAAAAGCGCTTCCGTATTGATCGTACATCTTTCTTTTTTCCGGGTCAGAAAGAATCTGATAGGCCTGATTAATCTCTTTAAATTTTTCCACATTGCCACCATTTTTATCAGGGTGGTATTTCTGGGCTAATTTACGAAAAGCAGTTTTAATCTCCTCTAACGAAGCGCTTTTATTAAGACCTAAAATTTGATAATAATCTTTCTCAGCCATAAACCGCAGACTGTAACTATAACATTAAAAACGGGGGCACAGGGAATCGAACCCCGGACTAAAATTTTGGAGATTTTCGTGATACCACTTCACCACGCCCCCGCAATTTTATTACTTTGTTTCTTTATGCAAAGTGTGTTTTCTACACCAACGACAGAATTTTCTAAGCTCCAAACGATCTTTAATCTTTTTCTTATTTTTTTGAGAGTAATAATTTATTCGATGGCACTCAGAGCACTCAAATTTTATCAAGTTATCTTGACTCATAAAATCATTTTAGCATTATAACGTCTTAATATTATAACAAAAAAATTTATAATTTGTTCAATAAAGCCAGGGAGAGGGTTCGAACCTCCGACCTTCTCTTTACAAAAGAGTTGCTCTGCCAATTGAGCTACCCTGGCGCTCTTTATAAATTTACAATGAATCTTTTTCGGTCATTTTTACATATTTTTTACCACTGCTCCGACGTTTTCTTCGAAAAGCCAGAGCTCCGACCGTAGCGTCAGGGGGCTACCTCGGCTTTGGGCAACAGTAGACAATCCTCCCACTAAACTTTCCCCCAATGTCTCTCTCCTCCTGTTTTGTCTAATATTCTACACGAAAAAAATAATTTTCGCAAGATATTGACTGATGATAAAAATTCGTTTATCATTAAATATTAAAGGAAATAAAAATCCAAATAATTTCTAAATGATTTCCGCCGGGGTGGCGAAATTGGCAGACGCGCAAGACTTAAAATCTTGTGGACGCAAGTTCATGCGGGTTCGATTCCCGCCCCCGGCACTCCAAAACTAAGATTTCAATTTATATAACCGTTCATTTTAGAAAGGAGGAGAAAAGATGTATAGAATCATCTATTCGATAGTTTACTGGGTTTTCCGACCTCAGACAGAAATGTCTAAAATCAAGGGGTTGGAAAACCTGCCAAAAAAGGAGGGTTTTATTTTGGTGGCCAACCACCAAAATTCACACGACCCTCTGATATTGGCCGTGGCGTTAAAAAAATGGATTTTCGGCCAATTTTGGCCAAGAAAGGTATACTTTATCGGATCGCTGAATTTAAAAAAACAGTGGTTCCGTTATACCTTAATATCCGTCATTCTCAACCTTTTTGGGGAAAAGATTGGATATTTGACAGCCGATAGGCCCGGATTGAGAAAAGCGCTTGCCGCTCTGCAAAAAGGCAATGGGGTGGTTATTTTCCCAGAAGGGAGAAGAAACTCCACTCAGATTCTATCCAAAGGTAAAAAGGGCGCGGCGGTCTTAGCTCTTTTGTCCGGGAAAAAAATTATCCCGGTCGGTTGTTTTGGTCCAGCCACTTTCTGGTTGGGACAAATTACCGGATTTTTCAAAAGAAAATGGGTCATTTTAGGCAAACCATTTTCTTTCTTAAGGGTCAACCAGAGAGAAATTGACCAAAACCCTGAAATTCTGATCAAAGTTACTAACCGTATAATGCAAAAATTGGCTTGCGTTTGCGGTAAAAATTTTCTTCAATAAGACCCCATTATTCTAATAATTGGGGTCTTAAACTTTATTTAAACAATTTCGGCTTGATAAAGTACAGCCAAGTGTTAAAATCTATTTATCTTACGCCTGCCCAATAACAGAGAGAATCTCTTTCTTTGATTCTCCTCCAATTGTATGTTTGAAAACTTAGTCCAACAATTATTAATTTTAAAAATTGGCGACGTTCAGGTATATTTACTTTGGTTTTTATTAGGATCTTTTACTGTGGCCACTCTTTCTGATTTAAAATATCTGTCAGCCCAAAAAGAATTTTTGCAGGTATGGGTGGTTTTCATTTTAACTATGTTTGTTACCGACCTTTACTACAACTGTTATCTAATTCAAAATACAACCTACCTTGTTTTGAAATGGGGGCTGATATTTGTTTTCCTACCCTTTTATTTCCATTACATTCACCGCGTAGCTTGGGGCGATATTTTTGCTAAAATGGCCGCCTGCTCTTTATTATCTCCTCTCTTTATTATTGGTTTTATTATCTTGGTGAAGATTATCGACCGACTAACCAAGTATCTTTGGCTAAGGTGGGGGAGAAACAATCTCTACCCCTTTATGCCCGTGATATTTTTTACCACCCTGATTCTCATAATTGCTTCTGCTTTTCTAAAATAAGCGACTTATTTTTTTAATCTATGGAATACTTACTTTTAATTCTGGGGATAATTCTCCTTGTTAAAGGAGCCGAATACTTGGTTGAAGGGTCGTCTTCTTTGGCTAAAAAATTAGGCATTCCGACCATTGTTATAGGTTTAACCATTGTCGCTTTTGGCACTTCTTTACCGGAATTGGTCGTGAATATTATTTCGGCCCTTAAAAAAAGCGGGGAAATAGCTTTTGGCAATATAATCGGCAGCAACATCGCCAATATTCTCTTAATTTTAGGGGTTACTGGAATAATCACCAACTTGAATGTCGAACGCTCTACCACTTGGAAAGAAATACCGTTTTCTCTGTTGGGAGTCATAATTTTATTAATTTTTGTCAACGCTCCGTTTCTGGATAAATCAGGAGCTTCCTCCATAACAAGGTCCCAAGGCCTGATTTTATTATTTTTCTTTATTATATTTTTGTATTACATTTTTGAGTTGGCTAAGAAGAAAAAAATTCAACGAGAAGGCGAAAAAATCAAAGTTAAAAAATATTCATCACTTACCATTTTTTCAATGGTCTTGGGCGGTTTAATCGCCCTGTATTTTGGCGGCGAATGGACGGTCAAAAGCGCGGTTTCTATCGCCAAACAACTCGGTTTAAGCGAATACTTCATCGGACTGACTATTGTGGCAATCGGCACTTCTTTGCCAGAACTCTTTACTTCAATCGTCGCCGGCCTGAAGAAAAACAGCGACATAGCGGTGGGCAATGTGGTCGGCAGCAATATTTTTAATATATTTTGGGTATTGGGCGTCACCGCCCTGATTTATCCCATAAAACTATCTGCCTCCGCCAACCTTGACCTTCTTTTTTTACTGGGAGCCACTTTTCTACTCTTTTTATTTATGTTCATTGGGAAAAAACACGAATTGCAAAAGTGGCAAGGATTTATTTTTATTCTGACTTATCTGGCTTATTTAATATCTTTAATTAAACGCGGTTAAAATGACAAAACTAAATAACTAATTTTCTGTCGTCCCAATGCCCCTGTGGTGGAAATGGTATACACGGCAGGTTTAGGGCCTGTTGGTCGCAAGACCTTGGAGGTTCGACTCCTCTCAGGGGCACCACGTAGGAAATTGCAAGCGAATAGCGCGAACCGTTTTCGCCGCC
>CAZMJP010000022.1:0-10250 GCA_964566895.1 uncultured Gammaproteobacteria bacterium
ATAAATTTTTACCCCATCAAATCAAAAGTGTCTCGCACTCTTTAATATTAATTGTATGAAATTATTCGAGCGATTATTTAGCCAAGAACCCAAGTCGGAAGTCGCCGCACTTCATCCTGATTTTAAAATTAAAAAGAATGGGTGGTATTTCAATAGAGATTATAATATTGGCGATGGTGAAATCAGTGTAAAGGTCTGTTTCGGCTTTGACGATCCTTTGCAACTGAATGGATGTAATTTTCAGGCAAAAATAGGCGTGAACACTAATCCAACTATTAGCAATAAATATATTGGTTTTGCGTATACACGAAGTGGCAATTTAGAAAAATTGGAATCGTGGGCTCAAAGATTTCTATATGCCGAGTTAATAGACCACCTTGATCACGACGGCGTGTCGACTTCTAAAAGTAATAAGTCGGTTCTTACAAAGTTGCCAGAGGAAGAAAATTAAAAATGGAATAAAAATTTTCATCGCCTAACAAGGGATGTACGGTTCGTGTTTGACTAACGCCAAATACTCATCCAAATCCCACTGTGGTGGAATTTCACTTACCCGAACGTTGGGTGTAATTTTAAAAATAAAATTAAAATCCTTTCAATATGAGAAAAATATATTTTGTAACCGGCAACCAAATGAAAGTTCTTGTTGCTCAAAAAGCGCTTGAAACAAATGAAATTGAATTGGAACAAATTAAAATCGAAACCCCAGAAATACAAAGTATGGATGTAAGGGAAGTTGCTTCATTTTCTGCGGAGTGGGCAGCAAACAAATTAAATAAACCTGTGGTCAAAGAGGACAATTCTTTTTGCATAGAGGCGCTAAATGATTTTCCGGGCACTTTTGTGGCTCACATTGATAAAACTATTGGTGAAAATGGTATAATGAAATTGATGGCTGGGATAAAAAACAGAAGGGCAAAATACATTATGGCGGCAGCCTATTGTGTTCCTGGCGGCAAACCGATTGTTGAGTTTGAAGAACTTAAAGGTGTTATCTCAGAAAAATTAGACGGAGAATATGGATGGTTTAGCGACAGGTTTTTTATTCCCAATGGATATGAAAAAACTATGAGTTGCTATTCTGATGATGAGCGTAAATTGATTTGGCCACATAATTTTTGGGAAAAATTAGCGATAAAGATTTTGAGCGACAAAAATGATTAAAAAGAAGAGGGGACTATCCCCGAAATAAACATTAATAAACAATATTATGGATATCACAGATATACAAAATAGAATTCACGGATTTCAACAAAAACGCGCTTCTGAAATAGGCACAAATCTAACCCTTGATTTAGTGTTTATGCATTTAGCAGAAGAAGTCGGGGAAATTGCAAGGCAAATTATCAATAAAAATCACCTTTCTTTCAGAGGATATGATGAACAGAATCTTAAAGAAGAGGTCGTTCAAGCTTTATTAGACTTGCTCTTGATTTCGAAAATCAGTGATATTGATTTACCAACTGAGATTGATAAAAAAATTCGTGAAATGGAAAAACGGCGACCTAGAAATTCTGTGTCGGACTATTAAAAAAGGGACTGTCCCCATATAATCAGTAAAAGGGGGATAAGTCCCCATAATAAAACTAAATTTCCGTAACTGGCAAAGGTTATTATATGGGCACAATAAAAATGGAGGAAATCCTGCGGAAAATAAACGAATATCAGCATCAAAAGCGTGACGGCAAGCCCGTTACCGTGGTGATAGAGGGAATTATTGGTAGCGGCAAGAGTTATCTCGCCGGTCGGATTATTGAATATTTCCCTGAAGGTTCCATTTTATTGACGATGGATTTATTTTTCAGTGTTATTAGATCCGAATGGAAGAGAAAATTTGAAAATAACAGGGGCGTTTTATTGGATTGGTATAATCAAAAAAAGCGCGTAGTGTTTTAATGAGGATTCGGGACAGAAAAAAATTTGTTGGGAATAATTGCTATAATCTAAGCAATGGCGAGCTGGACAAAAATTTAATTATAGATGCCGCTACATGTAGATTGGTTATTTTTGAGGGGTTGTTATCATCCGTTATTCTGAAAGGCATGTTTGACGTGGGGATTTTGGTGAACGCGTCTGAATATTTAGCTTTAAGCCGCGCTAGACAGAGGGATAAAACGGCGCGTAATATAGATGAAGAAAAATGGCGATTTAAAAAAGCGATATTACATGATATGTACGTGCCATACATGGAACAAATACGGCAAAACACGAGTTTTTCGTACATCCAACGAAATAGATAATCACCGTATAATAAGTGATAGTGAAAAATAATATGGAAGAAAAAAGAGCCGACGGCGGATTTAAGATAAAAGGGGGACAATCTCTATATAATAAATGAGTATCTATGATTGAAGTTGAGATTAGGGCTGGGGTGAATAGTTTTGATGAGATAAAAAAGGAGCTTGAAAAAATCAAAGCGTGTTATTTTAAATCAGTTCATCAAATTGACAAAATTTTCGGCCACCCGATGTTTTTGGATTCGAAAAACATGATAATTGAAGGGGGAATTGTTCCCAGAATTAGGTCTGTAAATAATAAATGTTCTCTTGAGTTTAAAGAAATCCGCAGAATGAGCGGAGGTATTGAGCTAAAATCAGATATTGATAACATCCAGGAAGGGGTGGATTTTTTAAAAAAGCTCGGTTTTAGCGAAGCTTTTACCATTGATAAATACAGGGAATTTTATAAATACAAAGATTTTACTATTTGTTTAGATAAGGTTGATAAGTTGGGTTGTTTTATTGAAATTGAGAAAATGATAAAATCTGCCGGAGAAGAAAAGTCAGTAAGGGAGAAATGTGTAGAGGTCTTGGGATTAATTTCCCCGGACAGCAAAATTGAAAACAGAAAATACGGAGATCTAATGCAGGAGTTTATTAATAAAGAGCAAAGAAAGGGTGAAGGCTAATTTTAAAATAAAAAGTTATCCACAGTTTAGATTGATTTTTATTTTGTTTTGGACTATATTATGAAAATTCGTCGTATAATGTCGGAGTCGGTCTCTCGTCTCGTAGTCCGGGGCTTGTACACGTAGCGTTTGTCGAGGAAGTGCACCCCGGACGCAAATAAGCGCCTTTTTAGGCGCAAATATAAATAGCCGTTTAATAAAAACGGCTTATTTATTTCTTTCTACTCTTTGGGAATAAAAAGGCGTTTTGTAATGCCGCCTTTAAACTCCGGGAGCTATTCGCTCTGTTCCCAAAAAATGGATTATGATATAATAAAAGGAATCAAGTAACGGAGGAAAATAAAGTTAGTCATTTTTTAAAAGATTAATTTGCTCCGCCGGGCGACGGATAGAGGGGAAAAATAAAATGATTCAAAAATTTAAAACTATTCAGGGAAATTTAAAAGAGGTTGAAGAGTTTGAAGATGGCAGTTGGATAAATGTCGTTAATCCCACTAATGGAGAATTGGAAGATTTATCTCATCGACTTAATGTTCCCTTGGATTTTTTAATGGATACATTGGATATTGACGAGACAGCAAGAATCGAGGCCGAAGACGGATGTACTTTGATTATATTAAGGGTACCGCGGTTTGAGGGTGAAGACATTAGTATCGCCTTTACTACCCAGCCCTTGGGAATAATATTTACAGGGAGGGCGTTTATTACTGTTTGTTCTAAGGAAACTGACATTATCTCGGATTTTGTCGCCGGTCGAGTCAAAAAGTTTTTTTCGGAAAATAGAAGTCGTTTTCTTTTGCAGATTTTTGTCAGAACAGCGTCGTTATATTTGAGATATTTAAAAGATATTTATAAAAGGACGACGGCGATTGAAAGCGAGTTGCATAAGGCGATGAAAAATAAGGAGTTGATAAAATTGTTGAATTTTGAGAAAAGTTTAGTCTTTTTTACTACTTCCCTGAAATCGAACGAATTGATGATGGAGAGGTTGCAAAAGATGGGAATTATAAAAATGAATCCCGACGACGAGGATTTGTTGGAAGATGTAATTATAGAAAACAAACAGGCGATTGAGATGAGTAATATCTACAGCAATATCCTTGGCGGGATGATGGACGCCTTTGCTTCGGTTATTTCCAATAATTTAAACGTGGTGATGAAGTTTCTGACAATGGTTACGGTTATTTTAATGATTCCGACATTAATTGCGAGTATATATGGGATGAATATAAAGTTGCCGCTTCAGAATTTACCGCACATTTTTTTAGTAACTGTCGGTTTTTCCCTTATTTTATTAATAATTTTCGCCTGGATTTTTGTTAAAAAAAAATGGATTTAATCGTCAATTGTTTAAATAAGGATAAAGTAATGGGCTTATGTTAAGAAATTCAATCCTAGTTTTAAATCAAACACAGATTAAAAAAATTATTCCTTTGGCGGAGATTGGACGAGTAATTAAAAGGGTGGAAAGGGCTTTTGTCAGTTATGGACGAGAGGAGGCGCAAATGCCAGCTAAAAGTTATTTGTATTTTGAAAAATATGGTGGAGATTTGCGG
Organism: uncultured Gammaproteobacteria bacterium; assembly: GCA_964566895.1. Lineage (GTDB taxonomy): Bacteria > Patescibacteriota > Patescibacteriia > UBA2591 > UBA6264 > CAZMJP01. Next base: position 4,465 of record CAZMJP010000022.1, read on the forward strand.
ATTATGCCTTCATTTGCCCCGGAATTGGATATGGCCGGGACGAAAATTGTTAATGTTCATCCGCATAATCCGAAAATCGGATTACCGACAGTAATGGCGGCAATTATTTTGAATGACGCAAAGACCGGCTTGCCCTTGGCCATGTTGGACGGAACCTATATCACCGGAATGCGGACTGGCGCGGTTGGCGCAGTTGCCGCCAAATATTTAGCCAAAAAGGACGCTAAGACATTGGGGGTGATAGGCGCTGGCGTTCAGTCCATATTTCAAATCGCGGCAATTTGCCAAGTCAGAAAAATAAAGGAAATTTTGGTTTTCAATATCCACGAGAAAAAGGTTGAGTGGCTATCTCAGCAGTTAAAAATTTTGAAAATCAAAATCAGAAAGGCGTCCTTGCCGGAGGCTTCTGGTCAGGATATTTTAGTTACGGTTACGCCGTCGAGGAAGCCGGTTATTAAAAGAAGTTGGGTTAGGCCGGGGGCGCATATTAATGCCATTGGCGCTGACGCTCAAGGTAAAGAGGAATTGGAGCCGGGGATTTTGAAAAAAGCGAAAATTATCATTGATGACTGGACCCAAGCCAGTCATTCCGGAGAGATAAATGTGCCTTTGAGCAGAGGAATTATCAAACAAAAGGATATTTACGCTTCCTTAGGGGAGATTGTCAGTGGTCAGAAGGCCGGACGGGTTAATGACAAAGAGGTTACGATTTTTGATTCAACCGGTTTGGCAATTCAGGATTTATTCACTGCTGAATTAGTCTATCAAATGGCTAAAAAGAGAAAGATTGGCCGGCCGATTAATTTATTTGAATAAAAGTGAAATAAGTAATTTAAAGAATTATGAAGATAATTAAGTTTCCCGATTGTCGACAGACCTACGACTACGATTGCGGAGCAAGAGTCGTTCAATCCGTTTTAGCTTATTATGGCTTGAATATCAGGGGGGGTAAAATAATGAAGTTGGCCGGGACAAACAAAAGACAAGGGACGCCAATAAAAGGAATAATAAAGGTTGCCAAAGCATATGGTTTTAAATATAAAGCCGGGGAAATGAATGTTTCTCAGGTGAAAGAATATATTGATCGGGGTATCCCAGTAATTTTACTTCTTCAAGCCTGGTCTCGGAGAAAAAAGATTGATTGGAAAAATAATTGGGCAGACGGTCATTATGTAGTGGCAATCGGTTACGACAACAGACGCCTGTATTTTAAAGACCCATCTTCTATCTGGAGAACATTTTTAACTTATCGAGAGTTAAAAGAAAGGTGGCATGATATTGATATATATGCTAGCGATAAATATTATAATTACGGAATTGTTATTTACGGGAGAAAGGTTTGTGATTTAAAAAAAATGGTTCATCTGGATTAGTTAACAAGGTCAGCGGAACTTAATTTCTAAAAAGGAAAAGGTAAACAAAAAAAATCATCCACTTGGGTGATTTTGATTTATGGATTTGTTTTTTATAAATTTAAATTCGGGTTGGCTTTGATTCTTTGCCAGTTGTTTTTTAATTTTATTTTTTGTCTTGGAGTTAAGGAGTTGTATTTTAAAATCCCGGCGGCGGCGACCATTGCCGCGTTGTCGGTGCATAAATTTTTCGGCGGCACCAAAAAATTCAGGTTTGAAAATTTAGATTTGAGATTTAGATTAAATTGGTTGCGTAATTCTTGGTTGGCCGCCACGCCGCCGCTTAAAAAAACGGTTTTGGCGCGATATTTTTTCGCCGCTTTAACGGTTTTATAAATTAGAACGTCAATAATCGCTTGTTGCGTTTCGGCGCAAACTTTTTTAATAAAATTTTCATTTTTTATTTTATTTTTATTTTTTTTTACCAAATAAAGAACCGCGGTTTTAAGCCCGGAAAAGCTAAAATCAAAATCATCGGAGTTTATCATTGGTCTGGGCAATTTAAAGTTTATAGTTTTAGGTTTAGAGTGAAATTTCTCGGCGTAGCGAGAAATTTCCGGTCCTCCCGGGTAACCCAGGCTGAGTAGTTTGGCGATTTTGTCAAAGCATTCGCCGGCTGCATCGTCTCTGGTTTGGCCGATTTTTTTATATCTCCCCATTTTTTTTATTAAGCCGAGTTCCGTATGCCCGCCAGAGACAATTAAGCTCACGGCCGGGAATGATTTGGGATTTGGGATTTGGGATTTGGGATTTTCGCCAATTGACAAAAGCCAATTGGCGGCAAGGTGCGCCTCTAAATGATTGATATCAATTAGCGGTTTTTGCCAAAGATAAGAAATGGTTTTGGCGGTTTCTAATCCCACTAAAAGTGAAGTGACTAATCCCGGACCGTAGGTAACGGCAATCAGATCAATCCGTCTCATCGGTGGATAGGTCGGCGGACGATTTTTTTTATTTTCAAGGGTTTTTAAAGCCTTTTTAATGACCGGCAGGATATTTTCAATATGGGCTCTAGCCGCTACTTCCGGGACAATACCGCCGTATCGACGGTGAATTTTGATTTGCGAGGAAACGACATTGGAAATTATTCTAAAATAATTATTTTTGTATTCTAAAACCGCCGCCGCTGTTTCGTCGCAGGAGGTTTCGATACCCAGGATAATAAGTGGTTGTTTGTTTTTCATAAAAAGGGCTTCTATTTTTTTGTTTCGCCTAGTAACATTTGCCAATTAGCGGGTTGGTATTAAGGTGGCGAGAGTTATTTTAGCATATTTAGAGATTTGATACAGACAACATTTTTATTCTTTTGTTTTTAGTAGTTTAAAAGTTATCCACATTGACAAGTTTTAGGGGTTTGTTATGATAAAAATCGCTTAGAATATAATCTTAATGATTAAGCAAATCAAAAAACAAAATTTTTGCAACCCAAGCGCAAGCGGGTGATTACTTTATCCGTGCTTTTAGGCACGTGGATGACCGCTTGGCAGCGGTCTTTTTAATTGCTTGGTGAGACTTGATAGCTCCTTGACAATTAAATAATTATAGAATGCATCTAATTGCTCTGAAAATTAAAAAAATTATGAGTTAAATGGTGAATTAGAGAAATTAGGGCATATGGTGGATGCCTAGACACCAAAAGCCGATGAAGGACGTAGCAGCCTGCGATAAGCCTCGGGGAGGTGGCAAGCAACCTTTGAGCCGGGGATCTCCGAATAGGGGAACCTGTTTACCGGAAGGGTAAACGTCTCTGCTGAATGGCAGAGAAGGGAACCTGGGGAAGTGAAACATCTCAGTACCCAGAGGAAAAGAAAGTAACAATTATTCCCTGAGTAGTGGCGAGCGAAAAGGGATTGTCTATTGACTTAAAGTTTTACTGATAGTCATTAGTTTGTCCAAACCTTATGAAATCTAAGTTGGTCAGGGGGTTTACCGTTAGGTAAAACCTTTTGTTCAATGAAAGGCGGCAGAGCCAAAATGTTTTATCAGGGGTTGTGGGGTAATTATATTTTATTTTCTGTCAAATAAAATCAAAGTTTAAGTTCTTAGTCAAATGGTTTGGAATAGCCAACCAGAGAAGGTAAAAGTCCTGTAGATGAAAAGTTTTTGAATTTTGATGGTTAATTATACCCGAGTAATGCCGGACTCGTGAAATCCGGTATGAATCAAGGCGGACTATCGCCTAAGACTAAATACTTTTGGTGATCGATAGTGAACTAGTACCGTGAGGGAAAGGTGAAAAGCAGCCCGGTTAGGGCGGTGAAAAGTACCTGAAACCATATGCTAACAAGGAGTCGAAGCCTTGTGCTTTGCGCAAGGTGACGGCGTTCCTATTGAAGAATGAACCAACGAGTTTTTCTCACTAGTTTGGTTAAGCCTAAAAATAGGCGGAGCCGCAGTGAAAACAAGTGTTAAAAGCGCGTTTTGATTTTATCAAAAGATTAGTGAGAAAAGACCCGAAACCGGGTGAGCTACCCATGGACAGGGCGAACTTTGATGAAAATCAGAGGGAGGCCCGAACCCGTTGGCCGTGCAACACCATGGGATGATCTGTGGGTAGGAGCAAAAAACTAATCGAACTCGGTGATAGCTGGTTCTCCCCGAAATAGTTTTAGGGCTAGCCCATTCCGTAAACCTCGGGGGTAGAGCACTGAATGAGTAAGGGGGAGTAATCCTACTTTATTCAAACAAACTCCGAATACTGAGGCTCAATGGAATGGAGTCAGACGATGGGGGCTAAGCTCCGTCTGTCAAAAGGGGAACAGCCCAGACCTCTATCTAAGGTCCTTAAATTCGAATTAAGTGTTGAAGGCGGTGAAATGACTTGGACAACCAGGAGGTTGGCTTAGAGGCAGCCATCCTTTAAAGAAAGCGTAACAGCTCACTGGTCAAGTTGTTTTGCACCGAAGATATACCGGGGCTAAAATTCGATACCGAAGGTGAGGATTTCCGATGCTTTGTATCGGGAGTGGTAGGGGAGCATTCTCTATGCGGTGAAGTTAAGCCGCGAGGCTTAGTGGAGCGTAGAGAAGAGAGAATGTTGGTATGAGTAATAAAAATCCTGATGAGAAATCAGGACACCGCAAGCCCAAGGTTTCCTGGGCACTGATTATCAGCTCAGGTTTAGGCGGCCCTAAGTCCTTAACCGAAAGGTGGGGATAATGGACAGACGGTTAATATTCCGTCTCTCCAACATTTTTTCTGATGGGGCGACGCTCTTTCTTATCCGAAGCGTAATCTGGCTATTTGCGTCTAAAGAGTGGGTGGGTCCTTTAGGTAAATCCGGGGATACAAAACCCGCTCTGAATGAAATCTTCGCAAGGAGAAATTTTGGAGTCGAGAGAGTTTAAAAAAACCTCTAAGAATTTAAAAAATGTTGGATCCGTACCGTAAACCGACACAGGTGGGCGAGGAGAGAATCCTCAGGTGGACGAGAGAACCCTCGTTTAGGAACTCGGCAAAAAAGCGTCCGTAACTTAGGAATAAGGACTCCCCCCACTATTTTGACTGGAACTTATTCTTGTCAAAATAGTGGGGGGCGCAGTGAAAATTGCCAAGCGACTGTTTAACAAAAACACAGGTCCCTGCTTAAACCGTAAGGTGATGTATAGGGACTGATGCCTGGCCAGTGTCAGAACGTTAAGAGGAGAGGTGACATCGTTGTTTTGCAACGATTGAGCTTTGAATCTAAGCGCTGATGAACGCCGGCGGTAACTATAACCGTCATAAAGTAGCGAAATCCCTTGTCGTGTAAGTTACGACCTGCACGAATGGCATAACGACTTGGCAACTGTCTCAACGAGGGACTCGATGAAATTGCAATGAGCGTGAAGATGCGCTCTATCCACGGTTAGACGAAAAGACCCCGTGAAGCTTTACTATAGCTTGATATTGGATTAGGAATATGCATGTTCAGCGTAGGCAGGAGTCCCGACGGCGCAAGCTTGTCGGGACGTCAATGAGACACTGCCCTTGTGTATTTTTAATCCTTATCCACCGAAGAGGCGGAGACAGTATCTGGTGGGTAGTTTGTCTGGGGCGGATGCCTCCCAAAAGGTAACGGAGGCGTTTAAAGGTCAGCTTAGCGCGGATGGAAATCGCGCTGGACGTGTAAAAGCACAAGCTGGCTTGACGGCAAGACCTACAAGTCGCGCCGAGAGGAAACTCGAATTTAGTGAACCGACGCTTGCTCATAGGAGCGGCGAAGATCAACGGATAAAAGCTACTCCGGGGATAACAGGCTGGTTGCGCCCAAGAGTTCATATCGACGGCGCAGTTCGGCACCTCGATGTCGGCTCATCCTATCCTGGGGGTGAAGAAGCTCCCAAGGGTTTGGCTGTTCGCCAATTAAAAGGGTACGCGAGCTGGGTTCAGAAC
>CAZMJP010000023.1:0-2906 GCA_964566895.1 uncultured Gammaproteobacteria bacterium
GGCGAAAAAATACCCGGTATTTGGGAATAAAAATAAATAAATTATGTCTGATTTTTAACTCTATGAAAAACGAAATCGAAGCAACATTTCTCTCAATTAACAAAGATTTAGTGCGGAATAAACTTAAAAAAGCAGGGTTTAGATTAAAAACTCCTGAACATTTAATGCGCCGAAAGACGTTTGATTTTTCTCATTTAACTCCGGCCTTGAGATTAATAAATGGGGGCGTGTTCGGCAAGAATTTGACAAAGTAACTATGACTATCAAAAAAATTCGTGGGTCGGGCATTAATGACGTCTATGAAACCGAACTCATTGTCAATGATTTTGACACGGCTACGGATTTTTTTGAAGCATGTAATATCCCGGCGAAGGCATTTCAGGAAAATATGCGCGAAGTATGGATAAGCGACAAGGCGGAGGCAACAATTGATACTTGGCCGGGGCTGAACCCATTTTTGGAAATTGAAGGAAAAGACGAAAAAACGGTAAGGAAGATATCTAAAGAGTTAGGTTTTGATTTTAAAAAGGCGGTCTTCGGCAGTATTGATCTCGTTTATGAAAAAGAGCTTGGTATATCGGCCAAAATAATAATTAAGTTGCCGGAAATTACTTTCGCCAATCCGCCAAAAAAAATATCACCCGGAACAAATCTTACTTCCGCGTGATACTAATGATTTCTCTAACAACTTCTTTCGGGGTCTTCCCTGAAGTATCTAAATACTGGAAGCTTCCGTCCAACTCCCGAAAGACAACGGCAACTCTATCCAAGAAAACACTATTTTTTTCTGCTTTCTTGGACTCGGGCCGTTTCAGTATCCTTTTATTTCTGATATCTGACCGAACTTCGAGAATAAAATACAAAGACGGTTTTACTAGTAATCGGTAATGATGGACTCCCAAAATTCTTTTATCCATTGCAACATGATAGGCAACCGTTGAGGCCCAAAACCTATCACAAACAACGGACTTCCCTCTCTTCAATAACCACCATATTTGTATTGAAGAGAAGACATTGCCCCACATATAAAACTTATATCGTTTTAATGGGGGCAGCCACCTGTCCGCCCACTTGCGCAGCCACTTAAACGGCCCCGAAGGACTTTGAAAATAATGGAAATCGCCGTTAGCACAGAGTTTTTTGGCGACCGTTGTTTTTCCGGCGCCATCTATGCCGTCAACACAAATTAACAATCCCATTTTTACCTCCTTTATCTTTTGAGTTGTAAAAATTTTTATTTCTATTATTATTCTATCATAAAATTAGTCTTTTGTCAAGACAAAATGTCTAAAAAATATTTTTATTTGTCATTTTTATTCATAATTTTCGTCATCACGATAATAATTTTATTTTTAAAATATATGAAAACAAACAAAAAAGAATTATTAATCAGGCCGGCGGTGGTGGCCGGCGCTTTTTACCCGGCGGACAAAGATACTTTGACGCGACAAATTGACAATTTTTTAGCCCAAGTGGGAGAAATGGAGATTGAAGGCAATCTACGAATGCTGATTTTGCCCCACGCCGGCTATGATTATTCCGGTCAAACCGCGGCTTATGGGTTTAAACAATTAATCGGCAAAATTTTTAAAACTGTGATTTTAATCGGTCCTTCGCATCAGGATTGGTTTTTCGGCGCTGCGCTGACCAATTATGATTATTGGCAAACACCATTAGGTAAAATGGAAGTTGACAAAGAATTGGGACAAAAACTGATTCAAGAAAATAAAAATATTTTCGTCCGGGAACAAGCGCATCAGAACGAGCATTGTTTGGAGTTAATGCTGCCATTTTTACAAAAGACAATGGGGGATTGCCGAATTTTGCCGATTATCATCTCTCAAACCAATGACAAATTTTTGTCGGAGTTAGCCCGAGCACTGAAAAAACATTTGACCGACCAAGATTTAATCATTATCAGTTCTGATTTTTCGCACTATCCCGCTTATGAAGACGCGCGAAAGGCTGACCAAAAAACAATTCAAGGAATTTTAACCGGCTCGGTTGAGAGTTTTGAAAAAGCCATTGAAGAAAATATGGCGCAAGGACTGCCCAATCTGGACACCTGCGCCTGCGGCGAAGAAGCGATTAAAACCGGATTGTCTTTAGCTAAAAAAATGGGTTGGGATAAGGTTAAACTTTTAAATTATGCCAATTCCGGCGATTCCTCCGGAGATTTTTCCCGCGTTGTCGGTTACGCCGCCCTTTCTTTTAGCGATAATCAAAAATCAAAAAAAGAGACTTTGGCTCCGACGGAAAAACAAACTCTGCTGAAAATCGCCCGGCAAAGCATTGAAAACGAATTTGTTAAAAAACGAAAAAGCATTGATGAGAGTGAGATAAACGAACGACTAAAACAACCTCAAGGAGCTTTTGTTACCTTGAATAAAAACGGCCAATTACGCGGCTGTATGGGACGAATTATTGAAGAAAAAGAGCCACTTTACCAAGTGGTGGCAGAGATGGCCAAAGTGGCCGCTTTTGAAGACCCGCGTTTTTATCCGGTGGCAAAAGAGGAAATAAAAGAAATTGACATTGAGATTTCGATCCTTTCGCCTTTAAAAAAAATTATTGACCCATTTAAGGAAATTGAAATCGGCAAACACGGAGTTATTGTCTCTACCAGGAACGGATCCACCTTTGGTGGGCAAAAAAGCGGGGTTTTTTTGCCCCAGGTGGCCACAGAAAACAACTGGGACCTGGAAACGTTTATGAACGAGTTGTGCGAACACAAGGCCGGATTGCCCCGCGATGCCTGGAAAACCGGCGGCGTTGATATCTATATCTTTTCCGCCGAGGTGTTCGGGGAATAGAATATAGAAAATACAGGTCGCACCTGTAATACAGGTCCGACCTGTACTGTAAAAAAGACCCAAAGAAATGGGTCTTTTCTCGCCTCCTTGAGG
>CAZMJP010000023.1:3006-9033 GCA_964566895.1 uncultured Gammaproteobacteria bacterium
GACCTGTACTGTAAAAAAGACCCAAAGAAATGGGTCTTTTCTCGCCTCCTTGAGGCGTCGACGGGAGTTGAACCCGTATCATCGGTTTTGCAGACCGATTCGAAGCCGTTTCGCTGCGACGCCATTATTGGTCTGCCAGAATCTAATTCCGGCAGACCTTCCTGAGCAGGTCTGGTGGGGATCGAACCCGTACATTCTGATTTTGGAGACCAGTGTTCTGACCATTTGAACTACAGACCTAATTAAATAATATCAAGTTAAAAATAAAAGTCAACCGATAATATCAAATAGCAAACAACAAAAACCAGCTAATTACAAGATGGTACGATCGTGTTATTTGATAAGAAGTTAAAATGGGGTTCTTAAATTTTTTTCAAAATTAACCAAACAAAAGGCAAAAGATTTAAAGCGATGAGAAAAAACAAGGTTTGATAAACGCCGAAAAAGGGAATAAAGAAAACGGGAATTAAAATCGCGGCCAAACAAGCACCGACTAAATCCGCGGCGTAAATAACACCTGTTTTTTGTTCCCGACCGTTCCGGAGATACAAAGAATTGGCAAAAGCGAACTCCAAGCCGACTAAAACTCCGCTTAATAAAGGGAAAACAAGCCATAAATTAAAAGATACTTTTAAACAGATAACAAAGGCCAGTCCTAAAACAGCCAGGCCGAGAAAAATTAAAGTCAAATGTCTCTCTTTAATTTCCGTTTTTATTTTTCTTGCCCAGAAAATCCCCAAAGCCAAACCAACCATTATTGAGGCGGTCAAAAACGCCAGATAATAATAAAGATAGCCATAAAAAATTTGAAAACAAAAAATAAAAATAATTTCCAACCCAAAAAGAGTGAAATCCGGTAAGGCGGTCAAAAGCGGCAAGGTTTTCTTAAAGGATTTTTTGAGACATAAAAACAAAAATAAAGCGACGAGTAAAAGAAAATAAAAAGGAGATAAATGCCCTAAAAAAGAAAACAGGCCAGTCAGATGCGGATAAAATTGTTTAAGATAAAAAAGGTTGTAAAAAAGATAAGATAAGGGATGAAAATCGCGATTAGCAACAGTCTGGTTTTGCGCCAGTAAGAAATTTATTTGTTCTAAACGATCGTTATCTAAATAATAAACCAGCCAAGGAGGAGTGGTAAAATCGGTTTTTAGTCCTAAAGAATTAAAACGACTGACGATTTTTTCTTTTTCTAAACCCAAAGAGTCGGAGGCAAGAAATAAATTTACCGACAAAGGAACGACTTTAACTTGAAAAAAGTTTTGTCTCAGCGCCTGATAAACCGAGGCGTTAAAATTAACTAATTCGGGCGAAAAATAATCCGGGGAAAAAGAAACATAAACGGACAAGAGGCCGTCTTTTGACAAATGTTCTTTTGCCAATTTAAAAAATTCTTGGGTAAAAAACCGGCTAAAAAGCAAAGAAGACGGCGCCGGCACTTTTAAAATAATCGCGTCGAATTTTTCCCGACTATGATTTAAAAAATAACGACTGTCTTGAAAAATTATTTTTACTCTTTCGTCTTTTAAGGCATTTTGTAAATCCGATGACAAATATTTTCTAGCCAATTCAATCAACTTCGGGTCTAACTCCAAATAGTCCACTTTTTCCACCGGATATTTTAAAATTTCAGACAAAGCGCCGTTAAAACCCTGCCCGATTAACAAAACCTTTTTAATCTCCGGAGCTGGAAGTAATGACAAATGAATTATTTGCTCGTTAAATTCGAGTTCTTCGTCCGGCCCGAGCAAGGCGCCATTTTGAAAAAAATTTATTTGGGTTGAACCGGGCCATTGAGTAACGGCTAAATTGCCGTATTTGCTATTAACATTTTGCAAGAGAATTTGATTTTTAAATCTCAGACCAACAAATTTATCCGCCAGATTCTTATTAAAAGCCGTTATGCCGAGAAAAAAAATCAATAAAACCAATAACGCGGTTTTAAAACGACTCATTTTTCGGTCGAAACGCAAATTTAAAAATAAAACGCTGACGAAATTTAAAACAGCGATAAGCAAGAAAAGAAAAAATTCGTTGGTGGCCAGCAAAAGCGGACCAAAAACCAGACCAGCGAAAATGTAGCCGAGGGTTTCCCAAAAATAAACTTTAGGCAAAGCCGCCGGCGTTTTCTTTAATTGGCAATAAAGTCGGCTGCCCATGGTCCAAAAAATGCCCAGAATCGGGCAGAAAAAAAGCAAAATAAAAAAAATCGCACCTAAGGCGATTAAAAAATTGGGTATTTGGCCGTTGATTAAAAACAGATTTCTTGCCAAACGCAAAAACAAAATTTCCAAGGGCAGCGAAAAAGAAATAAAAACGTGAGCAAAAATCAAAATTTTAGTCGGCTCAAAACGCTCTAACCTTTTTGCCAGCCACCAGCTGCCAAAGGCGACCGAAACAAGCCAAAACCCCAAAACAAGCGCCGATAAAAGTTCATTACCTAAAAAACTGATAATCGCTTCCTGAAAAATCAGGGTTTGAGCGGTCAAACAGGAAAATCCTAAAACAAAAAAAACAAAAAGCAATGATTTAAAACTGGTTTTTCCAAACTTGAACATATCTTAATTTTATAAAAAATAAACGGATTTTTCAAGCCGTCGCTTTCTCCTCCTTTACAATTTTGACTTTATCCTATAAAATATGCCCAGATGCCGAGGTAGCTCAGTGGTAGACCCGCCCGCTCGCTTGCGCGAGCAAGCGGGCGGGGCAAATGACTGGAAACAATATGTTTTATGTCTATATCTTATTTAGCCAGAAAGATAAAAAACTATATACCGGCTTTACGAATAATCTAAAAGAGCGCCTACAAAGACATTGCTATGGACTGGTATCATCCACAAAAAATCGTAGGCCGCTAATTTTAATCTATTATGAAGCGTTTACGAATAAAAAGGATGCAATTATAAAAGAAAAATACTATAAATCAGGCCCGGGAAGAAAATATCTCCAAAAACACTTAAAAGAGACGTTTATCCAATACAAAAATAAGCCGAGGTAGCTCAGTGGTAGAGCAAATGGCTGAAAACCATTGTGTCGGCAGTCCGATTCTGCCCCTCGGCACCCTCCTTTTAAAAAACTCGAGTACTCGAGTTTTTTAAAATGAAAATAAGCCCCACGACAAGGACTTTTCGCCGATAACAGACCAATTTTGTATTTTTACATCCTAAATAATTTTCGCCAATTTCAGCAATGGGCACTGAGGGATTCGAACCCCCGACCTACTGAATGTAAATCAGTCGCGCTAACCAACTGCGCCAAGTGCCCCTATTAGATATTGCCTCCCTTTTCTCTATATTCGCCAAATTTATTCAAAATCTCATTAAAACGGTCAAAATAAGGTTTGACTCGCTCATGATTGGCATCTGGAAATTTTCCCGCCATTACATTAATTTTTTTCTCATAAGCGGTAATCAAATCGTTTCTTGTGCTAATCTCTCCGGCGATAATCTTATCATGGATTTCTTTAAGTAAAGCGGCTAAATCATTTAGTTTTTCTTCGAAAGCGTTATTCAATTCCGTATATTTTTCATCCTCAATTGTCGCCCTTTTATCAAACATAATTAACTTCGCCGACTACCATCCCGCCGGTTTACAGGCATCATCAACCACTTGTTGCAGACCCTTATCGTTTCCAAAGGTCTGGTCAAGAGTATCCATATTAAAGGTTCCTTTTGGAAAATAACAATCAAGATCCATAACGTCGTTTATTTTTCTTTGAAAATGACACTTCTCATTTTCCACACCCAAAATCGTCAAATCAATCCTTGTTGTACTATCCGACCCCATCATTTTAACAGTTACGGGCAAACACCCATTCATTCTGTTTATAAAACACCTCGGGTTATCAGCCATACCGCAGTCGACCATCTTATTTTCGTTCTCGGCTGCGATTTCCCCTGTCGGTTCCGGTGCTTTTTTCTCAGTTTCCCCGCTGTTTTTCAAAAATATCCCCAAACCAACAGCGACTAAAATTAGAACGACGATAATAACGTATAAACCTTTGTTGTTTTTCATATTTTATTTTAAATTATTGCGTTAACGACCTTTAATAATCTCATTTTAACATTTTAGTTAAATAAATCCACACCATTCTCGCGGCCCAAGCGGACTTGGCGAATTAAATTCCTTTCACCTCCCCCTTCCGTCGCGCTCGAGCCGAAGCGAAGCGAAAACGAATTTGAGCGAAAGGCGAGCATAAAACTCCTTTAATTTATTTCAAAAAATCGTGTCTACTTTGAACCAGATATTCCTTGTTGGGCAATATAATCTGGCACATTTTTTCATTAATATTTTTTCAATGGCCCGGTAAAATAATTGGTTTCTAGTTGTGCTATCTTTGGCCATTTAATAAAAATGCCATTGTATTCACTAGTTTTTTGAATTAGGAAAAAAATAGAGAACGAAAAATTTGGGAATAATATTGAAAGCGGCCGAGCTATTGATTTTGGAAATGGATAAAATTGCGAACCCCAAAAACCGGCAATATTACAAAACTTACCCCCTATATCTTTATAAAAATTAAAAACATCTTTTTTAGAAAAAGGTCTTACATGTGCTGAAGTCAATTTATGTTGAGTTGGGTGATAACCGAATATCATTAGTAATCTGTTGTGGAGGGATAAAAGATTCGGTACGCCTATAAATAGATACCCTCTAACCTTTAAAATTCTAAAAAGTTCATGATTTATCCAAAAAATCTCTTTTGTGTGTTCAAACACTTGGTTGACAATTATAAAATCTATTGAATTGTTTTCAAAAGGCAGGGACTCGGCTTCTATGTTAACAGAAAGCGGTTTTATACCAAGTGATTTTAATTTTTCATAATTCCATCCCCCAAAATCAATGCCAATCAATTCAGATCGAGGATGAATTTTAGAAATAATGGATAAATCACTTCCGTCTCCACACCCAATATCAAGACATTTTTTTATCTCTATGCCTTTTGCGATTTTTTCAAGAATATGCCTGCCGTATGACTCATTATGATCAACAATAGTTAATCTACTTGTTGAGCCCGGAACTACTTTTTTAAAAGTCATATTTTTTATTCTCTGCTTTTTTATTATTTATAGTACTTTTGCGCCAACTAATTTCGTCTGACGTTTAAGAGCACACGAAGTCCTCTTTTCTGATTTATTGCATTAATTTGTATTGACTTAATATTATTTTATCGTACTTTTGCCTAATATACTACTAGACCGAAAAAAGCGAATTTGGGTCGGATCCCGCCATTCCTTGTTATTATAAATTGAAAGGCGGGATGAACCACACGCTCTTTGTTATCGGATGTAAAATTTTGCCCAAATTTATTTCACTTTATTTTTCTAAAATTTTTCTCAATTCATCTACAACAGCCTTTTCCCAGGCTTTCATGGCAAACCAACCGATAAGCGGCTTGGCAATAATCCGCAACCACTTCTTATGAATATCAACCTCGTAAACATAATTGATTTTTGTACCCTCTTTCGCCTTTTCCAATAGCAACTCCTCATGCCCTGATGTGCCGAACTTCAAACTCTGGTTATCGGAAATAAAGCCTTTTTGCGGAAGAATTTTGGTTTTCATTTTGACAGGAAAGCTGGCGCCAAAAGATTTTACTTGAGCGTCAATTTCCAAATTATTACCTTCTCGTTTCGTAATAATGACCGACTCGGCAACTTTAGGAAAATTTTTGGGCATGTTTTCAAAATCAGTAATGATGTTAAAAACCTCCTCAATAGAAGCTTTTATTATCCATGAATCTTTTAAATGAATATGCTTCATAATTTAGAGTAAAAAAATATAAAGTTCTAAAAAATTTATTTCAGCTGACTCGTTTTTAGGCGAAGTATGTATAGTTATTGATAAAATTATTCGTCTTTACTTGATTGATTCTATTCTATCACCCTTTATAAGGGCAAGCAAGAACACTAAAAAACGGCTTTAAAAATTCAAGTGAATCAAAAAGAGTTTTTCATTTGAAAAACTCTTTTTTGGTGGACCCGAGGGGAATCGAACCCCTTACTCTTCCATGCCATGGAAGCGTGT
>CAZMJP010000024.1:0-8734 GCA_964566895.1 uncultured Gammaproteobacteria bacterium
GAACTCTGACTAAATCCTCCCAAAGGACTCGTGCTACCATTACACTATGCCCCGTGATCCTTTTTAATTTTATAGTATTTTTGAGGGAAATCAAGATTTTTTAAGGGATTTTTTTATTTTAAAAACCCACCGCTTTTTTGGGTGGGTTTTTCAAAAGACCAACTACCGCAGAAATTAAATCATCAAATTGTTCGGCCAATTGCTCGGGCTACTTTTTTGAGATGTTTCATTAGTTCAGCGAATTCTTTTGGCGTTATTTGTTGTTGGGCGTCGCTGAGAGCTTTTTCCGGGTGAGGATGAACTTCAATTAATAGTCCATCTGCTCCGGCGGCTATGGCGGCCAAGCTCATTGGTAGAATTAAATCTCGATAGCCAGTTGAGTGGCTGGGGTCAAAAAATACCGGTAAATAGGTTTTCTTTTTCAAAACTGGGATGGCGGAGATATCAGCGACATATCTGGTGTATTTAGTGACGGTTGGACCGACGACTCCCCGCTCGCAAAGGATAACCTGATTATTACCCTGGTGAATAATGTACTCAGCGGCTAAAAGTACTTTGTCGATTGTGGCGCTTTCCCCCCTTTTAAGAAGGACGGGATGGCTGCTTTTCCCAATTCGTTTTAAAAGGTCGAAATTGGACATATTGCGCGCCCCGATCTGCAGAATATCGGCATATTTTTCTACCACAGCAATCTGATTGACATTCATTACTTCAGTTACCACTAATAATCCGGTTTGTTGGCGAGCTAAGGACAAAAGTTCTAGTCCCTTCTTCCCTAGACCTTGGAAAGAATAAGGCGAGGTTCTGGGTTTAAAGGCGCCCCCCCTTAAACCTATTGCCCCGGCTTTTTTAATTATTTCTGCCGGCTTCAGACTCTCATTTTCTTCTTCCACAGAACAGGGTCCGGCAATAACAGTAATTCTTTCCCCGCCAATTTCAATTCCGTTTAATCCAATAACCAAGTTCTCTGGATGAAACTCGCGGGAGGTTAGTTTAAAAGGGTCTGAGATTAGACGGACAGCTTCTACTCCAGACAGAGCGCTGAAGTGGTCAATTAACTGAATTTTATCAACCGAAACCTCACCAACGCAGCCGAGAATGATTTTTTCTTGGCCGTGGCTTTCATGGATTTGAAAGCCGTGAGATTTAATCTCCTTAACCACGGTTTTTAATTGGTTAAGGCTTGCCTGCTTTTTCATTACGACGATCATTGTAACCTCCTTGTTAATAATTTTTTTATTTTTTTTAAAGAGCGAAGATAACAAAAAACTGACCTTTCTAAGAATCAGTTGAGATACGTTCGTTTATTTGTTGCTAATTGACGAAAAAGCGAAATCAACTGATTCGTTGGTCAGTAAAAAACCAAAAGTTGAAATAGTTGAAACGCTTGGTCATAATTAAAGATATTGTAGCATAAATTAAATTTAAATCAAGGCCGTTATCCACAGGTTTATTATAGAAAAATCCGTCCCCTCTCTGATTTCTTTCAAAGGGGGGACGTTTTTAGTCGCGAGGCAATATATGGTTGCCTCGCACCTGAGAAAAAGCGGTAAGCCTTTTCTCAGGTCCTACTTAAAATTTTTGCTTCAGACGGGATGATTCGGGTTGATAGATCCTTCAACCGAAACTCTCTCTTTGCTTTTTTGCCTTCTGGACCCGGCCCGGCAATTTTTTTTTGCAGGTTACGCACCTCCTCGCAGTGATTGCCGTAGCTGGTGGCAATCTTTTTTCTGCACTTAATCATAATTTCTTCCGGACTATCCATTGTCCCTCCTAGTGTTTAGGTTTAAAAATTATCGGCTACCGATGAGCCGACCTTGTCTTATTTTATTTTAATTTTTTTATTACGAATGAAGTCGGCCTTTAGTTTTAGTAATTCAAAACAAGCCGAATCAAAACTCGTCCGCTTGTTGTTTTTCTAAAACTATTCATAAGCCGATAATTTCTTAATAGATAGGGAGATGGTAACAAAAAAATTAATGTTTGGCAAGGAAGGTTATCCACAGGTGTCGGCTTTTAGGCGGGATGATATTTATTAAGTGTTTATATTTTGTCCTTGACTTTTATAAAAAAGGATTTAGAATCTAGAATAGAGTTAGTCAGTTGTTAAAACTTAAAGATAAAAATGGGGGGCTACTATGGATCCTTAATTTTGTTTTTTTGATTTTCAGAAAGGGTAACAAGAAAAAAAAGAGGGAGAATTAAGTAAGATGGAAGAGATTTTTTTAAAGATGTTTAGCCCTTCGGAGATAAGGGTTATTGAAATGGCAGGTGGAGACAGGTTAGGAGATAAGGTCTGGCAAGTGGCTAAAGCCCTTGACCACTATCTCCTTGCCACCAGCTGCGAAATAAGACAGTGGGAGGAAGCCCTCGGCAGGAATGACAGAACCGAGGAGATCTTCCAAGACCCGACCGAGGGCGGAGGGGGGATAACCAGCCAGGAGCAAGAAAAAATTCGCCTCCTCCTGAATCGGGCAGAGAATTTTAGCGCCAAGCTTTTGGCCGCTAAAGTGAGATTTTTAGAAAACCCGCTAAAGTATGGCTTTTGCCAGAAATGCGGGGGAGAAATCCCACTTGAAAGGTTAAAGGAGGTTCCGCATGCCCCGCACTGCGTGGTCTGCAAGAACGACAAAAAAAATAATCACAATCATGGAGGAAAATGAAAATTACTATTTCTGGCGGGCTTGAAAGCCCGCCTTTTATTAACCCTTGACTTTTTTAAAAATTCAGGAATAATAAAAGTCAGAAAATAAATTAAAAAGGAAAGGAGAAAAAGGTGGTAAAAATAAATGGGGTTTTTTCTGAAAAAGAAAAGACCAAAATCGGAGCAGGGAACAGCCGCGTTCGAGAGATTGCCGCGGCTTTTGAAAAGAAAATCATGGAAATCGAAATTCGCGGTCCGGAAAATAATTTTTTGGAAGATGACCCCGACTTTAATCGGCTTCATCTTTTGGAAGAAAGGCGAAATATTTTCGCCATTATTCCAGAGCGATATGGGAGATGTAAAATTTGTGGGAAGGAGATCCCCCTTGAGCAGTTAAGGGAGAGCCCTGAAATTTCTCAATGTAAAAATTGTCGGACTCTCTAGCTCTCTAGCTCGAACTTGGAAAGAGTGGAGTGCGGTGAATTTCACTCCATTTTTCTTTATTTTAAAAAGAGATAGGATTGTTTGCTAAATAACTCTAATATATCTTTGTCAGCTCAATTCCGGTATAGTAGTATTTCAAAATTTGGGAATAATTGGCTCCTTGATTGGCCGCGCTAATGCCGCTGGTTTGGGGCAAACCGACGCCGTGACCGAGTAAAGTCTTTCCCTGTCCCGGCGGGTCGGTTTTGGCGATGAGATAATTAACCGGTGCGGCGGTCATCTTGGCCTCGTAAGAAGAACGCGTCTGGCCGTCCGATTGGGCGAAATAATAAGCCAAAATCGGGTCGTTTTGATAGGTGGCGACAATTCCTTTTGTTTGTTCCGCCGCCGCTAAAGTATTAGGGGCTCTTTGTTCCCGCTGATAGCCGCGGTAAACCTGGTCGGCTTGGGTGGCTTGGACAGTAAAAAACGGTTGGCCGTCGGCCGTGTTGGTGTATTTGGGCGTCAGATAGCGAAAAAGGGCGTAGGTTCTGGCGGCGACCATTTGGGCTTTTAAAAATTCGTTTGGCGAAGAATCGCCGACCTCGGCGACGCTTCTGACATATTCTTCTAAAGGCAGCCGGTTGATTAACCAAAGTCGTTCGGTGCTTGAATTATAGCGGATTTCCATTCCCTGGCGAAATTCATTGTCGTTTTTTCCGCCGTCCCAAAACGGGCCGTTTTGCCAGTTGTTGATTTTAAAAATAACCGGTTCGGCTCCTTGAAATTTAACAAAGGAGTCGGTCATTAATAATCTCTCGCCGTTGCCGTTATTGATAAAATAGCGATTAAGAGAATAATCGTAATCAATCTCCATTAACTCGCCGGCGGTGTTGCGGACGAGTAAATTGCCGTTTTGGTCGTAAATGTCGTAAGAAGCGTTGTTGAGAGTGGATATTTTAAAAGGCAAATAGTCGTCTTTTTCTTCTTTTTCAACATAAAGTAAGCCAACCTTGATTTCCGGCCCTTGATTCAATTCCGGCCAACGGATTTGATTAATAATGTTTATCTCTGCTGGAAGATTTTGCCAGAAAAGTTGTTCTTCAGCGGCGGGAGGCGCCGTGGGCGGAGTGGGGGGAGGCGTTGGAGTTGGAGTTGGCGTTATCACCGCGCCGGGACCGGCGACCTTGACGGCGACCTCAATTTTCCCGCCGGCAATGGGTTCTGAACCGGCAAATAATTCAAATTTTTCCCAGTATAAACCGGCTTGATTTGGCGCTAAAAGCGTAAAACGGAAAAGAGCTTCGTCGCCGGGATAAATGTTCGTTACTGGATTAACTTGGTTGGGGATATAATCGCTGGCCCAGCTTGAGTGAGTTAGTTTGCTTTTCATGCCGGAAACAGTTCTTAAAATTACGATTTTCTCGCCCATGCCGCTCCAGGGACTTTGGCCGGTATTTTTAAATTTAACCCAGAATTCCGAAGTTTGGGTCGGGGTCAGTTCAATAATGTCGGCTTGACTTTGGTCGGTCTTTTGGGCTTGATAATCAATATCAGCTAGCGCGCTTTGCGGAAGGGTAAAAAGGAATATTATTGAAGCTAGAACAAAATTGATTTTAATCGGAATTTTTTTCATATTTTAAAGTTTAAAGAGAAATTAAAAGAGAGTCAACCCCAATTGTTAAAATGTTATTTTTTTGATATGCTTTGTCTATGGTTCTTACTCAACAAATTGCGAAAAATACCGGACTCCATTCAATTGGGAAAGTAATCGGTTTGTTTTTGGGTTTATTGGCTTTTGCTTTTATTGCCCGCTATTTGGGTCAAGTCGGTTTTGGTCAGTTTACCACAGTTATGGCTTTTCTTCAGGCTTTTGCCATTTTTGCCGATTTGGGATTGTATCTGATTTTGATTCAGATGCTTTCTTTACCCAACGCCGATGAAAGATATATTATCGGTAATTTTTTTACCTTCCGTTTGGTTTCCAGTATTATTCTTTTAAGTATCGCCCCCTTGGTTGCTTTATTCATTCCCCAGTATTCTTCGGCGGTTAAAATCGGTATCGCCGTTACTTCCCTTTCTTTTGTCTTTGGTTCTTTAATTCAGCTTTTAACAGGTTTTTTTCAAAAGAATTTAACAATGAAGCCGGTGTTTGTTGCCGAGGTGGCCGGAAAAATTTTTCTAGTCGGTCTAGTCATTTTGGTTGTTTGGTTAAAACTCGGTTTTTTGCTTATTTTATTGACTGTCGTCGTGTCGGGATTGGTTAATTTTCTTATTCTTTATTTGTTTTCGCGAAAATTCGCCAAAATTCGTCTGCGATTCGATTTTTCTTTTTGGTTAAGGATTTTTAAAAAAACCTGGCCGGTGGGTTTATCCATTATTTTTACCACTATTTATTTTAAAGGAGATACTATTATTCTTTCTTTGTTTAAGTCGCCGCTGGAAGTGGGTATTTACGGCGCGGCTTACCGCATTTTGGAGGCTTTGATTATGTTCCCCCCGCTTTTTATGGGTTTGGTCTTGCCTTATTTAACGCGCGCTTGGGCAGAGAAAGAGATTTGGGATTTTAAACGGATTTTTCAAAAAGCGTTTGATTTTATAATAATTGTTATTTTGCCTTTGATAGTCGGCTTTTTGTTTTTAGCCCGGCCGATAATGGTTTTTATTGCCGGTTATGATTTTGCCGCTTCGGCCGGTCCTTTGAAAATATTGGTTTTTGCCACCGGTTTGATATTTTTGGGCAGTTTGGCGACCCACGTTGTGATTGCTCTGGAAAAGCAAAAAACAATGCTTAAGTTTTATTTTTTGTCAACCTTAATTGCTGTTGCCGGTTATTTGGTTTTGATTCCGAGATATTCTTATTGGGGCGCTGCGGCAATGACGGTGGCGGTTGAATTTTTGATTACTTTTTTCGCTTTTATTGTCATTTATAAAACAACAGGATTTTTCCCAAAGCTGGCTGTTTTTTATCGGGCTTTTTTAGCCAGCTTGGTCATGGCTGTTTGTTTATTCCTTTTTCCCCGGGCAAATTTATTTTTTTTGATCTTAACCTCGTTGTTTGTTTATTTTGCCGGCCTTTATTTTTTTCAAGCGATTGACAAACGGACAATTAAACAGATTGTCGGTTTCAAATAATTGATAATCAATTATTGGCTATATGGTTTATGGTTTATTGTTTGTAATTTATGGTTTTTTCGCCTATTTTCAACCAAAATACGCCTTGGGGCTGATGTTGTTTTTATTGCCGACTTACCAGATTAAATTTCAGATTTTTAAAATCCCCTTTACTTTTTTGGAAATAATGATTTTGATTTTGTTTGCGGTTTGGCTGGCCAAAAATACAAAAAATAAAGAGTTAAAAATAAAAAATGAAATTAGGAGGCTGAAAAATAGCAGCTGGTTTTGGCTAATCTGCGTTTGGCTGGCAATAGCTACCGTTTCCATGTTCGTTGCCCCTGATTTAAGGGCTGCGGCCGGGGTTTGGAAAGCATATTTTATTGAGCCGATCTTGTTTTTACTTGTTTTGCTTGATTTGGCGAAAAATAATCCGAATGCCGCGAATAAAGAGAATGTTATAAAGGTAGTTTTTTTTAGCTTGAGCGCTTCGGTGTTTGGTTGTTCGGTTTGGGCGATTTTGCAAAAATGGCTCGGTGGCGGGGTTTGGAGCGCTGAGGTTTGGGGACAGCCGCTGGTTTGGCGGGCGGCCGGTCCGTTTCCGCATCCGAATTTTTTGGGTCTGTATTTGGCCCCGCTTATTGTCTTGGGAGTTGGTTATTTAATTATAAATTTCCGTAAGAAATGTTGGGTTGTTATTTGTCATTTGTTATTTATTATTTTGGCATTTTGGGCGTTAGTTCTGTCTCGTTCCGAAGGGGCAATATTCGGCGTTTTAGCCGGGTTTCTGCTTTTAGGCCTTGTTCTTAAAAAAAGCAGAAAATATGTTTTAATCGGGCTGATGATTTTTGTTATTTTGGCGGCAGTTTATCCAGTTTCCCGCCATTATCTTTTGGAAAAGGCACTTTTGCGCGACTTGTCCGGCCAGTTCCGTTTAAATATCTGGTCAGGGGCGGTTTCTTTGTTAAAAAACTCGCCGATTTTAGGAGTCGGTTTGGACGGTTATGAGAGATTGGTTGCCGCTTATCAGGCAAATAATTTTGTCGCCGTTGGTGGAGAAAAATTTTTTGCTCCGACTCAACCTTATCCTCATAATTTGTTTTTGGCAATTTGGCTGGAGTTGGGCTTGGTGGGATTGATTATTTTTATTTGGATTTTGTTTAAATTTTTTAAACAGGGAGTTGGAACAATTAAAAATCAAGATGTTTACAGTTTACAGTTTGCGGTTTATAGTGTAATGGATTCAATGGTCGCCGTTATCGTTCACGGATTGGTTGACACTCCGTATTTTAAGAACGACCTGGCAATCGTTTTTTGGCTGATTATTGGACTTGGAATAATTTTAAAAGATGACTATGAAAATCAGATTAGCGACAATTAAAGACGTTATCAGGATAAAACCGATAATAAAAAAGTTAGACACGAAGAATTTTCGTTTTTCAAACGAAGATATTATTAAAAAACACATAGAAAAGAAGCATTATTATTTGGTTTGGGAAAATAATAAATGTCTTGGAGTTATGGGGCTGGTGCCGATAGCCGGTTCTTATGAGATTTATTCTTTGGTTTCCAATAAAGTTGGCGCGGGTGGAAAACTGATAAAATTTGCCGAGAAAAAATGCCGGAAAGAGAAAATGAACAAATTATGGTGTTGGAGTTTGAAAAGATATGAAGCTAGAGATTTTTATTTGAAAATGGGATTTAACGAATGTTATTTTTTGAAAAAACAATGGTTTGGCGAAGATTGTTGGTTTTTAGGAAAAGTGATTAAAGTTAGATAAGGGAAAGGTACCGAAGTGGTCATAGCGGAGCCGCCTCGAAAGCGGTTAACCCCGTAAGGGGTACGTGGGTTCGTCCCGTCATCCGACGGGACGCCGGGTCGGATGACCCGGCGAATCTAACTCCAATTAAATATTTTTAAATGTTTTATACATATATTTTATTACTGAAGAATAACGATCTATATAACTATATAAAGGTTTTACGCATAATTTAAAAACTAGAATTAAAGAACATAATCAAGGTAAAGTTGAAGCGACAAGAAATTATAGACCAATTAAATTTATTGGTTATGAGGCATACTATTGTGAGAGTGATGCGCGAAGAAGGAAAAAATTTTTAAAAACAACGGAAGGTCGGCGATTATTAAAACAACAATATAAAGACGTAATAAATTTGTTTAAAAAATAATTTTTGGAGAGGTGCGAGAGTGGTTGAATCGGACGGTCTCGAAAACCGTTGTCGCCTCACCGGCGACCGTGGGTTCGAATCCCACCCTCTCCGCCAATCGGTAAAAGTTCTTGCTGGCTCGCCCGCTACGCGGGCTCGCCAGCCGATTTTGAAGCAGAAATTTAATTTTTTGTCTTTCAAAATAAAGTTCGAGCCGACATTTTTCCAGGTTCTTCGGCGGTTTGCCTTTTCGCTTCCGCTTTTTGGCGAGGCGGGCGGAAAGGGGGTTTGGGGGGAATTCCGCCCGCCGAGCCCGTTAATGAAATCTATTCGGATATTTTCGAATACATCGCCATCCTACTCTGCCAGCCGGCGGATTCGGAA
>CAZMJP010000025.1:0-8690 GCA_964566895.1 uncultured Gammaproteobacteria bacterium
GACCTTCATTCCAGCTTCCAAAGAGCCGTGTCCTGCCATTAGACGACCCCGCAATATTTTATTCTCTATTTATTCTCTATTAATATCCCTTCAATCCATCCTTGTATTCTTCTATTTAAGTTGGTACTTTTTTTTACAATAATTCTCAATAAACCATGATAATCCAGATTAACATTTTTTCTTCTAGTTTTAATTTTATGTCTCTTCCAAATAATATTACTAAACCTATTTAATGGAAAATTTGTAATCTTCGACCAGTATCGCTGTGCTCTCTTACCATTCGCTGTTTCATGGAGATAAATGGAAAAATTAATATCCTCATCCTTTATATTACAAAAATTCTTAAGCCACTTAAGATAAAATCTTACCATTTTACTATCAGAATTGCCAAAAATAACTCTTACTGACGGATTATATTTTTTCTGTTTACTCCCCTCAGCCCAATATAAAGCGATGCCGATTAACCAAAACTCTCTCTTGCTTATCTTCCCAATCTCTTTGATTGCCCCTTCTTTAATCTGTTCTGTTTTTAATAATCTCTTTTCTCTTTTTCTTTCAGCGCCTAGATTTAGTTTTGTCAAACTTTTCTTTCTCAGTCTATTCTGCTGTGCCCGCGTCAGTCTAATGTCCTTTAACCATAAAGAGAGGCTCGTTTTCGTAACGGGTAGCCGTTTTATAATCTCACTATATGATAACCCTCTCTTTCTTAATTGGATAGCTCTCTTTTTCTCTTTTATCTTCTCTATCATATTGGAACCACGACTATATTATATTATCAATTATAATATGTGGTTCTAATTTGTCAAACTTTTTTCCATTTCCAAAAATACTTCAAGGCGCTGGCGATATGAATTCGAACTATTTTTTTAAACAAACCGCCCTTGTCGGAAGATCGCTGATAAAAATGGTACATTTTCGCCGAAGGCAAATAAACCGTTTTAAATCCGTTTTGGCGAATTTTTCTCGCCAAATCAGTATCTTCAAGATATAAAAAATAGCGTTCATCAAAAAGTCCGACCCTCTCTAATATCCGCTTTCTGCCAGCTAAACAGGCGCCGAGAAGCCAGTCTACCTCTCGGGTCTGCTGGTGGTCGAAATCGCGCATTGAATATCTTTTTAATTCATTTTTAAAAAAAATCTTGCCTAAAAAAGTGCGTCTAGCCAAAGGCGTATAAAAACGCGGAAACCGATAACAAGAATCTTGAATCGTCTTGTCGATATTCAAAAGTTGCGGACCTGCCAGTCCGACCAAAGAATCTTGCTTTAACAAACCAATCAGCGCTTCAACCGAGCCAGGCAAAACAATCACGTCGGCGTTTAAAATCAAAATGTATTCTCCTTTAGCCGCCTTAATTCCCTGATTATTCGCTTTGGCATAACCGACATTTTCTTTATTGAAAATCACCCGACGATTTTGTTCCATTTTCCGCCAATCGGCCAAAAAGTCCCTGCTCTGGGCGGTAAAAGCGTTATCAATAATGATTATTTCCTTTTCCAAGCCAATCTTCGCCTCGGAAATGTTTCTCAAACACTGTTTCAAAAGATTTTCTTGGTTGTAGTGAACGATAATAATGGACAACATAGGCGCTGGCGCTAAATTAAAATATAAAAATGAAGTCGGGTAATTGGGTAATTCCATTATGAAGTAATGGCTACTCCATCCACTTCCTTATTTCCCGCGGGCCGACTTTGGCTCTTTTTATAATGTACTTCCTTTTTCTTAACATCCTTGGCAATCCTTGATAAAAGGCCAACCCGCTTTTGAAAAAATTAATCGGCTGGGTAGATAAGAGATAAATCTTTTTAAGCGTCAAATGAAACAAAATAAAATGCAGATGAAGGAAAACGTTAACGCCATAGTCGTTTTTAAACAAAAGCCAAAGGTTGTTGCGAAAAGAAAGATATTCAATAATTTTCGACCGGTGAGAATGCGCCTTAGCGATCTCAAATAGAGCCGCGTCTCCTTTGACGCCGGCTGAACGAAAATGGTAAGCCACGGCTTGCGGCGCGTAAACGGCCTTCCAACCCCGCAAGCGCAAACGCCAAGCCAAATCATTATCTTCCTGATAAGCGAAAAAATCTCGGTCAAAATATTCGCCAATTTTCTCCAAATCTTTGATTTGGTTAGAAAATTGAGCGTCCACCGTAGCCCGAGTTTGGCGAGAGTGAAGGCGGACTTTATCCATTTCATCGGGCACCCTAACGTCTTCCAGGGCCGAACGGCGATACAAAACGCAGGCGCCGGAAACGCCGAAAATCTCAACCTTTTTGCCGTACCGCTTTTTATCTTTTTCCCCGGCGCCGCGGTCAACAAACCGCCGACTTTTTAAAATTCTTAAACCGACACTATCGATAATGTCAGTTTTAATCTTTTCTTCCACTTCCCTATCTCCCCATTTAATCTTTAACAGTTTACCGGCAACAGCGCCGACCCCTTCGTCCCTATCGGCTTCTTTTAGCAAATTTTCTAAAAATTTTGGCTCCAGAATAACATCGGGATTTAATACTAAAACAAACTCTGAATCGGTCAAAATAATGCCCTGATTATGCGCCTGAGCAAAGCCGAGATTTCTGACATTACGCACCACAAAAAGTTTAGCCGAACTGCCAAACTCGCGTTTGATATTTTCCTCTGAATAATTATTTTTGACAAATTCAAAAGTGCCGTCGTTGGAGGCGTTGTCAATAAGTAAAACTGAAAAATCCTGAAAGGACTGTCGAAAAACTGAATCAAGACAATCCTTTAAAAACCTTTTACTGTTGAAAGTAACAATTTGGATGGATAACTTAGAAGACATATATAATTTTAGATTTATGATTTAAGATTATTGATTACTGATTACTGATCATTGATTGTTGACCAGGGCGGCGGTGAAGACCAAATAAAAAATACCCAGAGGATGGAACAAAAACGGACTGGTCAGGTTGGCGACGGCGATACTCGCCAAACCGGCCAGCAAACCGACAACTAACCTTTTTTCAAAAATATTCCCCGACGGCAGAGTTTTAATTTTCCGCCAACCCCGATAAAAAATAAAAAACAAAATTAACGCATAAACCAATAAAGACAACAAGCCCAACTCCAGCCAGATTTCCAAATAACCCCAATCAAGATGGAAAGTGGTTTGTATTTCCTTAGTTAAAGAATTCTGATACGATACCTCCGCTCCCAAGCCGCGACCGAAGAACGGCCGCTCTTTTATTTTCTCCGCCAAAACCGGCAAAATATTCATCCGCGTTAAAGAGCTTAACTCGTCTTCCGGCGCCAAAACGGTTTTCATTCGTTCTCTAAAATATCCAAACCCCTGAAATACCTGACCGCCGCTGACCAAGGTGTATAGAACTCCGAATTCCAAAGCCAAAACAACGACCACAGTTAAGGAAAAAATCAACCAGCGACGCCAATTTAGTCCTTTAAGTAAAAAAATCAAACCGACGAGAATCCCCAAAAAATAAGCCCGGGAAAAATTAATCAGGACCGCCAAACTGGCCGGAACCGCCAGCCAGACCAATTTGCATCTTGTCCCGCCTTTTTCTTTTTTCTCCGAAACCGATAAAAGTCCCAGAAGAACCAAAAAAATGGGAAGAATTAACAAATGCGCCGGCGTGACGATCCGAAAAAAATTATTACCCGCATAAGTGGCTTTACCGATAACCACCTCCCGCCACCACCAATAAAAAGAATCGTGAACTTCAACTAAATCAGTAGTAAAAAGAATAAAAACGATAAAGGTCAAAAGAACAATACCGATAATCCCAACTTTGCTAACGGCGAAAACCCTTTCTTTAAAATCTTGCTTTTTCAAAAGGTCAACCAAGGGGAAAATCAAAAAGAGATACCAATAATTCATAAAATCCTTAATCGCCAGAATATCGTTATTGTTGATTATCCCGTTGACTAAACCAAAAAAAATCAGAAACAAGAGAAGAGAAAATAAAATGAGTAAAGGGGAATTAGCAGAAAAACGAAAAAATCCCTTGTCCTCCGTCCGCCGAGTTAATTTATTGAACAGCCAAATAAAAATAACAATAAGGAACAAGGTTGTTCTTAAAGAAAGGTCGGCAAACTCAAACAAATGACCACCGTGTCCGGCAAAAAATTCAAAAATCAAGATTAAAAATCCATACTCTACTTTATGCCAAGCCAGTAAGGCGGTGCCTGAAACAACCAGAAAAAAAACAAGGGTAGACACGCTCGGGTAAAAATAACCCAAAAGCGATAACAACTGAAAAACAAAAAAAATATAAACCCCGTTAGAAATCCCGTTCTTAAAACTCTTTCTTAAATTAAACTTATTTGATATCTTCGCCATACAATTCCTGACGGAGTAAATAATAAATCGGACCTTACCGATATTTGACGATATTAGTAAAAGCCGGTTTGTTTTTTTTAATCGCTTCGTATTTCATCGGAGAAAAACAGAAAAGAATCTGGGTAAAACAAGCTAAGAGCAAACTTAAAGGACGTAAAAAAGCCAGAATTAAATACTCTTTATGAGAAGAATATTTTTTAAAGTAATAAATAGCGCTCTGAGTGTAAATACGTTGTTTGCAAAGCGGCAGAAGTTGGGAAAAACTCCGCGAATCGCGGTGAAGGATACGGGTCTCCGGATTATAAATTATTTTCCATCCCGCATCTTTAACCCTTTTGCAAAAATCAACTTCCTCAAACCAAAGGAAAAAACGCTCGTCCAATAAACCAATTCGGTCAAGAACCTCCCTCCTGGTCATAAAAAAGGCGCCCATCACTTGGTCAACTTCGGCTAATTGATAATAGTCAAAATCGGATTGAAAATAGTCCCTGAGGACTTTAGCGCGAGGAAAGAGATATTGAAGTTTTAAAAAAATCATTAAATGGGAGCCGACCGTGGGGAAACTCCTCACCGAAGGTTGGATAACGTCATCGGAACCAACTAATTGGCAGCCGAGTATCCCGCAATCGCTGTTTTTTTGCATAAAACTGACCGTCTTTTGCAAAGTTCCCTGATAAACCTCGGTATCCGGATTAAGCAATAAAATAAATTCGCCCCGGGTTCGTTTAATACCCTGATTATTCGCTTTGGCAAAACCGTTATTTTGACTATTCAAAATAACTTTAAACCTCAAACCTGAAACTCTAAACTGCGAAAGGAATTCTCTGCTGCCATCTGTAGAGTTATTATCAACGACAATAATTTCATAATCCAATCCTTGAGTATTTTTTAAAATAGAAAACAAACATTTTTCCAGCAGAGGTCTGACATTCCAGTTAACGATAATAATGGATAACATAACGCTTACGCTAAACTCCCTGCCATTTTTACTTTTTAGTTTTTACTTTTTCAATAATGTATTTCATTATCTCCCCGACTTTTAAATCCCAATCCTCCTGTTTAACCCGGGCGATTCTCAGATTTCTTAATTCCATTGTATCATTTTTGAGCGCCAGGTCAATTTTCTCGCTAAAGTTCCCATAATCCCGACTAATGTAAATAAAATGCGAAAACCTTTCAACCTCCGAAGTCGGGGTGGCGACTACCGGCAAACCGCAAGCCAGATATTCCAAAACCTTGAGGGAGTTGGTGTATTTTGAGAATTCGTCCAATTTATGCGGACTGATGCCGACGTCGAATTTTTTGATGTAAGCCGGGGTCTCTTCCCAGAATTTCCGGCCCAATAAATAAACATTCTTATATTTTTTCAACTTTTTAATTTCAACCGCCGGCCGGCGCAATTTTCTTAAAAAAACAGGCCAAAGAGGCCCAACCAAAACAAAGGATTTATCCGGATTATTTTTCGCCAAATACTCTAATAAACCCAAATCAATCCTATGTTGAATAGTCCCCACGTAACCAATGACGGGGTGGGGAATTTTATTGAATAACTTATCGTTGATAATTGATAATTGACTTTCGGCAAAATGGCTGACGTCCACACCATTGGCAATCCAGTAAACATCCTTTTTTCTTCCGATTTTTTTAAAGAACTCAACTAAGGCATCGGCGACGACGAAAATCAAATCGCTTTTTTTAGCGATAGTCTGGTAATTATCTTCTAATAATTTTTTATACCTAATAAAAGAAGGATGTTTAATCCAATTGTCAACGGCGTCAAAGACCATCAAATCGTGGGGTAGATTTTCTCCGCCTTCGGCAGAGAAACAATCAACAAACATCGGAAAGTAAGACCAAATCATCCGCTTGGGTGAACTATAAACCTTAAACTTTGAACTTTGAACTTCTATTAGATTTAAAACCTTATTCAGTTTTTTAATAACCAATTTGTGGGAAAAAATTGAATCAATAGTTGAGAAAACGTACAATTCGGCCGGATAGCCGTCAATTTTAACGCAACGAGTCGTCAAGTCGCGATAAACTACTTTACCTTCAGGGCCAAACAAAATGTTTTCCCAATAATTTCTTAGAGCCCGCTTAAAAGTAAAAGGCAAAAAATCGACGGCAATAATCCGGCCTATTTCAGGCCGGTTCAATAACTTATAAAAAATATGATAGTTTCGATTAACTGTCCCCTTCTGCCATTCAGAATAGCTGGACATATTAAACATAACGATTTCCAAATCCATAAAGTTTTGAATTACTTTTTAAGGCGGATAATACTTTTCAAAAATATAATATCTTGTTTTTTAACCAAACCTAAAACGCATGAAGCAATAAAATAAATTAAAATACCAATAATCACGCAAGCAATAAGATGTAAACTATTTTTAATCAACAAAAGTACAACTGCCATAGCCAAGCCGGCTAAAAAAATGGCACTAATCTTCTTTAAAAAATATTTGACATCTATTTGAATAATTTTTCCAGCCCAATATGCCTCCATAATAAAAAGAAATAAAAAACTAACCACTACGGCCACGGCGACGCCCAGATGATAAAAATTTGGTATAAAAATCAAAATTAGAACGATAAAAATAACCGCTCCGATTCCGTGAATGAAAGTATTGACCTTTTGCTTTTCACAGGCGTTTAAAAACCCGGAAATAATATAATCCAAGAACATAAAAGGAATGGACAAGGAGAATAAAATCAGGACTGGCGCAGCCGGTAAATAATCACCCCCGTAAATAAACAAAATTATGGGTCTGGATAAAACCAAAAGACCAAAAACTAAAGGAATAGTAATCAACATTAAATAAAAAACTCCTTGATGGAAAAGTTTATTTAGAACGTCTTTGGAGCGGACAAAATAATAACTAAATGCCGGATACAAAGCCGTACTCAATGACCCGGCCACCAATAACAAAAAAGCGGTGGCTAACTTCTGGGCCGCGCTATACCAACCAACATAAGTATCATTGCCTAAATGAGATAGTAAAATTGTGTCGCTGGTGGCGAAAAGTTTACCGAAAGCCGCCGCGATGAAAAACGGCCAAGCCAGACCCAATAAAAACCTCAGAATCGACCTATCAAAACGCGGGATTGGCCAAAACCCTAATTTTCTTCTTAAAAAAATAACTGCGTTAAAAAGATAAAATAGACTGGCAAACATCAAGGGTAAAATCATCCAGATTAACTTAGCCCCGGAGAAAATCAAAACCAGCCCGACGATCAACATTACCGTTTTGTGAATGATAATGCCAATGCTCTCAAACCTCAAATTCAAATGCCCGCGAAAAACCTGATAAACGCCCAAAGCCAAAGCGTCTGACAAGGCAACCAAACTACTTAGAAAAACTAAGATCTTGGTAATTGACGGATAATTTAAAAGATTAACTAAAAGACAAATTAAAAAGAGAACGAACGTTCCGGCTAATAAGTTGAAGGTTAAGACATTGCCAAAATATATTTTAGTTTTTTCCTTATCGCGGGCTATTTCCCTGGTCAAAACGGGAAACAAACCGAAATCTATCAAAACCGAAAAAAGAGTAGCGAAGGAAATGGCAAAAGTGTACTTGCCGAAGCTGTCCGCTCCCAAATAACGAGCTAAAAAGATAAAATAAAAAAGGGCTATCAATTTTTGATAGATATAAGCCGCCAAAAGATAAAAAGTATTTTTAGCCGTGGAGACCACTGAAATCAATTCAACAATATAACAATTAAATTGCTAATTTGTTTAGTTGTTGATTAAATTGAATTATCGTTTTGACCATTGCGGCGCTCGACGGGCTCTTTTCAACCCGGGTTTTTTCCTTTCTTTGATTCTGGCATCGCGACGCAAAAATCCAGCCGACTTCAAAACCTGACGCCAATCAGAATTAAACGATTCCAAAATCCGGGCAATGCCCAATCTGACAGCCTCAGCCTGTCCCCTAACTCCCCCTCCTTGAACTTTTATTATGAATTGGAAGTTTTTCTCTTGTCCCAATAATTTAAGCGGGGCTAAAACCGTCTGTCTTGAAGTAGAAATAGGGAAATATTTTTCAACGGATTTATTATTAATCCGTATTTCGCCTCGACCAGTTGAAAAAAAGTGAACTCTGGCAATGGCCGATTTTCGTTTTCCAGTAGCCCAGATTTCCTTTTTTTCAACTATTTTCAACGGTTTGGCCTTGTCCGCCATTGATTCAGGGCGGGGACGAAAGGCTGACTTTGGTTTCTCAATCGCCGGTTTAGCAACCTGCTTCACGATTTTCCCGACGACAACCTTTCTCTCCTTTCGTTTTTTTACCGGCTCTTTAACAGCCGCTTTTTTAACAATTTTTTCTTTTTTCTTCGTATCTTTTTTCTTAACCATATATTAACATTTTAATC
>CAZMJP010000026.1:0-8146 GCA_964566895.1 uncultured Gammaproteobacteria bacterium
AGCGATAATTTAAAATTAAGAATTCTTTCTGGCGGACGTTTAAAAGGGCGTGTAGCTCAGTGGTAGAGCGCTACTCTTATAAAGTAGATGTCGAAGGTCCGATCCCTTCCACGCCCACCCCGTTAAAAGTTCGCCTTCTTCAGAAAGTGGCAGAAGACAGGGATTTCTTGCTTCTAACGGGACCTGCCTCTCGCTTATAAAAATAAAGCAATTTTATGAATTTTTTTCTTGGTCTTTTGATTGTTATCGGCGGATTTATGATAGCCTGGAAATCGGAATGGATTCTAAATAACTTCGGACGAATCGCCTGGGCAGAAGAACATTTAGGACTAGAAGGAGGGACCCGACTGTTTTATAAACTGCTGGGAATTATTTTTATTTTTTTAGGATTGTCGGTAATAAGCGGGCTCTGGTCTGATATTTTGGGAGGGCTGGCCAAGTTTCTGGTAAGGTAAAAAGATGAATCGCGAATCCTCGATAACTTTGGCGGGCCGTTCGTCTAGAGGGAGGACACCTCATTTGCAATGAGGAAATCGCCGGTTCGAATCCGGCACGGTCCACCAAAATTATCGGGACAATGAGGAAATCGCCCGACTAATTTTAATCAAATATAAGTATGAATTTCCAAATCAAAGGCGGAAAAAAATTAAAAGGCGTTGTCACCACCAACACGGCTAAAAATTCAGCTGTGGTTTTACTTTGCGCCTCGCTTCTAAATAAAAGTAAAACAACTCTTAAAAACATTCCCCGAATCGAAGAAGTCAACCGAATTATTGAAGTCCTGCAAAGCTTAGGAGTCAAACTAAAATGGCTGACCCAACACAATTTAGAAATCACTCCGCCGAAAAAAATTAAACTTAATCGTCTGAATACCGAAGCAGCAGCAAAAACGCGGAGTATTATTCTTTTACTTGGCGCCCTAATTCATCTGTTTAAAAAATTCCAACTGCCGCACGCTGGCGGCTGCAAGCTGGGCACCCGAACCGTTCGCCCTCATTTTTTTGCTCTGGAAAAAATGGGAGTTAAAATTCAAACTTTATCTAAAACTTATCAAATTAAACTAAACAAGCTAAAACCGGCAGAAATCGTCCTTTATGAGTCCGGGGATACGGTTACAGAAAACGCTCTCATGGCCGCGGCTAAAATAAAAGGCAAAACAATTATTAAACTCGCTTCCGCTAACTATCAAATTCAAGACCTTTGCTATTTTTTAACCAAATTGGGAATTAAAATTAAAGGTATTGGCACTACCACCTTAATTGTTTCCGGCAAACCAGAAATTGACAAACCAGTTGAATATTATTTAAGCGAGGACCCGATTGAATCAATGTTATTTATCTCGGCCGCGGTAACGACTAACTCTTGTTTAACCATTAAACGGTGTCCAATTGATTTTTTAGAGTTAGAACTTGTCAAATTAGAAAAAATGGGTTTTGAATTTAAAATCTTGAGAAAATACAAAAGTAAAAACGGCCTGACTAATCTAGTCGACCTTAAAACCTTTTCTTCAAGATTGACCGCCCTGGAGGAAAAAATTTACGCCCGACCGTTCCCCGGTTTAAATATCGACAATCTGCCATTTTTCGTCCCCATTGCCACTCAAGCCAAAGGACAAACCTTAATTCACGATTGGGTCTTTGAAAACCGAGCTCTTTATTATACCGAATTATCTAAATTAGGGGCGGAAATTATTTTGGCCGACCCTCACCGCGTCTATATCAAAGGACCGAGCAAATTAAGAGCAAGCGAAATTATTTGCCCGCCAGCTCTTCGGCCAGCGGCAATTATTTTAATCGCCATGCTTAAAGCCAAAGGGACTTCAATCTTGCGTAATGTTTATTCCATTAATCGCGGGTATGAAGATTTATGTTCTCGCTTGCAAAAATTAGGCGCCGACATTAAAATAATATAATAACTACTGATTATTATGGCTAATCAAATCAAAATCCCCGGCGGTAAAGAACTAATTGACGCCAAGGCCTTATTGGAAAAAGCGGGAATTAAAGAAAAAATGAAAGTAGCCGATCTTGGTTGCGGTCACCGAGGGCATTTTTCTCTGCCAGCGGCTAAATTGGTCGGAAGCGGAGGGATGGTCTACGCCGCAGATGTAGTCAAATCAGCTTTGAAAGAATTAAAAAGCGCGGCCATACTTTTTGGTATTGCCAATATACAAACCATTTGGGCCGACTTAGAAATTTATGGGTCAACAAAAATCCCCAATGAAACAATTGATTTAGCCATACTTAACAACGTTCTTTTCCAAATAAAAAAAAGGAAGCAAGTGATTCAAGAAGCAAGACGAATTTTAAAAAAGGACGGAAAGCTTTTAGTTACTGAGTGGAAAAAAATTAAGACTCCTTTCGGACCACCAGAACAAAATCGAATCGAGCCGGAGAAGGTTAAGGACTTCGCCCAAAAAGCGGGAATGAAACTGGAAGAAGAATTTGACGCCGGTCCGTATCATTATGGACTAATCTTCAGAAAAACATAAAAATCCTCCCCTCGTTTTCCCCTCTTGTTTTTTTTTATAAATATCTTATAATACCCGTATAACTAGTCTGAATAATAGACTAGTTAAATTTTAACTCTTTAATTTTAAGATTATGCCAGAACCTACCATTTTATCCTCAATCGAACAAATTTGCCAAGAAAAAAAACTTTCCAAAGAACAAGTTTTAGAAGCTATTGAACAAGCCTTGGCTTCGGCTTATCGAAAAGATTTCGGCAATAAGTTACAAAATCTTAAAGTAAATTTTGAGCCGGAAGCCGGGAAAATGAAAGTTTTTGACGAGAAAACCGTTGTTGAAGATCTCCTGGAAGAAAAATCTTCTAAAACTCCTCCGGATGAAATTCTTCCTCAAAAAGAAAAAGACGCAGAAGAAAAAGAAACAGAGGAAGAAAAATCATCCGCCAACCTGTCCGCCGGAGTTTTAGCGGAGACGGAAACTTTAGCAAAGGAAGAGACTCCTGTTAAAGAAGAAAAACATTTTAACCCAAAAACAGAAATCCAGATATCTGAAGTTGGCAAAAGTTCTGATTGGCAAAATTTGAGTGGACATAAAAAAATAAAAATAGGAGACGTTATCAGGCAAGAACTTAAAATTCCGTCTGACTTTGGACGGATTGCTGCTCAAACAGCTAAACAAGTGATTATTCAAAGGTTACGTGAAGCGGAAAGGGAAACAATTTTTGAAAAATACAATACTCTCATCGGCTCAGTAATTAGCGCCGTAGTCCAAAGACGAGAAGGGCGAACCGTTTTTCTTGATTTATCAGACGCCACAGCCGTTATGCCATACAATGAGCAAGCCTATGAAGAGAAATATTGGCCGGAACAAAAAATTAAAGTTTATTTGGTTTCAATAAATAAAACGTCAAAGGGTCCGGAAATTATTGTTTCCAGACGCCATTCGGACATTCTTAAAGAACTATTTAAACTTGAAATTCCGGAAATAGCCAACGGGACGGTAAAAATAAAGGCGATTGCCCGCGAACCCGGACTAAGATCAAAAGTAGCTGTCTTTACCTCAGAAAAATCAATCGATCCCATTGGCGCGGCAATCGGCCAACGAGGGATAAGAATTCAAACAATTATTAACGAAATCGGCGGAGAAAAAATAGATATCATTGAATATTCCGATGACCCGGAGAAATTCATCGCTAACGCCCTGTCGCCGGCTAAAATTTCTTCTTTAAAAATAAATAAGAAAGAAAAATCGGCTCTAGTAAGAACTAAAAAAAATCAACTTTCTTTAGCTATTGGCAAGACTGGACAAAATGTCCGTTTAGCCGCTAAATTGACCGGCTGGAAAATAGATCTATCTGAAGAAGAAGAACCCCCGGCGCCGGAACAGGGTTCAAAACAAGATAAAATAGAAAAAAAAGAAACAAAAAGACAAAAAAATAGAGAACAAAAAGAAAAGAAAAAAATAACCGGAAAGAAAACGGCCGGAAAAAAGAAAGATTAAAAATTGCACGCTTATGATTTACATCCTTATTTTTCCCCTTCTCGGTCTGGCCACGGCTTGCTTCCTAGCCTGGCAGATAAAAAAAATAAAGTTCGAACACGAAAAAGCTAATAAAATCGCCTCGTTTATCAAAAAAGGATCAATAACCTTTTTGGAGCAAGAGTACAAAATCCTAATTATCTTTGTCATTGTCATAACAATCTTGCTTTTTATTTTTCTCTCCCGGCCGATTGCCATCGCTTTTATCTGCGGAGCTATTTTTTCCGCTTTAGCCGGGAATTTAGGCATGCGCATCGCCACTACCGCCAATTTCAAAACAGCGATTGCTTGTCAAAAAAACTTAATCGGAGCCCTAAGAATCGCCTTTAATTCCGGTTCGGTTATGGGATTAATAGTGGTCAGTTTGGGAATTTTAGGTATTAGTATCTTCTATCTCATTTTCAAACATCCACAAATAATCTATGGTTTTGGTTTTGGCGCCTCTCTAGTGGCTTTGTTCGCCCGGGTCGGCGGGGGTATTTACACTAAAGCAGCCGATGTCGGGGCTGACTTGGTTGGTAAAGTGGAAACCGATATCCCTGAAGATGACCCCCGCAATCCAGCCGTAATAGCCGATAATGTTGGTGATAATGTCGGCGACGTAGCTGGTATGGGCGCGGATCTTTTTGAAAGTTATGTCGACTCCTTAATCGCCACCATGGTTTTAGGCTCGTCGGTTCTATCTTTAGTTGGTCACCAAGCTCTTTTAATTCCTTTAATCTTAGCTGGGCTGGGAATCGTAGTTAGTCTGATCGGAAATTTAGTCATCGTTTTAACTAAAAAGGGCGGTCCACAAACTATTTTAAATAAAGGAATCTGGTCGGCTGGTATTTTAATGGCTGTTACCTCTTTCTTTGTTTTAAAGCTTATTTCTCCGGCGGGAATGAAAATCTTCGGCGCTCTTCTAACTGGTTTAATTTCCGGAATTGTCATTGGCTTGATCACCGAATATGTTACTTCGGCTAAATATAAACCGACTAAAAAATTAGCTCAGTCTTCTCAAACCGGGGCCGGAACAAATATTATCGCCGGATTAGGATTGGGGATGCAGAGCACCTCAATTCCAATTTTAGTTATCTCGGCGGCCATTTTAATTTCGTATAGATTGGCCGGTTTTTACGGTATTGGCATTGCCGCCGTCGGCATGCTTTCAACCTTAGGCATTACTTTGGCCACAGATACCTACGGACCAGTGGCTGATAATGCGGCTGGCATTGCTGAAATGGCTAATCTCGGCCAAGAGACAAGAAAACGGGCTGAACAACTCGACGCCGTCGGTAATACCACCGCAGCCGTCGGCAAGGGTTTTGCTATTGGCTCAGCGGCTTTGACAGCGGCGGTTCTTTCTGTTTCTTATATCCAAATCGTCGGCCTAAAAATATTAGATCTTAACCAACCTCAAGTGTTGGTTGGCCTTTTCATTGGCGGGCTAATGCCCTTTTTATTTTCTGCCTTGTCGATGAAAGCCGTTGGCCAGAGCGCTGAAAAAATCGTCCAAGAAGTCAGACGACAATTCAAAGAAATTAAAGGGCTGATGCAGGGGGTGGCCGACCCCGACTATACCGAATGCATTAAAATCTCCACTAACGCGGCTTTAAAAAAAATGATTTTCCCAGGACTATTGACTGTAATTACCCCAATCTTAATCGGCTTTGGTTTGGGCAAAGAACCTCTGGGCGGATTCTTAATCGGCGCTATTGTCACCGGATTTCTTTTGGCTATTATGATGGCTAATTCTGGTGGAGCTTGGGACAATGCCAAAAAATATATTGAAGAGGGAAACCTGGGAGGCAAAGGATCTGACCCTCATAAAGCAGCGGTAATCGGCGACACGGTGGGAGATCCTTTCAAAGACACGGCCGGACCCTCGCTTAACATTCTAATTAAATTGATGTCTATTATCGCGCTGATTATCGCCCCGTTACTTTAAAATAAAACTGGAGATTAAGTCTTAATCCTTAAACAAATTCAAAGTTAAATCTTAAATTTAAAATGCTTCTCACCGCCAACAAACTACCTAAAAATCTAATTGAAATCACGGCCGAATTGTCTATTTTAGAAATGGCCCCTTTTTATAATCAAACCCTTGAGCAGATGGCTCAAGATGCGGAAATACCCGGGTTTCGCAAGGGCAAAGCTCCCTTGGAAATGATAAAACAAAGGGTTGACGAGATGGAATGGGCTCAAAGGGCGGCGGAAATCGCCATTGATGAAAAATATCCTGAAATTGTTAAAAAGTCTTCCCTCGCCGATGAAAACAAAAAAATCGAATTGGCCGGAGCACCCCAAATACAGATTCAAAAACTGGCGCCGAATAATCCTCTTGTCTTCAAACTAACGTTTCCTTTAGTGCCCGAAGTCAAAATCGGCAACTACAGAAAAATAAGAATAAAAAGAAACAAAATTGAAATAAAGGCCGATAAAATAAAAAAGGCATTGGAAGAATTAAGACAGTCGCGGGGACGGGAAGTTTTGGTTAACCGGCCGGCTGAGCTCAACGACCGGGTACAAGTCGACTTAGACTTATTTGTCGACAAGGTGCCGGTGGAAAACGGCCAAATAAAAAATCTCTCTTTAATTTTGGGACGTGAAAATTACTTGCCCGGCCTTTCGGAAAATCTAAAAGGCTTACGTAAAGACGAGGAAAAAATTTTTTCTTTTCCCTACCCCAATTCGCATTATGACAGAAACCTGGCCGGCAAACTGGTTGATTTTAAAGCCAAGATCAAAAACGTTTACCAGATAGACTTGCCAACCCTCGATGACGCTTTTGCCCAAGGACTCGGCAATTTTAAAAACCTGAAAGAGCTGGAAAACAAAATCAAAGAAAATTTGGAAATTGAAGAAAAAAACAAAGAAGAACAACGCTTGGAAACGACGATTTTAAAAGACCTCGTCGCCAAATCAACTATTGACGAAATTCCCGAAATTCTGATCGAACACGAGCTGGACAAAATGATTGATGAATTGAAAGGGGGCATTGAACTCAATGGGGGGAAGTTCGACGATTATTTACAAAGCATAAAAAAAACCATATCGGATTTGAGAAAAGATTTTGCTGGTCAGGCGCAAGAAAGAATTAGAACCGCACTTTGTATCCGCCAAATAGCCAAACAAGAAAAAATCTCCGCCAATGACGAAGAAATTGAAAAGGAAATAAAAAACCTGACCGACATTTATAAAAAACAAACGGCGCCTGCAGAATACCAACAAATTTTAGACGACTTAAAAACCGAAAAAGGACGGCTTTATTTAAAAAACATGTTAACCAATAAAAAGGTGATTGAATGGCTGAAAAACAATCTAACCGATTAACAAAGTAGCGAAAGTCGTTGACAAATAGAAAAAATTTTCTAAAATAAACAAAGAGACGCAAGCCCTTAATCGCGGGCGTCGTATAGCGGCTATTATATTTCCTTGCCAAGGAAGTGACGGCGGTTCGACTCCGCTCGCCCGCTCCAGTATCAAACTTTCATCTTTTTTGCTTGCTGTTTCGGCGGCGCTTCGCGCCGCCTTATACGGGAAAACTGGCTCGCCGCGCACGGCGCGGCTCGCCAAAAAGAGGTTCGAGCCAAAGATTTCTTTGGCAGCAACCTTTTTCTCTAAAAGGTCGCTATCTCTGGCGATTTTTTCCATATTTTGAGCGTAATTTATCCATTTTGCCATCGGTTCGAGCCAATCATTCTGCTTTTGTTCAAAACTGATTATTTTCTCTTCCAACGACTTCTTTTCCAAAAGAAGTTTTGCTTTTTCTTGGCGGTAGATTTCTCTTTCAATATCCTGTTCCAAATAACCATCTAAAAGTCGCAGGAGTTTTATATTGATTGCTTTTACCTTTTCTCTATTTTCTTGAACAAAAGCAGAAACGGATTGGGCGGATTTCGCCTCATCTTTTTTTACCATTTCCAAAAGTTTTTCCGCCCAATCCGAACGCAA
Source organism: uncultured Gammaproteobacteria bacterium (assembly GCA_964566895.1). GTDB lineage: Bacteria > Patescibacteriota > Patescibacteriia > UBA2591 > UBA6264 > CAZMJP01. The sequence goes on from CAZMJP010000026.1 coordinate 7,944, forward strand.
AGAAAATTTTTGAAGCAGAGAGGAAATTTGTTTATCTAGTTCCTCTTGGCGAATACAGGGTTCGGGACATTTCACCGATTTATTTTTCTTGGTGCAGTGGTAGTAAATATAGTGATGTTCATTTCCATTCTTTTGTCTTTTAATTCTGTATTCGCCGGTTATCATCATTCCACAGGTTCCGCAATGTAGAAGTCCGCAGAAAA
>CAZMJP010000027.1:0-7976 GCA_964566895.1 uncultured Gammaproteobacteria bacterium
CGATAAAGGCCCATTGGCCGATGGTGTGGCCACAAATAATAGTGGCGTTGGCGCCAAGGGAAGCGCCCTGCCTGACTAGGGTGGGTTGCCACTGGCCGTATTGAGGATATTGTTTTTTGGGGTATTTTGCTCGGGGGTTGGGGTCGTTGGTAAAAACGACTGAAGGGCCGACAAAAACATAATCTTTTAGGGTGACCAAATCCCAGACGTCAATGTTTGACTCCAGTTTTACGTTATTGCCGAGTTTGGACTGAGAACCGACCAGGCAGTTGTGGCCGATGACGCAGTTTTTACCGATTTGCGCCTTTCCCAGAATTTGGGAATTCTGCCAGATTTTGGTTCCCTGACCGATTTTGGCTTGAGGGGAAACTTCCGCGGTTTGATGATGCCAGAGTTTTTTATTGGGCATATAGTTTTTCCACTAATTTAATTGATTTTAAAGCCTCTTTAGGTGTGATTCCTTTTCCTTTCAGCAGGTCTTGATAAACGAAGCGGTGGAGATTTTCATAAGAAAGGTTATCCTTGGAGGAAAAATTGTAGTTTTCGCTGTTTATTCTGAAGACTCGCCTCTGATTTTGTTTTGTCTCATTAGTGTTGATGTGCCAGCGGCATTGATAGTTTTTACCTTCTATGGTGCCGGTGCCGGTTTCTCCGTTTAGGGTTAAGGTTTTGATCTTTTTTGGTTGGCCGAAAAGGTGCAGGAGAAGATCAAAGTAGTGGATGCCCAGATTGAAAAGTACACCGCCCGATCTTTTAAACTGTCCTTTCCACATTTTGTAATAATCTTTGTCCCGGTGGACAGCGATGTCCATTTCCACTTCATATTTTTTATTACTTGTGGAGATTTTTTCTTTTAATTCCTTAACTAGAGGATGATATCTTAATTGCAGAACCGTAAAAATATTTTTGTATTTTGACAAGATTTCTGCCTGTCGGGAGTCAATGGTCAGGGGTTTTTCGCAAAGGACGATTTTTTTGTTTTTAGCCGCGGTCAAAACCATTTCAAAGTGCAAATCATTAGGGGTCAGAACGACCACGCAATCGGTTTTCGGATTTTTGACAATTCTTTTCCAGACATTTTCTCCGTGTGCCGTGTTGACGAGATCAATGACCTTGCCGTGCGTGTAGTAGATGGCTTCCAGGTGACGCGGAGAAATAAAGCCAGTGCCGATGAGAGAGTAGTTCATATTTTTATTAATAGTTATAATATGTTACCAGTTTTTTATTCGTTTTTTTGTTCTTTCTTTTATTTCACGATAAATTTTCTGGGCTTCCTTTTCCAGAGAAGGGGAAATTAAACGCAAAATTTCTGCACCTAAAATGCGGTACTGTCCGCCGACTTTATTGGCGCGGATTAGTCCTCTTTTCAGCCAACGTTTAATCGTGCTTTTGCTGATTTTGAGAAAATCCCGGGTTTCTCCCGTTGTATAAACGTTGTTTGGTTTTATTTCTTGCATAGATTAAATTATATCAAGGTGTCAAAAGGTGTCAACCCCGTTAGAAAATTGTGTCTGCTAATTATTGCAAAATTGTATTTTACTTAATGTTTGAGGGGGGGTGAGTTTTCTAATAACGGGATTAATCCCGTTGGAGATAATCTTGTTGATTTATTTTAAAATTGATATAATTTATTTGCTATGTCTCCAAAAATTGAAAAATTTTTACTTCAGGTAGTCAAATCCGGCACGGCTGTTATTTTATTTTTACCTCTTTTGGTTTATCGTCCCGTTTTTTATCCTTATGTTTTCAGTAAGATAATTGTTTTTCAGATTGTAGTTGAAGTTATTTTTGCCACTTGGCTGTTTTTGGCTATTTACGGCGGCAAAAAATATCGGCCCAACTGGAAAAATCCTTTAGTAGCAACCTTGACCCTTTTTGTGGTTGCTTTAATTTTGATTTCCTTAACCGGTGTTGACATTGTTAGAAGTTTTTGGAGTACTCAGGAACGGATGACTGGTGTTTTGACTATAATTCATTTTTATATTTGGTTTTTGGTTTTGGCCAGTAGTTTTCGCGAGTGGAAAGACTGGCGGAATTTAATTTGGATTAGTTTGTTAGGTAGTTTTTTGGTCTGCCTCTATAGCCTGGGACAAAAGCTGGAATTAGAGTTTTTATTACCCGGAGAAAAAATGGCAAGGGGGTATTGGATAATTAGGCCGTCCGGCCCTTTAGGCAATTCCATTTTTTTTGCCGTTTATACCGCCCTTCACTTTTTCTTAGCTATATTCCTGTGCCTAAAAGAGAATAAATCAACAAGGAAGATTTTGGTTATTATTATTTTTGCTCTTTTTAACTTGGTTATGGCGCTGCTTGCCGCTTCCCGGGGGGTGATTTTAGCTCTGGGGACGGCCATCTTTTTCTTTTTTTGTTCCTGGGCGTTTTATGATTTTGAACAGACCAAAACTTGTTTCGCCAAAATAAGGAAACGAGGGGCGCGGCTGGCGCTTATTTTATTGATTATCGTTATTATTGGTGTAGTAGTGTTTTTACCTACTCAAAGAGACAGGGGTTGGATGAAGACTGCACCTAATTTTGTTTATCGTTTAGCTTATTTAATGAGTGGTATTAAAGAGCGTACCATTGCTTGGAGAGCGGGTTGGCAAGGATTTAAAGAGCGTCCGATTTTTGGTTGGGGGTGGGAAAATTATAATGTGATTTTTAACCAGAAATATCAGCCGTTTTATCTCCGTGGAGGCGAAGAAAGTACTTGGTTTGATCGCTCGCACAATCAGGTGATAGATATGTTATCTCTAACGGGTATTATCGGGACTTTATTTTATTTAAGCGTGTTTAGCGTTCTTTTTTGGTTATTATTCAAAAAAATGAAGGTAGCGGACAATTTGAAACAAAAAACATCTTTAGTGATTATCGGTTTGATGTTTGTGGCTTATTTTATTCAAAACCTTTTTGTTTTTGATACCCCGGCTCCGTTAATTATTTTTTATTTCAGTCTGGCATTAGTTTGCTTTATAACTCAAACTCCGATCCGCCAGTCGGCAGACCAATCCCCAGGTGCCCAATCCCCAAGTATCCATTTTCCCTTGCCTATTTTAATTTCCTTGATTATTATTTTTCTACCTTGGGCAATGTATAAATTTAACTTTGAGCCGTTTCAGCAAAGCCGTTTGGGGCTTCGAGCCTTTTACACCTCAGAAGTCGATTTAAAGTCCGGACTTTATTGGTATCAAAAGGCCTTGGCTAAGCCGGTTTTCACTAATCCAGAGGTTAGAATCTATTTAGCCAAAACTATTGCCGGAGAGTATCAAAAAATTGATTTAAAAACATCAAAGGTAGATTTGGGTCTCGTTGCTCAAGGGACAGAATTTGCTATTGCCGAATATAAAAAAAGCGTTCAAGAACATCCTTTAGATGCCCGGCATTGGTTATATTTAGGTCAGTTATATAATTTGGGGGTAAGATATAATAAAGGGTACGTTCAGGAAGCTGAAAGAGCCCTAAATAGAGCTTTAGAATTATCGCCGCAACGCCAGCAAATATATTTTGAATTAGCCCGAACCCATCTCTATTTAGAAGAGTATAAGCAAGCAATTGAATTTTTAAAACAAGCTGTTATGCTTGACCCTGAGGTTGAAGAGTCGCGGCAAAATTTAGAAAAAGTTTTAGAGGCGATTGAAAAAGAAAATCCAGAAGTAGTCATTGAAGCGAGACAATTTTTACAAGAGTTAAAAAATCGCGATTTATGAAATTAAAATCAATTAGAAACGCAAAAGATTTGAAAAGTAAAAGAGTTTTACTCAGGGTTAATTTTGATTGCCCGGTAAAAAACGGTCGGGTGACTGATATGACGCGGATTCAGGCCGCTCTGCCAACCATTAGATATTTGGCGGCTGAAAAGGCCCGGCTGATTTTAATCAGTCATTTGGGGCGGCCATTAGAACATAAAAACATAAAAACACAAGAACATAAAAGCAAAGGAATTAGAGATAAATATACTTTAAAACCTGTCTTTGAAAATCTGAAATCTAAAATCTTAAATCCTCGTCTGCGCGGGCAGGTAAAATTTATTGACGATTGTTTAGGGAAGAGAGTCGAAAGGGAAGTTGAACAGATGAAGCCGGGTGAGATTATTTTGCTGGAGAATCTTCGGTTTTATCCCGGAGAAGAAAAAAATGATTCAGAATTTGCCAGGCGATTGGCGTCCTTGGCGGATATTTATGTCAATGACGCTTTTTCTGTTTGCCATCGCCAACATGCTTCAGTAAGCGCTATTGCTAAATATTTGCCCAGCTATGCCGGCTTTGATCTGGAAAAGGAAATCGGGAGTTTGAGCGGATTTTTGCAAAAATCCAAACATCCGTTTATCGCAATAATGGGCGGAGCAAAAATTTCTACCAAAATCGGGGTGATTAGAAATTTAGCGAAAGTCGCTGATTTTATTTTACTCGGTGGCGCCTTGTTTAATAGTTTTTTAAAAGCCAAAGGGATTAATATCGGTAAATCGATTTATGAGCCGGGAATGATTGGGGAGGCTAAAAAGCTGCTCAAAAATAAGAGATTGATTCTACCCGTGGATGTTAGAGTAAAATTTAGTCCGCCAATTGGTGGACGGGATTTAAAAATTAAAGATTTAAAGACAATTGATAATCAGCAGTTTGAGATTTTAGATATTGGACCCGGGACGGTCGGACTATTTTCTCAGTATCTTAAAGATGCTAAAATGGTGGTTTGGAATGGGCCAATGGGATATTTTGAGGATAAAAAATTCGCTTGGGGGACAAGGTCTGTTTTTCGGTCGATTTTAAGCAATAAAAAAGCGAGAGTCATTATCGGTGGCGGTGAAACAGTCGCCGCGATAAAGAAGTTTAAAGTTTCTGGTTTAGGGTCTAAAGTTAGAAATAAAAATAAAGTTTTTATTTCTACTGGCGGCGGCGCTATGCTGGAATTTTTGGAAGGGAGAATTTTGCCGGGGATTAAGCCTTTAATAATGGGTAATGAGTAGTAAATCATAGATAATAAGTAATAATAACGTTAATATGAAAATTAAAAATATATGCGCCCGTGAAATTTTAGATTCGCGGGGTAATCCAACGATTGAGACCGAAGTGATCTTGGAAAATGGAGATAAAGCCAGGGCGGCCGTTCCTTCCGGCGCTTCAACCGGTAAATATGAGGCTTTGGAATTGCGCGATAATGACCCCAATCGTTATGCCGGCAAAGGGATTTTGAAGGCGGTTAAGAATGTTAAAGAGATAATCGCCCCGGTGATAGCCGGACAAGAGGCTGAGCCGAGGCAGATTGATCAAGCGATGATTGACTTGGACGGGACAAAGAACAAGAGTCGACTGGGAGCCAATGCTATTTTAGCCGTTTCTTTAGCTGTGGCTCGGGTTGCCGCCAAGGCGGCCGGCCTGCCTTTATATAGGTATATTAGGGAGGTTTATCAGTTTAAAAATGATTACAGTTTGCCGGCGCCGTTATTTAATTCTGTTAACGGGGGAAAACACTCTGACTCGGGTTTGAATGTCCAAGAGTTTATGGTTATTCCCATAAAGCGGGAAAGTTTTAAAGAAAGGGTAAGAATTGGGACAGAGGTGTTTTGGGCGTTGAGGGATGTTTTAAAAAAGAGGGGACAGACTTTTGCCGTTGGTGATGAAGGCGGTTTTGCCCCTAAGTTGAAAAGTACGGAAAAAGTTTTTGAATTATTGATTAGTATTTCGGAATTTACCCGTCATTCACTGGGCGACGAGATATTTTTTGGTTTGGATGTTGCCGCTTCGGCTTTTTACAATGAGAGAGCGGGGAAGTATCTGTTTGAGAAAAGAAGACGTTCCAACAAGGATATGTTAGGTATTTATCTGCGTTGGTTTAAAAAGTATCCTTTATATTTAATTGAAGATCCCTTTTCCGAAGATGACTGGGATTTATGGCCTGAATTGACAAAAAAGATTATCTCCTTAAATAATAATTTTTTGGTCGTTGGCGATGACTTATTTACTACCAATGTCGGTCGTCTAAAAATGGGGATTGAGAATAAAGCCGCCAATGCGGTTTTGATTAAACCGAATCAAATAGGCACTTTAACCGAGACGATAGATTGTATTAATTTAGCTCAACGGAATAAGTATCGGATTATTATTTCCCATCGCTCCGGCGAGACCAATGATGATTTTATTGCTGATTTGGCCGTGGCCGTTGGCGCTGATTTTATTAAAACTGGAGCGCCTAATAGGGGAGAAAGAGTGGCTAAATACAACCGATTGATGGAGATAGAAGAAGAATTAAAAAATAAAAGTTAAAAGCGTAAAATGACGAGCCGAGCTTCAAAATCGGTCAAATGCCAAAATTGTCAAAGGGAGTTCACTGTCGAGCCGGAAGATTTTGATTTTTACGAGAAAATACAGGTCCCAGCGCCGACGTTTTGCCCGGAGTGCCGGCTGAAAAGACACATGTGTTTTTTAAATGAACGTTCTTTATACAAACGCAAGTGCGATATGTGCGGGGAAAATGTCGTCTCCATGTATTCGCCGGACAAAAAAATAATTGTTTATTGCTGTCGATGTTGGTGGAGTGATAAGTGGGATGGCGGGCAATATGCGAGAGGATATAATCCATCGATACCTTTTTTAAAACAGATTAAAGAATTAATGAGACAGACACCCCAGATGGCGCTTGAGTCCAATTATTTAGCGTTAAAAAGGTCCGAGTATGTAAATTATGCTTCCACTTGTAAAAATTGCTATCTATCTTACGTCGCCGATCGATGCGAGAACGTATTTTATTCAGAGATATTATTGGATAATAAGGACTCTTTAGATGGTACGATGTATAGAAACTGCGAGTTATGCTATAGTCTTCTTAATTGCCGGAAGTGTTATAAAGTTTTTTTCAGCGAAGATTGCGAGAACTGCCAAGAGGTATATTTTTCTAAAGATTGCAACGGTTGCTCAAATTGTTTTGGCTGTATCGGATTACGTAGTAAGCAGTATTATATTTTTAATAGACCTCATGCCAAGAACGAATATCAAAGGGAAATAGATTGGGTTAAAATCGGTTCATATCTTGGAAAAGAAGAATTAAAAGAGAAGGCGATAAAATTTTGGCAAAGATTTCCGCGTAAATTTTCCCATTCTTTGCACAATTTGGAGGTTACGGGCGATTATGTTTATGAATCCAAAAAATCAAAAGATATGTATATAGTTCATTCGGGAGCGGAAGAATGTCGTTATTGTCAAATGATAACGATGCCTAGAATAAGAGATTCGTATGATTATACAGGTTGGGGAAATAACGCCAGCAGGATTTATGATGCGGCTATGGTCGGTGAAGGAGCGGATTCAGTTAAATTTTCTTATGAGATATGGCCAAACGTCCGCGAAATAGAGTATTCTACATTTGTGTTATCTTCGTCAAATATGTTCGGATGTTCCAATATCCGCAACAGGTCCTATTGCATCCTTAACAAGCAATACACCAAAGAAGAGTATGAGAAGTTGGTCCCCAAGATCATCGACCAGATGAACAAGATGCCCTATGTGGACAAAAAAGGCCGGGTCTACAAATACGGGGAGTTCTTCCCTCCGGAATTAAGCCCTTTTTGTTATAACGAAACCATTGCCCAAGAGTATTTTCCCTTGACCAAAGAACAAGCAATAGAACAGGGGTATAAATGGAAAGACCCGGAACCAAGGAATTACCAGATTACCATCAAAGCCAAAGATCTGCCCGACCACATTAAAGACGTCAAAGATGACATTTTAGACCAGATAATCGGGTGCGAACATCAAGGCAAGTGCAATGAACAGTGTACTGAGGCTTTTAAAATCATTCCCCAAGAACTCCAGTTTTACCGGAGAATGAACTTGCCTTTACCCCGTCTTTGTCCCAATTGCCGCCATTACCAGAGATTAAAACAAAGAAATCCCTTGAAACTCTGGCCTCGTCAATGTATGTGTCATGGCGTCAAATCAAGCAATGGGGTCTATACCAATACTGTCAAACACTTCCACGGCGACCAA
>CAZMJP010000028.1:0-7528 GCA_964566895.1 uncultured Gammaproteobacteria bacterium
TCCCAAGGGTTTGGCTGTTCGCCAATTAAAAGGGTACGCGAGCTGGGTTCAGAACGTTGTGAAACAGTTCGGTCTCCTATCTACCGTGGACGCTCGAAACTTGAGAGGGCCCTTCTCTAGTACGAGAGGATCGAGAAGAACAAACCTCTGGTGTGCCAGTTGTCCTGCCAAGGGCATTGCTGGGTAGCTAAGTTTGGTTTGGATAAACGCTGAAAGCATATAAGCGTGAAGCCGTCCTCAAGATTAGGTTTCGTATCATCTGCTTCATAGGTAGATACGAGCATAATCACGAATTTTATTTTTAACGTTGATTTTTTAAGTTCGTATCACCTATGGAGCGGGTGAGTAAGACTCCAGGGAGATTACCGGGTATATAGGCTCTAAGTGTAAGTTTGGTAACAGATTTAGCTAAAGAGTCCTAATCAGTCAAATCTCTAATTCACCATTTAGCTCATAATATTATCAATTAACCCTGTAGTCTTGGTAATTCTATTGACACCCCTCACCTTTTTTAATTTGAGTTCAAAATTCTCGGTGTTCTTAGCGGAGTGGAAACACCCGTTCCCATCCCGAACACGGAAGTTAAGCACTCCAGCGTCGATGGTAGTCCTTTTGGGCGAGAGTAGATCAATGCCGAGAATTTTGCCCTCAAGTTAGAGGTGAGTTTTTTATTTGTTATTTTTAACAGTTTTGCTAAACTAAGGGATATGAGAGTTATAGCTGATATTCACAGTCATTCTCGATTTTCTCGAGCCTGTTCCCCGAAATTAACCCTACCTAATCTTGAGAGATGGGGCAGAATTAAGGGGGTTAACTTATTAACGACGGCCGATTTTACTCACCCAATTTGGATTAAAGAATGTGAAGAGCGACTAGAGTCAGAAGGAAACGGTTTTTATCGAATTAAAAATGGCGCAGGCGATGTCCATTTTGTTTTTACGACCGAGTTGTCTTTTATTTATAAGAAAAAAGAGAAAACAAGAAGGATTCATGAGATTGTTTTAGCTCCTTCTTTAGAGGTGGTTAAAAAGTTAAACGGGGTTTTACAGGGTCGAGGTTTTAATTTAAAATCAGACGGTCGGCCGATTTTGGGATTATCAGACCGGGATTTTTTGGAATTAATTAAGGGTGTCGATGGAGATATAGAGATTATTCCGTCCCATATTTGGACCCCCTGGTTTTCTCTTTTTGGCTCAAAGTCAGGATTTGATTCGGTTGAAGAATGTTTTGGAGATATGAGTCAACATATTTTTGCTTTAGAGACGGGGCTTTCCGCCGACCCTTCTATGTGTTGGCGGGTTTCATCTCTTGATTCGTATATTTTAATTTCTAATTCCGATTCCCACTCACTGAAAAATATCGGTCGAGAAGCGAATGTTTTTGAAATAGAAAAAAATAAGTTTTCCTATAATGAATTGATTCGCATTTTAAAACAAAAAGACACAAAAAAATTTCTTTACACCATTGAGTTTTTCCCTGAAGAAGGGCGGTACCATTTTGACGGTCATCGGGATTGCGGGGTAGTTTTGGAACCCAAGCAAACGATTAAATATAGAGGGATTTGTCCGAAGTGCGGGAGACCGCTGACTGTCGGCGTGAGTTACCGCGTCGAGCAGTTGGCCGATCGCGAGCCGGGATATGTGCCCGAGGGCAGGCCCGGTTATAAGAGATTGATTGAATTAGACAAGATTATTGCTCAAGCTTTTGAAATTAAAGGACGCGAGTCAAAAACAGTGATGGAGGTTTATAATCAAATGGTCAAAAAATTAGGCGGAGAATTATCAATTTTAATAGACATTCCTTTAGAAGAGTTGAAAACAAGGGGGGTTGATGAAAGAATAGTCGAGGGAATTAGTCGGGTCAGAGAAGGAAAGTTGTTTATTAAACCGGGATATGACGGCGTTTATGGGGAAATCGGCATTTTTGGAAAACCGGAGATGGAAAAGGAAACAGCCAGAAAAAAGAAGACGCCGCGCAATCAAAAAAGCTTATTTTAATTTCAATAAGAGAGTTTGGGAGCTTAGCTTCCAAACTTTCTAAAGGGGGATTTTTTAGTGGGATTTGACAGGATTTATAAGTTTATAATATAATGATTGATACAATAATATAATAATAATGTAGATTTACATTATCATTTGTAGCGTTCGGGCAATAATATTATACTAGAATTATGAGAAGAATATATCTTGACTACGCGGCGACTACGCCGACCGACCCAAGGGTAATAAAGGCAATGAGGCCGTACTTTAGTAAATTTTTTGGTAATGCTTCCAGTTTGCATGAAATCGGCCAGATAGCCAGAAGAGCGATGGACCAGTCAAGAGAGAAAATTGCTCAATTTATTAATGCTAAGCCGGAAGAAATTATTTTTACTGCCGGCGGTACTGAGGCGGACAATTTAGCCTTAAAGGGAATTTTTTACTCTTTAAGAATCCCTCGTCAGCATTTTATTGTCTCAAAAATAGAGCACCATGCGATTTTGGAGACCTGCCATTTTTTAAAGAGAAGGGGAGCAGAGGTTTCTTATTTGTCGGTTGACAAATACGGATTAGTTGATTTATTGAAATTAAAAGAGGAGATAAAGGACGAGACGGTTTTGGTTTCGATTATGCAAGCCAATAATGAAATTGGCGTTATCCAACCAATTAAAGAAATTAGCCGAATTGTCTGGGCGGAGAGAGAAAGAAGGAAAAAAGAAAAAATCAATGTTCCAATTTATTTCCATACTGATGCGGTTCAGACCTTTGGCCATCTTTTGATTGACGTCAACGACTTGGGGGTGGATATGCTTTCGGCTTCGGCCCACAAACTTTATGGGACTAAAGGAGTCGGCCTGCTTTTTTTAAAAAAGGGAATTAAAATTGAATCTTTAATCCACGGAGGAGAGCATGAACAAGGTCGCCGGGCTTCCACAGAAAATATCTCCGGCATTGTCGGTTTTGCCAAAGCCGTAGAATTAGCGGGCAAAGAAATGGAAGAAGAAACCAAAAGATTGATTAAATTAAGAGATTATATGATTGAGAAAATCTTGAAAAATGTCAGAGAATCTCGTTTAAACGGTCATCCAAAAATGAGATTAGCCAACAATGTCAATGTGAGCATTAAAGGTATTGAGGGAGAATCAATCTTAATTGATTTGGATCGTTTTGGTATTGCTTGTTCTACTGGTTCGGCCTGCTCCTCTACTAAATTAGAGCCGTCTCACGTGCTTTTAGCCATTGGTCTTGGGCCGGAACTTGGGCATTCTTCTTTAAGATTTACCCTCGGTCGCTGGACCAAAAAAAGAGATATTGATTATACAATTGAAAAATTGATTCCCGTGGTGGAGAGATTAAGAAAAATCTCTCCGTTAAAGGTCAACTAAGAAATTTAATAAAATTAACAATAAAATCATATGGGATGTTTTGACGAAGATAGCCAAATAATGGATCATTTTCTTCATCCGCGCAATGTGGGTAAAATTGACGACGCTGACGGCGTCGGTCATATCGGTAATCCGATGTGCGGAGATATTATGGACCTTTATATCAAAGTTAAAGATAATATAATTACCGACGCCAAATTTCAAACCTATGGCTGTGTTGCGGCTATTGCTTCAACTTCCAGTTTAACCGAGCTAGTTAAAGGAAAAAATATCAAAGAGGCTTTAAAGGTTTCCAGTCAAAAAATAAGGGAAGTTTTGGGAAAGATGCCAAAACATAAATATCATTGTACAATTTTGGCTGAGCAGGCGTTTAAGGCGGCTATTGACGATTTTCAAAAGAAAAATGGTCAAAAAAAGTGATTCCCTTTCTAAACGGGGTAAAATTATGGTGGCAGTCGCGATGTCAGGCGGCGTTGATTCTTCTGTCGCCATTTTTTTATTATTAAAAAAAGGTTATAATGTTTTTGGTTTAACGATGAGATTGGGAGAATTCAGCGAACCAGCTATTCAAAACGCGAAAGGAGTTTGCCGAAAATTAGAAGTTAAACATTATGTTGTCGATTTTGAGAAAGAGTTTAAAAAGAGAATTATTAATCCCTTCTGCCGATCGTATTTTCAGGGAGTGACGCCCAATCCCTGCGTTTGGTGCAATGAGAAAATAAAATTTGGCTTGTTATTGAGAGCGGCGGGAAAGTTAGGCGCGGATTATTTAGCGACCGGACACTACGCCCGCCTGCGGCGGGAAATTCCAAATTCCAAATGCCAAGTTCCAAACAAATTCAAGATCATAAATTCTAAAAATCAGACAATTTACAGATTATTAAAGGCAAAAGACAAGACCAGGGACCAGTCTTATTTTTTATACCGTTTAAAACAGAGCCAGTTAAGAAAAATCATTTTTCCCTTGGGCAATTTAACCAAGAACGAAGTCAAGAAAATTGCCATGGAGAACGGCTTGATAGTTGGAAAACAAAGAGAGTCGCGAGAGATTTGTTTTGTTCCCGACAATAATTATCAGTCTTTTTTAAAAAAGTGTGATTCGCGGAAATTAAAACCCGGCCCAATTAAAGATTTGCGGGGAAATGTTTTAGGAGAACATCGCGGTCTAGCTCTTTATACTATCGGTCAAAGAAAAGGGCTTGTTGGCGGTCGGGGAAAGCCTTTTTACGTGGTCAAAATTGATAAAAAAAATAATGCCGTAATTGTCGGGCAAGAAAAAATTTTACCTTCACGCCGAAATTTTTGGTCTGAGGGTTTATTCCAAAGGCGATTTATAGTTAAGAATATAAATTTACTGAATAAGAGAAAAATAAAAAAAGGCGGGAAAATAATGGTCAAAGTAAGATCTCAACATCCAGGAGTTTTAGCAAGGATCTCCGGTTGGATTTTTTCTACCAAGGAATTGAAAATAAAATTTAAAATTCCCCAGCGCGCTCTCGCCCCTGGCCAGTCGGCTGTTTTTTATTCCGGAAACGAAGTTTTGGGCGGAGGAATTATAAAAAAGTCAAAAAATATCATTCTTTAGATAAAAAAACTCTCTTCCTTGTAGCTGGAGAGAGTTTTTTCCCCTTAGCGGGGTTGACTTTTTTTACAGAAATTGAGAAGAGAAAAACCAGCCCATAATTGGCCTCCGCGGTTATCTTGGCTTTATTGCCAAGTTCCATTTAAGTATAATCTTAATTTATTTTTTTGAAAATAGGTTGGCTGTGGATAACTTTGATGACTTTGAGATTCAATCTCTTAAACGTCTTTAATGGGTTTTGTTACGGAGTCTAGAGTTTTTATTGCTTCTAATCCGGCCTTAAGGCAGCGGTCAAGGGAGTTTTTATATTCTTGGGGTGAGATAAATTTTTTTTTATTTCGGTTGGCGATAATCACGCAAATTGACCCGGTTCGATAGCCTAAAATTTCGCCTAAAATCCGGAAAATAATACTGGTTTCCATCTCATTGTTGATTATTTTTAGACCATTGACATTGATTTTTTCTAGAATCTTTTGCAGGTTAGGGATTAAGATTTTATTAACCCGGCCGATTCTTCTGCCCTGGGGTCCGTAAAACCCCGGAGTTGAACAAGTAAGGCCGCAATAAAATCCTCCTTTTTTATTTTGCTTTAAGCCGATATTTTGGCATCCCTGAATTAGGGATTTAACCACCTCTGGCGCGGCTTCGGACACACAAGGGTTGACTTTAGCCATTTCAGTCTGACTTATTTTTTTCTGAATTGCTTTGACTGTCGGGTTGGATGAAACGTGGGGGTAAAAAGCGTTAATGTTATCCAAACTAATAGCGTATTGGGAAATAGCCAAACTGCCGACGGGAATGTTTTTTTGGGGCGAGCCGGCCGTGCCTAAGCGGATAATGTTTAGGGGTGGAGATTTTTTTCTCCAAGCTTTGTTTTTATGGTCGTATTCGTTTAAGATATGTAGCTCAATACTGACAATCTCCGCATTGCCCGGTCCAATACCGGTTCCAATTACCATTATTGGGATTTCTTGGTAAGTCCCGACCAAAGTAATAAATTCTCTGTTTTTTCTTTCAAAAATGATTTTTTTGGCGTCAAAAAAATCGGCGACCTGATAAGCCCTTTGCGGGTCGCCGACCAAAAGTATGTTTTTTGGAACATGGTCGTCCTTTTTTAAATTAAGATGATAAACCGTTCCGTCGCCGGCAACGATTAATTCCGGATTTTTAATACCCTTTTTAATCATTTTTGGTTTACTCTTTAATTTTTAATTTATTTTATTTTTTCAAATTCAACATAGGGTCGGAGGACTTCCGGAATAATTATACTTCCGTCTGCCTGCTGATATATTTCAATTAAGGGGATTAGAATTCTTGGGGTGGCGATTCCCGTGTTGTTCAGCGAATGAACGAATTTCAATTTTTTTTCAGTCCTGTATCGGATATTGAGACGTCTTCCCTGAAAATCAAGGAGATAAGAGTCGGAATGAGTTTCTCGGTATTTTTGCTGACTGGGGACCCAAGCTTCAATGTCGTATCTTTTTGCCTGTCCATCAGTAAGTTCTCCGCCGCAAACATTGACCACCCGATATGGCAATTTTAGCGCCCGCATCATTTCTTCAGAATTGGCCAGCAGCCACTCGTGCCATTTAATGGATTCTTTAAGGTCATTTTTACAAAGAATGACCTGTTCTGTCTGAATAAATTCGTGGACCCTGAAAATACCTTTCACGTCTTTTCCATAACTTCCGGCTTCTCTCCGGAAAGCAGAGGAGTACCCGACATACTTTTTGGGAAGATTTTTCTCTTCTAATATCTCTTCGGCATGATAAGCCATCAAGGGAACTTCAGTCGTTCCTGTTAGAAAAAGGCCGTCATCTAATTTATATGTTTCTTCTTTCCCCTTAGGAAACATCCCCGTTCCAATCATAGCCGCTTCATTGACTAAAACTGTTGGCCGAAGAAGAGTAAACCCTTTTTTAAGGAGAAAGTCTATTGACCAGCGAAGGAGAGCCTGTTCGAGAAGAACGGCCTCGTTTTTTAAAACGTATTGTCTAAAACCGCCTATCTTCGCTCCTCGCTTAAGGTCTAACAAGTTCAGGTTTTCCATTAGGGTTAGGTGGTCTTTTGGGAGGAAGCCAAAGCGGGGGATGTCTCCCCACTTCTTTACCATAACATTATTTTCTTCGTTTTTGCCCTCTGGGACATCTTCGGCCGGCGGCAAAGGGACAGATAAGAGCAGTTGCTTCAGTTTTTCTTGGAGCTGAGCGATTTTAGGTTCCAGAGCGCTTAATTGTTGCTTGATTTTAAGAGCTTGAGTTTTATCCTTTTCTTTGCCTTTTCTTTTTAAATAGGCAATCGTTTGAGAAAGTTTATTTCTCTTCGCTCTTAATTGGTCGGATTTATATCTTAAACCGCAAAGTTTTTTATCTAGCCTTAGGATCTGATTAATATCAACGCTGACGCCCTTTTTTTTGGCGCCGGATTTAAAATATTTGGGATTTTCACGAAGTAAGGCAACGTCGATCATATTTTATAGGATAATGTTCCGGAAGAGAGAGGTCAAGTTCATTTTATCCAGATTTGGTTTTTAAGTAGTGCTCTATTCTTGAAATAGCGCTAACCATTTTCGCCGCCGCAGG
>CAZMJP010000029.1:0-6717 GCA_964566895.1 uncultured Gammaproteobacteria bacterium
TCGAGGTCAGACCTCCTTAATCTTTTCTTTAAGAGGTCTGACCTCTTTGAAATTGCGTCCGGCTTATTTATTATACAAAGTCATGGTTTTTTCCAGTCCTTGTTCCAAATAAAAACCGATTATTTCCGTCGTTTTTTTTATTGTTTCGTTTATTATTTCTTGTTCTTTTTTATTGAATTTTTTCAAAACGAAATTCTCCGCTATTTTTTGACCTTTTTGATTTCCCGTTTTTTGATTTCCCTGCTCGCCAATTCCGACCCTCAGCCGGACGAAGTTTTTTGTTTTCAGGCGGTCAATAATTGACTGGATTCCTTTATGTCCGGCCGAAGAACGATTGCGGCAAATTTTAATTTTACCCAAAGGCAAATCAAGGTCGTCGTGGATGACGATTAAATTTTCAATTTCTTTTTCCCACCACTTGCCAGCGCCGGCGGAACGGGCGGGGAGTTTCTTGATTATTTCTCCAACCGCCTTGCCGGAACCATTCATAAATGTCTGCGGTTTGACAAGGATGATTTTTTGGCGTTTAAAAATTCCTTGAGAAATTTGGGCTTTAAAAATTCCTTGCCGGCGCCAGCGGGGAAAATGAAAATCGTCGGCTAGGGCGTCAATTATCATAAATCCGACATTATGGCGGGTTTCCGCGTATTTTTCTCCCGGGTTTCCCAACCCAACAACGAATTTCATATTAATTTTTTGAATATTTATTAAGAAAGTTGACAGAAGCTGACAGGGTCCGACCCTGTTATGCCGTGACAGGGTCGGACCCTGTCACGGCTACTGTCAATGCTAATATTTTGATATTCTAATGATTATCGGCGCTCCTCTGAAATCCCATTTTTTTCTCATTTGTTTTTCAATGATGTTAATTTGGGCCGGATGAATTGCCCTTTTCCTAATAAGGACTTTGGGGATTTCAAGAAAAAATGACGGCGGACAAACATCGGTTTGATGTATTTTTATTTTTTTCCAAACGTCCGAATCGAATTTTTGTTTTTCAACGGTTCTTCGTAAAAAATCATTTAATTCTTTGTCACTGATTTGCTGTTTAAGATTTTTTGCTACTTGGTTGATTAAAGGAAATATTTTTTCCGTGTTTTTTTTTGCTTTGGCTGAGATAAAAAGGATTGGCGCCCAAGAGACCGTCAGCGGTAGTTTTCTCAATTTGGCATCGAAGTCCGACGGTCGAAATTTAAAGCCGGGAATTTTGTCACCCTTGTTGAGAATCAGAATTAACCCCTTATTGTTTTTAATCGCTAAATCGATTAGCGATTTATCTTGATGGCTGATTTCTTCGGAAAGATCAAGGAGAACTAAAATGATATCAGATTTTTTGATTGTTGCCAAAGATTTTTGGGCCCCGATTTTTTCAATTCCCGGCTTGATTTTAACTTTTTTACGCAAGCCGGCAGTGTCAATTAGCAATAAATTTTCCTTTCCCGGCTCGGTTTGAATAAGAACATCTTGCGGCCCCCTGGTTGTCTGAGGCAAAGGAGAGACAATAAACCGCTCTTCGTTTAAAAGGGAATTTATTAATGTTGATTTTCCGACATTGGGACGGCCGATAATCGCCGCTTTAATCGGCGTCTCAATTGGCGACTGGTTCTTGATGAAGGAAGTTTCATTTCCGGCGGGTTGATTATTCTGATTTTTAAATGCGATTGCAAATACCTTGTCGAGCAGGTCGCCGACGCCGACGCCACTGGCGGCGGAGATTGGTATTGGCTGGCCAAATCCCAATTTCAACCAATCTTGATTTTTAGTCAGAAGTATTTTTTTTTGATTGTCGGCTTTATTAAGGACAAGCAGCGCTTTTTTTTTATTTTTTTTAATCAACTGTCCGATTTCCATTTCGAAGTCGGAAATTTGTTTATTGACATCGCAAATAAAAAGAATGAGGTCGGACTCCTCAATGGCTTTTAAAATATGCTTTTTAACTTCCTTCCCTATATCATCTAAGGCTTTCGCTTTTTTTATTTGCCGTTCGGATAAAGGAATTTGGATTTTTACCAATCCGCCGGTATCGACAATGATTATCTCTTTGCCCCGCCAGCGGCAAATATCGTAGTTGCGGTCTCGAGTCGTCTCCGGCAGAGAAGAAACAATGGCTCCTCCTTTTTCAGTCAGGCGGTTAAAAAGCGTTGATTTGCCGACATTGGTTTGTCCGATAAGGGCAAGTTTCAGCATAAAACTCGTGTTTAATAATGCCAATCTACAATTGCTAATATTATTGGTCGGAAACTAAAATTTAATTTGAATCAACTAAATTAATTAAGATAATTAAACTGATTTTATTCACTCGAAATATTCGAAATATCGTTTTTTTCTTTTTCGCCAACCGCGGACGGTTTTTCAAAAATATTTTCCGCCAGCTTGGCCAAGTCCTTAAAATTGCCGCTTTTCGGCTTTAAAATATAGGCGCCATCGACGTTAATTTCCGCTTCGACGAGGCCGTTTTCTCCTTCGCCAATCACCTTGTTGATAATATTATGACTGTCGATTTCCGAAACTAATTTAGCTAATCTGACGCCTTGGCTGAAATCGAGATTCGTGCTGATATTATCCTTCAAGATATTATAGATGCGCCAAAGTTTTTGCGGTTGAAGTAAAAGATTTTCTTTTTTAATTTTTTCTCTAATGGCAAAAAGAATTTTTTGTTGTCGTTCGCTGCGGGCGAAATCTGAATTTTCTTGGTTGGTTCCATGTCGAGAGCGAACGAATTTTAGAGCCCTATCTCCACTCATTAGTTGTTTGCCCGCTTCGAAATTGATTGTTTGGTAGCCGAAATTAGCGGCGGGAAATTGGTAATCGGTAAAACTTTTTTCAACTTCCACTTCGATGCCACCCAACTCGTCAATCAGTTTTTCGAAAACGTCGAAGTCGACTCGAATCCAATAATGAATTTTTAATCCTAAAATTTCTTCCACTGTTTGGCTGGTTAAAGCGCCGCCGTCATTGGCGTTGACGGTGCCAAGAGCGTTGGCTGAATTGATTTTCCTCCAGCCGTAACCGGGAATGGGAACATAAAGGTCGCGAGGAAGAGAGAGGAGTCCGACTTGCGACGCGCTCGGTTTTAAAAAAGCCAGGATAATAGTGTCGGTCAAATAGGGTCCTTCATGCTCGGCGCCGCCCATACCTAAAATTAAAATATTGATTCTGTCCGACAATTCTCCTTTTAGAATTTTATCTTTGCCGGCCACTAATCTGGCTACGCCTTCCCAAAATGACAGTCGGCCGAGATTGGTTATTAAGCTGTTACTGGAAGAAAAAAGAGTATTGGCGAAAAAGAAAATAATGATGGCGGAAATAAAAATTAAAGCCCGAAAAATTTTATTGGCCTTTTCTTTTTTTTCTTCGTTTCTTTTGAAATTCGGCTTTAATTGCGGCGAGGGGACTTCGTTGATTAAATTAATGCGTTTTTCGGGCATAAAAAATTATCACTTTGTTTATAGCTTACGACATTATAACAGGAAAAGAGAATTAGACAAGAAATTTTTAAAATTGTTTTAACCGTGTCGTTTTTCCAAATCTGTTTAGGGCTGTGGATAACTTTTTGTTAAATTTGTGTTATGATGATCTACGTTATCTCAATCTCAGATTAAAACAATTAATAATTAATAATAGTTTTTATTAAACAGGGTTATGAAAAACAAAAAAGGTTTTACTTTAATTGAATTAATGGTCGTGGTAGCCATTATGGGGCTTTTGGCCGCCTTGGCGGTAATTGCTCTGAACAGCGCTCGAGCAAGAGCTCGCGACGCGCGACGCGTTTCCGACGTCAAACAAATTCAGACCGCCTTGGAATTGTATTATTTGGATAATAACGCTTATCCAGTCGCCCCCGCGGCGCCGGGAATAATCGAAGAAAAATGCATTAGCAGTGGTGGGATTGACGATGTGGGGAGCTGCAGCGGAACCACTTATATGAGCATAACGCCTTCCAATCCGATTCCGCGCAATGATGGCGACTGCGCTGGCATCAATACGAGTTATACTTATGCCGCCGTTGCTTTAGATGGCAATAATACCAGTTATTACATTACTTATTGTCTCGGGGCGAAAACCGGAGATGTGGACGCGGGGGAACATCGCGCGACTCCGGCCGGCCTGGTTGACGACTAAAGCTCCCATCTTTTAAAAAATCAGATTGATAAAATATTAATTTCATTTTATTGAGTTTTTACGAGTCCAGTCCTGTAGTTTTTAAAGGGCTGGACTTTTTATTTTTTGCAAATTATGCCATTATTAATGGCAATGAACGCTAAAATTGAAAAAAATTTTAATCTCGTTCTTGAATCTGGTTGGCTTTTGATTTTCATTTTATCTCCCTTGTTTTTTGCTCCGTTTGTTTACGGCACCTGGCAGATTGGAGAATATTTTTTATTTCAGATTTTAACGGAAATTATTTTGTTTGTTTGGCTGGCAAAAATCATTATTGTTTTTCTTGCCCGACGGCAGACCCCGATTACCCAATCCCCAAGCACCCAATCGTCTATTCTTCCGGCTGTGATTTTCATTGTTGTTCTCGGCTTGGCGACAATGTTTTCTCAATCGCCAATTCATAGTTTTTGGGGATTTTATCTTCGCAAAATGGGTTACGTGACTTGGCTTCATTTTTTCGTCTTTTTTTTGGTTTTGTTTTTCAACCTTAAAACGCAAAAGCAAGTTGCTAGAATTTTTTTTGTCGTTGCTTTAACTTCGGCCGCCGTCGCAATTTACGGATTTTTTCAAATTTTCGGTTTTGATATTTTTCCTTGGAGTGAAGCGCCCTTTTTCAGCAATCGGATTTTTTCCAGCCTTGGCCAGCCGAATTTTTTGGCCTCATGGCTTTTATTGTCTCTTCCTTTTATTATTTGGGTTATTTTTTATTATTCTTCAAAAGTGCGCTCATCAACGCCATGTTTTAAAAATTATTTTTTCCGGGCACTTTTTATTTGCTTGTTTTTTCTTTCCGTTTTTGTTTTAGTTTTAACCCAGAGTCGGGGAGGATGGATTGGGTTCTTTTTCGCTTTTTTCTTTTTAACGATTATTTTTGCTTGGCAGTTAAAACAAAAACGCCTCGCTGTTCTTTTGTTTATTTTTTTCGTTCTTTGCTGCGTTTTTGTCGTTTGTCTTAATTGTTCGTATCCTTTAACTTCTCGTCCCGGCGACTCTTTTTTGGTTAGTCGTTTTAAAACCTTAAGCCAACTCTCGGTGAGCGGCGAATTGAGATTGACTTGGTGGCGGAACAGTTGGGATCTGATTAAACAGAGGCCAATTTTGGGCTATGGGCCGGAAACCCAGCATTTGAATTTTGTTAAGTATTATCTTCCGGAATTTGCCGCCCTGGAAACAATTAACACTTATCCGGACCGGGCGCATAACGATTTTTTTGATATGCTTTTAATTTCCGGCTTCTTGGGCCTGATCAGCTATTTATTTTTAATTATTAGCGCTTTTTATTTCGGCTTTAAGCATATTTCCAAATTATCAGTAGTTAGTAATCGATTTTCGCCGGCTAATCAGCGATCATTAATTGTTCAACCTCTGAATTTCCAATTTGCCAATCTTTGTCTTTTAACCGCTTTGCTCGGTTATTTGATTTCTCTCCAATTTTCTTTTCATGTTATTCCAACCGCGGTTTATTTTTGGGGTTATTTGGCAGTCATTTTAAAGATTGCGACTACCGAGCTGAGAGGTTTTTCTGTTTTAAATTAAGCGTAAAATTAAATTTGGTTAAATTAAATCTTTTAGACAATGTCTTCATTTACTAAAATTGTCATTATAATTTTATTTGTCATTTTGTTTGCGTTGGTTTTCTGGCAGTTTAACGCCAAAATTGTTTTGGCCGATTATTATTTTCGCCAAGCTATATCTTACCGCAAGGGCAACGCCTGGGAGGAAACATTGGTTAATTATGAAAAAGTTTTGAAATATCAGCCGTTTGAGCCGTATTATCAAAAAAGATTTGCCTTGGATTTAATGTGGGGTTTGGACTTTTATCAAAGCGACGAATCAAAAATCCGAATTCTTGATTTGGCGATTGAGCGGATGAAAAAAATTCCGGAGCGGGACCAAACTTTTGAAGTTAAGGCCTATTTGGCGAGAATTTATTCTCTAATGGCCAATTTAACCCAGAATGAAAATGATTTTTTGCTGGCGGAAGAAGAGATAAGTCGGGTAGCACAAATTTCGCCGCAAATGGCCGGCGTTTATAATGACTGGTGCCAAATCAAAATTGACCGGGGAAAGTGGTCGGAAGCGTTGGAAAGATGCAATCAAGCCCTTCTACTTTATCCTAATTTGGCGGACTCGCGGATAAACGAGATCCATCGTCAAGCGGTTATGGCTGAGATGAGCCAGGTTTATGAAAAACTCGGCCACATTTACCGCGAGTTAGGCGATTATCAAAAAGCGGAACAAATGTATGTCCAGGTGCTTAAATTTTTTCCCTTGGATAAACCTTATCTTTGGAAAAAAATCGGCGATCTTTATTACCTCCAGCGGGACATAGACGTCGCCATTGCCAAGAATTTTCACGGCTACACTCTTAATCCGAAAGATCCAGCTTGGTCCCAAGCTCTTTATCTTCTTTATCTGGAAAAAGGGGATACGGAAGCCGCCGCCCGTTGGTTTTCTTTTTAAGTATTTTTGTGGCGATTTGTATAATACCAAATTAAAAAGTATGTTTCGACAAAAACAAAATATAAATATTTTTGCCTTTTATCCGAGTCCTGA
>CAZMJP010000030.1:0-6421 GCA_964566895.1 uncultured Gammaproteobacteria bacterium
CAACAAAAGTTCACCATTGAGCCTGATGACTTTTTATTTTATGAGAAAATACAAAATCCCCCCGCCGGATTTCTGTTTTTTCTGTCGCACTCAAAATCGGCTTGCTTTTTGGCCATTTGGGAAATTTCATAATCGCCAGTGCGATTTAACTGGTGAAAAAATAATTTCAATTTTTCCCTCAAGCGCGCGGTTTCCCGTTTATAAAAATAAAAATTGGTATTCGGACAAATGGGAACCGCCTTTTTTAAATTATAATTCTTCAGCCCCGTTTTTTAATCAGTTTTATGAATTGCAAAAAAAGACCCCGCATCCTCATCAGTTTGGAAGAGAGAATTTGAACTGCGACTATTCCGACGATGTTTGGAAGTGCAAGAATTGTTATTTATGCCGTTCATTAGCGGAATGCGAGAATTTATCTTATTGTTATCGTGTAATTCGTTGCCGGGATTCGTACGATTTACTTTATTGTTATGACACCGAGCAATCGTACGACTGCGTTTATTGTTTTAAAAATCAAAATATCAAGTACGCATTTAATGTCAGAGACAGTTTTGACAGTGCGTTTTTATATGATTGTCGTGACGTTAGTAATTGTTTTATGTGTTGGAATTTGAGGCACAAAAAATATCATATTCTAAACAAACCCTATACCAAAGAGGAATACTTTAGAAAATTGGAACAATATAATCTCGGTTCGTGGGATGAAACCCAACGCTTGAGTAAAGAATTTCAGGAACGCATTGAAAATGACGCTATTCATAAAACGGATTTTAATATTAAAACAATTCGCTCCACGGGAAACTATTTAACCGAATGCAAAAATTGTCAAGAATGTTATTTTATGGAAACATCGGAAGATTGCGCTTATATGGTCAGGGGGCTTGATAACAAGGATTGTTATGACGGCAATGGGATTTTTAGAGGAGAATTAATTTATGATGTGTGTCAACTGACTGATGGTTTTAACATAAAACATTCGAATTTCTGTACTAACTGCCGCGAGGCGGAATATTTGGATTTTTGCGTCGACTGCCAGTATTGTTTTGGTTGTGTCGGTTTAAAGAAAAAAAAGTATTGTATTTTAAATAAACAATATAACGAAGAAGAATATTTTGAACTCGTTGAAAAAATCAGGCGAAAAATGATTAATGACGGCGAATATGGCAAGTTTTTTCCTTATAAAATGGCATACACGGGATATAATCTTTCTTTGGCGGGCATTGTGTTCCCTAAAACAGAAGAACAAGTAAAAAAACTTGGGGGGTTATGGGAGGATTTGGAAAATCCGGTTTCAGCAGGCGTCCCTATTTATAAAGAAGTCGATGACATCAAGGATGTTGACGACGATGTTGTTAATAAGGCTTTGATTTGCCGTGAAACGGGCAGGATGTTCAACATAACCGGAGATGAACTTGCTTTTTTGAGACGGCATTCAATACCTTTGCCGCGTTATTATCCGGACATTCGGACGATAAAGCGGGCAAGGTGTCTGTTTAAAATGTATAAAGACAAATCAAACTGTTATTTTTGTTCCAAAGACATTGATATCCACAATTCTGAATTGTTTAATTATAAAAAAATTGTTTGCGGAGATTGTTATCTTAAAGAAGTGGTTTGAGTTTAAGATTTATGGCGAACACGGAAACCAAACTCGTCTGGGTCTCTATGATACAGAGGTCCGACCTCTGTATAAAGACCTCTCTATAAACTCCCTGGAGCCTATTCCGTAGCAATTTTTTAGAATACGTTTATCGGTTCGTTTAACCAAGCCGCCGGGCTCGGTTTGAATTTTCGGTCTTGAGAAAATATAAACCCCTTTGTTAACAAGGGGTTTATGATTTTTAATCTATATTTTTCAGCCTATTGGGGGCTTAATCTCAAGAGAGTGGGGATTAGTTTTTTAATTGTCCAATCGAGAGGGATATGATATAATAAAAAGAGCAATAAATTGAAAAATAAAAAAATAATAATGATTACGGTTAAATTTAAGGATTTAAACAAACAATATCGGATGTTGCTAACGGCGGCGGAAAAAGCGGCAAAGACTTCTTATTGTCCTTATTCCCGTTTTGCTGTCGGCGCTGCGCTTTTAACCCGGAATGGCCGAATTATCACCGGCTCAAACGTGGAAAACGCGTCTTATCGTCTGACAGTTTGCGCTGAGCAGGCGGCCATTGCCCGGGCCAACGCCTTGGGCCAGCGTCATTTTAAAGCCGTGGCCGTGATTGCCAGGGGAGGCAATTCGTCGGATAGACCAATTGCCCCCTGTGGCGCTTGCCGCCAAATGTTGTTTGAGTTTTTCGAGTTCTCGGGAATTGATTTGGAGGTAATTATGTCTGATGCCGGAAAAAAAAGGATTGTCATTGCCAAGATTTCCGAACTTTTACCTTTGGCTTTCGGCCCGAAGGATTTATAAAAAAGATAAAATAATCCAAACAATCCGAGCCCTATCCGAATATTCCGAATACTATCCGAAAAGTCTACTTGTTTTATTCGTGGCATTCGGATAAATTCGTAGATTGGGACTATGTTATGTAAATATTTATGATTGACACGCACGCCCATTTAAATTTTCAGGCCTTTAAAGACGACTACCCTCGAGTGATAGAGGAGAATTTTAGGAACGGTTTAAGGGCGGTCATCAATGTCGGCTCTAATTTTGAAACCAGTCAAAAAGCAGCAGAAATCGCCAAAGAATTTAAAGATTGCTATGCCGCTATCGGCTTACATCCGATTCACATTGACGATGAAAAATTTAAAGGGAAGGAATACGAGACCCTGATTGAACGAAATAGAAATAAGGTCAAAGCCATTGGCGAAACCGGCCTTGATTTTTATCATTTTAAAAAAAACGTTGAAAGACAAAAACAGGTTTTTTTAAAACATTTATTTCTTGCTAAAAAATTTGATTTGCCGGTGATTCTCCATTGTCGGGGCGCCAAAGAAAATCCAAAGGACGCCTATTCAGAATTATTAGAAATAGTTAAAGGAGCTTGCCCTGTTAGAGGTCCTGTCTCTAATGGGATGATTCATTGTTTTTCCTCTGATTGGGAGATTGGGCAACAGTTTTTAGACCTCGGTTTTTATGTCGGTTTTGACGGTCCGATTACTTTTAAAAATGCCGACCCCGAGCTTTTATTAGTGGCGGAGAAAATACCCTTGGACAAGATATTGTTGGAAACTGATTGCCCGTTTTTGGCGCCTGAGCCGTACCGGGGGCAGAGGAATGAGCCGATTTACGTCCGTTTTATCGCTCAAAAAATAGCCGAAATAAAAAAGATTTCTTTTAATGACGTTGTGGAGCAGACAACTAAGAACGCGCAGAAATTATTCAGTATTAAACTATAATTATATATAAATTTTAAAAATCCAGCTCGGAATTGCGTGCCGGATTTTTAAAATTCAATTTAATTTAAAATTGGACAGAAATAGCCCTTTATGCTAAAATTCTGTCTATGGCGATTAAAAAAGAGTCAAAAGATAAAATTTTGAGAGGTTTAAATTCAGAGCAAAAACAGGCGGTCATTCACGATGCCGGGCCGCTGTTGATTATTGCCGGAGCCGGGACAGGCAAAACAACCGTCATTACCAGGAGGATTGCTTGGTTGATTTTACAGGGTTTAGCCAAACCAGAAGAGATTTTGGGGGTTACTTTCACTGATAAAGCCGCCGAGGAAATGGAGCAAAGAGTAGACCAATTATTGCCTTATGGTTATGTTGACCTTTGGATTTCCACCTTTCATTCGTTTTGCCAAAGAGTTCTGCAGGAGCATGCTGTAGATATTGGCTTGCCTTTGGATTTTAAACTTTTAAATTCTGTTCAGCAGTCTTTTTTGGTTTTGAACAATTTTGACCGTTTTAATCTTGATTATTATCGGCCCTTGGGCAATCCGACTAAATTTGTTCGCGATTTAATTGAGCACTTTTCTCGAGCCAAAGACGAGCTGATTAGTCCGTCCGGATATTTAGAATATGCTCAAAATTTGAAGTTAGACAAAGATACAGCTATGTCGGATGAACTTGTCGGCGCGGAGACATCCCGCCTTAGAGAGGTGGCTGAGGCTTATCATACTTATCAGCAAATACTTTTGGAAAATAACGCTTTAGATTTCGGCGACCTGATTAATTATACCATTGAGCTTTTTGAAAAGAGACCTCAAATTTTAGAAAAATACCGCCGGCAATTTAAATACATTTTAGTTGATGAATTTCAGGATACTAACTGGGCTCAATATCAATTGCTCCGAATGTTAGCCGCGCCGAAAAACAATTTGAATGTGGTTTCAGACGATGATCAAGCGGTTTATCGATGGCGCGGAGCGTCTTACAACAATGTCCTTCAATTTAAAAAAGATTACCCTAAATCAAAGGGGGTGGTTTTAGTAAAAAATTATCGCTCTTGTCAGAACATTTTGGATTTAGCCTATCAGTTTATTCAGTTGAATAACCCGGCTCGTTTGGAAGCTCAGGAAGAGCAGGTTGTTAAAAAATTGAGAGCCGAGAGGCCGGGGCGAGGTGAGATTGTTCGCCTTCACGCTAAAACCCAAGAAGATGAAGCTCAAGGAGTGGTTAAAAAAATTATTGAGTTAAAACAAAAGAATCCTGACTCAACTTGGAATGATTTTGCTATCTTGGTTCGGGCTAATAATCAGGCGGAGGTTTTTTGTTCCGCTTTGCAATTTGCCGATATTCCCTATCAGTTTTTGGCCCGCAAGGGTTTATTTTCCAAACCGATTGTTTTAGACATCTTGGCTTATTTAAAGCTGCTGGATAATTATCATGAAAGCCCGGCTATATACCGGATTTTATCCTCGCCGATTTTTAGCCAGAAAATTGATAACAGCGATTTGTCCAATTTAATTTATTTGGCTAATAAGAAAAACTGGTCGCTTTACGAGGCGATAAAAAGGGCGGCTACTCTAACCGACCTTTTACCGGAGACGGTTAGCCAATTGGATAAACTTCTTTTATGGATTGAAAAACACACTCAAGTGGCTAAAACGGAGAGCGTCAGTAAAGTTATTTTTAATTTTTTGCAAGATAGTGGTTATTTAAAGATTTTGTCGTCTTTGGCAATAAAAAACGGGATAAAGAGCACGGAAAATATTTTTTATTTAAATCAGTTTTTTAAAAAAGTAGAAAATTTTGAGGCGGTTAATCTTGACAAATCAATTGTTAATTTTAATCGGATGGTTGATTTAATGATTCAAACGGGAGACAGCGGTGATATGGAGGCTGAAGCTGAGACCGGACCGGAAGCCGTGAAAGTGAGCACGATTCACAGCGCCAAAGGGTTAGAGTGGCCCTGGGTTTTCGTGGTTAATTTAGTTGACCGGCGTTTTCCGACCACCCAGCGAAAACAGGCTATTGAATTGCCGGAGGCTTTAATGAAAGAGATTATTCCAGAGGGAGATGTTCACATTCAAGAAGAGAGGCGGTTGTTTTATGTGGCTTTGACTCGGGCTAAACAAGGGCTTTTCCTTACTTCAGCCGAGGATTATGGCGGGAAAACAACAAAAAAACTTTCTCGTTTTTTATCCGAATTGGGTTTGGCTAAGAAGGATCAGAAATCGTCCAAACAGGCCGAATTTTTACAGAGATTTTCTTTTTGGAAACCCGTTAAACAGGCTGAATCGGCGAAAGAAGCGATTAAATTACCAGGGAAATTCAGTTTTTCTCAATTAGCCGCTTTTGAAGTTTGCCCGCTTCAGTATAAATTTGCTTTTATTTTAAGGATTCCCTGTAAAGGAAAATATACCTTTAGTTTTGGTCATACCTTGCATCAAACCCTTCACCGGTTTTTACAAGAATGGCTGGAACAAAAGAAGGCTGTCCAAGCGGGTTTGTTTTCCACCCCCTCCGTGTCCCCGTCTTTTGATTCCTTGTTGAAAATTTATCAAGAGTCGTGGATTGACGAATGGTATGAGAGTAAAGAACATCAGGAAAAATACAGGAGAGAAGGGAAAAAGGCCTTAAAGATGTTTTATGATGATTTTATAAAAAATCCGCCCTCAATAAAATATTTGGAGCAAGATTTTAATTTTAAATTAGGGACGTATTTGATTAAAGGGAGAATAGACAGGATCGACCAAACTGAAAAAGGACTGGAAATTATAGATTATAAAACCGGCAAGACCAAGGGAGGCAAGCTTAGCTTGGAAGACAAGGAGCAGCTTTTAATTTATCAATTAGCCGTTCAATCTTTGATGGGGGAGCCGGTGGCGCGCTTGACTTATTATTATTTAGGGAGCGGAGAAAGAATTTCTTTTTGCCCTTCTTCAGAGGAGCTTGAGCAAATGCAGAAAAAAATTATTGAAACAATTGGGCGGATTAAAGACAGCGATTTTCCGCCCAATCCCGGGCGGATGTGCGAATGGTGCGACTTTCGCGAAATTTGCGAGCACCGAGCGGTTTAAGGAAA
>CAZMJP010000031.1:0-3025 GCA_964566895.1 uncultured Gammaproteobacteria bacterium
TGGGGACCAACTTCTCATACTCTTCTTTGGTGTATTGCTTGTTAAGGATGCAGTATTGCTTGTTGCGGAGGCCGACGCAACCGAAGAGATAGGAAGAATCGCGACAGTTAAAAGAATATTGAACATCATAGGAATTATGAACCGTTAAATCAAAAAATAATCTGCTTCCAGAAAGACCTGAATCTATCGCTTCATAAATTAATTCTCCGTCGCCCCCAACCCCCGGTCCTCCATCATAAATTTCTTTTCCATTGTAACCGCCCCAAAAACAGAATTTTGAATCTTCCAATGTTGCCGGTACATCAAAAACATGAGAACAATTTTTCGAATTTTCCACATTGTCTCCGGTTATTTCCACGGAATGACTAATGTTAGCAAAACGGCGAATTGCCTTAGCGGTAATCTTGCCAAACAATTCTTTTACTTCAAGTAATTTTAAATAACCTCCTAAATTAAACTCGATAATCTTCTTGGAATAATCTTCGTATGAATATCGGTTATTAAAAATATAATATTTTTTATTCCGCAGGCCGGTACAGCCAAAACAATTTGAACAGTTTCGACAATCATAAAGAAAAACTGAATCAAAACAATCTCTGCACAAATTGCAAAAAATAATATTATACGAATTTGAACAAAATAAATTTTCATAACCTAACTCAATTTTATGAACAGTATACGAATCCATTGAATTCTTGCAATAAGTGCCTCGCGTATCATAACTCGTCTCTTCATTTGAGAGGCCGGCAATCGAAAGATAACAACGCTTATAACCATCGTCAAAATTACAATAATGGCTATTGACCGACCTAAAACTATGTAAAGACAAAAGCGGAACCCTTGTTAGAATATCTCTAAACTGAATAAAAAACGGCCTTAAGAAATCGTATTCCAATCCATATTTCAACGGGTCCCACTTATCCGACCACCAACAACTGTTGCAAAAAACTTTAAAAGGCTCTTTAGGCGAATACATCCCGATAATCTTTTTTTTACATTGATTACATATTTGTTCAAAAAAACTTCTCTCGTTTCTCCAAATAAAACGCCTTTTCAGCCGGCACTCCGGACACCAAGTCGGGAGCGGGACATGAATTTTTTCATAGAAACCAAAATCTTGAGCGTCGATAACAAATAACGTTCCGCAATTCTGACAAACTCTTTTTTCCGACTGGGGCATAATAAAGCGGATTACTTTTTATTCTCTAATATTAACGATTTGCCGGTCATCTCCTTTGGTTTTTTCACTCCCATCAAGTCCAAAATTGTCGGCGCCACGTCGGCTAATTGCCCATCGCTCCTTAATAATGACCCCCGTCTCGCTTGAGGCCGAATTCCAGATAAAAAATCGCCAATTAGAATAAAGGGTACTGGATTGATGGTATGACTGGTTACTATTTCGTTTGTTTCTAAATCAATCATTTTTTCAGCATTGCCATGGTCGGCCGTAACAATTATTCTGTAGTTTTCTTTTTTGGCTTTTTTAACTAACTCGCTTAATTTAAAATCTAAATATTCTATTCCTTTGATCGTCGCCCCAAGATTCCCCGTGTGTCCAAGCATATCCGGGTTACAAAAATTAACCACAATGAACTCCGGTCTCTCTTCGCTAATTTCTCTCAAAACCCTTTGGCAAACTTTTTTAGCGCTCATTTTAGGCGTTTGGTCATAATGCTCAACGTGAGGCGAAGAAATAACCACCCTTTTCTCTCCAACCACCGGACGGTCATAACCGCCGTTAAAGAAAAAAGTAACGTGGGCGTATTTTTCCGTTTCAGCAATATAAAATTGTTTAAAACCAGCTAAAGCCATTGTCAGACTATTCTTCACTTCACGGCTGGGATAGGCGGTTCTAACACTATCTAAATCAGGGCCAAAATCAGTTAAAGCGACAAAGAAAGTCCGAGTCCATCTTTTTCTCTCAAAAGCCCCGAGATTTTTTTTGCTAAAATCCTTTTGAACAAAAACTTTAGTTAACTGACGGGCTCGATCCGAGCGCAAATTCATAAAAACAACCAAATCGCCATCGTCAATAACGGCGATTGGCTTTCGCCTTTTATCCACGACAACGCTCGGGGTGATAAATTCATCCGTCTCTTTGCGATTGTAGGCTTGGACAATCGCCTCCTGAGCGCTTGTAACCTCCAATCCTCTACCCAAAGTCAAAAGATTATAGACCCTTTCAATCCTCTCCCATTTTTTAGTTCGGTCCATCGCATAAAAACGACCCGATAAACTGGCTATTCTTATTTTAATGTGATTATTAAGGTGTTGATGATTATTCTCAATCTGTTGTTCAAATCTTTCTAAGATATTCATTGCCGCATGCTGGGGGGAATCGCGGCCATCGGTAAAAAGATGAAGAAAAACTTCGTTAATTCCAAATTGATCGAGCAGTTGAATTATGGCCAACCAATGCTCTGGCGAAGAATGAGCGCTGTTTTCTTCAGTCACCAAACCAATTAAATGGACTTTGGACTTGTTCTTTTTGAAATAATTTATTCCCTCTAAAAAGGCCGGATTTTTAAAAAAGGTTCCATCTTTAATACTTTCAGAAATATAAACTGCGTCATCTTTAACTATTCGACCAGCTCCCAAATTAAGATGACCAGCTTCTGAATTGCCCGGCTGATTTTTCAGCAAACCAACGCACCTGCCATGAGCGCAAAGCCGAGTATAATGATACTTGTTCTTCAAAAAATCAAAAAATGGAGTTCTGGCTAAAGTTACGGCATTTCCCTGACTGGACGGGGCTATACCCCAGCCGTCCAAGATAATCAAAATCACTGGTTGTATTTTATTTGTTTTTTCATTCATATTTACAATGTAAAATTTAAAATAGGTATACAGAGGTCGGACCTCTGTATCTTACTCTGTATCTTAGACTACTTCACTTTGGTAGCACTTTTCACAATAAACAATTTCCGGCCTGTCGGGTGAATAAGTAGTCTCAAACTCATTGGGACAGGGTTGGTCGCCGTGGAAGTGTTTGACAGTATTGGTATAGACCCCATTGCTTGATTTG
>CAZMJP010000032.1:0-2933 GCA_964566895.1 uncultured Gammaproteobacteria bacterium
AAAGTGCTACCAAAGTGAAGTAGTCTAAGATACAGAGGTCTGACCTCTGTATTATTTAAGCTTACAGAGGTCAGACCTCTGTATAACAAAGTAATATGATTAAGCAAAGGAAAAAAGATTTAAATTCAAGGATTTTAGTTAGTATTACCGGTTTTAAAGACAAGCATTGGCAGAACAAACTAAAAGAAATAGAAATGTTTAGAATTGCTAAGGCCGCTTTGTTTCTAGAACGCTTCAAAAAATCGCAGAGAAAGGAGATTTATCGGGCTCTTTTGAATTCTAAAATTAAGGGTATTCCCTTGACCCATATCCGGAACGATATGGAGAAATGGGAACTGGTTTTTTTGAAAAAGAATTTCGGTTGCCAGTGCTTTACCATTCACGAAGACAGTTTCAAGTATTTAAAAAAATGGAGAGGATTTTATAAAAGTCTTTTTTTGGAAACGAATTATGACAACGCAGTGGCCGATTATGTCAAGGTGGAAAAAATAGGAGGCTTCTGTGTCGACTTGTCTCATTTTAAGGCCTCCGGGAAAGGACGAGTGAAGGAGTTTGAATATATTTTTGAAAGGAAAAAACATCGCCAGCTTTTTGCCTGTAATCATTTAAACGGATATTCTTATCGAAAAAATGAAGACATTCATCTGATTAAAAGTTTGAAAGATTTCGATTATTTAAGAACCTTGCCTCGATTTTTATTCGGCAAAATCATTGCCATCGAAGCCTATAATAGTATCGCCGAGCAGTTGAAATACAAAAAATATTTAATCGGCCTTTTAGCCAAAAATTGAAATAATTCTGTGGATAAAATTATTGACGAATTGGTTAACTTATGTTAACCTTTTATTATGGTAATTATGGACTTATGAAAGAGAAAAAGGGGAAAGAATTTGTTTCTACCGGAGAATTGGCAAAAATGCTCGGCATTAGCCGGATTGCCGTTTTCAAAAAAATAAAAAAAGGGGAAATAAAAGCGGTTAAAGTTGGCCGCAATTTTGTCATTAAGAGGGAAGACTCTGACAAATTTATTCGTTTTTTTAAAAAAGATAAATAAAATGGACCAGATTGAAGAAGTAAAATCAAAAATAGACATCATCGACCTTATTTCGGAATATATCCAGTTGAAACCGGCCGGAACCAGTTTTAAAGCTCTTTGTCCTTTTCATCGGGAGAAAACCCCTTCCTTTTTTGTTTCTCCGGAAAGGCAGATTTGGCATTGTTTCGGCTGCGGCAAAGGCGGGTCAATCTTTGATTTTATTATGGAAATAGAAGGACTTGATTTTCCCGAGGCATTGCGGATTTTGGCCGGGAGGGCCGGGGTCAAACTTGAGAAATTTGACAGCCAGGCAATTAGTCAAAAAACAAAATTGCTTGATATTTGCCACTTATCCGCTAGGTTTTATCATAAAATATTATTGGAATCTCCTTTGGCCGAACCGGTAAGGAGATACTTAAAACAGAGGGGAATGAACAAAAAAACCATTACCGAGTTTGAGATTGGTTTTGCTCCGGACAAATGGGATGTTTTATTAAGATTTTTAGTCAAGCGGGGATTTAAAGAAAAAGATATTGAAATAGCCGGGTTAATAGTCAGGAAGGAGCCCAAATATTACGACCGTTTCCGTAATCGGATTATTTTTCCTATTTGCGACATCTATTCGCAAGTGGTCGGTTTTACCGGCCGAATTTTGCCTGTTGGCGGACAAACGGGGGAGAAAACTAAAGTTGGAGACGAAAATAAAATAGCCAAATATATTAACACTCCGGATACCCCTATTTATAATAAAAGTCGGGTTTTGTACGGCTTAGACAAGGCAAAATTGAACATTAAAGACCAAAACAAAATAATTTTGGTTGAGGGCAATATGGATGTTTTGACTTGTCATCAAAATGAGTTTAAAAACGTAGTTTGCACTTCCGGGACATCCTTAACGCCCGAGCAAATCAGACTTTTAAGCCGCTATACCCAAAATATAATTTTAGGTTTTGATATTGATTTGGCCGGGCAAACAGCC
Source organism: uncultured Gammaproteobacteria bacterium (assembly GCA_964566895.1). Lineage (GTDB taxonomy): Bacteria > Patescibacteriota > Patescibacteriia > UBA2591 > UBA6264 > CAZMJP01. The sequence goes on from CAZMJP010000032.1 coordinate 2,016, forward strand.
ACTCAGCGCGGCATTGATTTACTGCTTGGCCAAGGGCTGAACGTCAAAGTGCTTGTTCTCGGGCAGGGAAAGGACCCGGATGAATGTATTAGAGAAAATTTAGGTGAGTGGAAAAGAGCGGTTAAGAATCCTCAGCCAATTATGGATTATTATTTTTCTTTGGCTTTTAAAGATAAAAATCTAAATAAAATTGAAGATAAAAAGCAAGTCAGTCGAACTCTCTTGCCGATTATTGCTAAGCTCGGCGATCCGGTTGAGAAAGATCTTTGGCTTAAAAGATTGAGCAATGATTTGGAAGTCTCGGAAATATCTTTGAGAGATGGCTTGAGGAGGATTAGAGTGTTCAAAATGGCTGAAGAAGGGGAGTCATTTCAGCAAAAAGATTCAAGCGATCAACAGACCGGAGAAAAATTTTTAGCCCTTGTTTTACAAAACCCTGAGGCAGGGCAGAATTTTTTAAATAATTTGGTTTTAGATATGTTTGTCGACCCAAGAGCCCAAGATGTTTTTAAAGAGATAAAAGAACATTATACAGGCAGTCAGAAAATTGATCTTAAAAAAATGAGAAAGGGGGTAAAGGACGCGCAAATGGTTAATTACTTGGATTATTTGTCTTTTTTGGCTGAGAAAGAATTTAAAAATTATTCTCCCGATGATATTGCTGAAGAATTGAGGCGTTTCTTCTCTGTGTTGAAAAAGAGATATTTGAACAAGAGAATGGAAAAATTAGTTCAGGAGTTGGGAGAGGCCGAGAAACAGGGCGATAAAGAAATAATTGAAAAAATTAGCAGAAAAGTCGTTAAACTTTCGCGTGAAATAGCCGCGGGCGAATAAGTAAAATTAAATTTTAAAGTCAAAGTCGAAAATTTTATGCCCAAGAAAAAAATTAAAAGACATAAGAAAAAAGGGGTTAAAAGA
>CAZMJP010000033.1:0-2635 GCA_964566895.1 uncultured Gammaproteobacteria bacterium
ATTTTTGGAAAAGAACCTTTAAAGGCGTTTGCAGAAGTGTTCTTATTGTAAAAAGAAATAATTTTAGAATTAAGCAATCCCAAAATAAACCGTAAATCAACTATGTTGTTTTTTAGCCTTACGCCATCGATTGAGTTTGAGAAAACAAAATCTTCTTTACTTATAGATGCTTGAATAATTCCATTTGCGGTAACCTCTCGAATCAAAATGCGTAAACCTGTGAACCAGTCTGGTGTTCTGGGCTCTGCAAGCCATTGTCCGTAATCAATATATTCCCCTTTCCAGTTTATTTCATACCGCTTTACTTCACCGCCGCCAATCAATGGCCGATGAGTACTTTTTGTTTTCTTGCCGGAATGAAAAATTTTACCCTCTGACTCAAATCCTTTTTGAGCAGGTTTTCCCTTTCCCTTTTGATAAATTTTAACTCCCCAAACTGCCTCTGCATATTCTGATAATGTATTGTCGTTATTGTGGATTTTAGAGGTAAGAGCTAATTCAAATGGATTTGAGTAAACTTGAAAAGATAGATCGTCTTGCCCCATAATGCTATCCTGAAAGAAATTGTACTCCTCAAATTTTTCTTTGTCCCACCTTTGAATTGAAAAAATATTGTGTGAGATAAATTGATTTTGGAATATGATTATTAGCGTTTCCACTGTGGCTTCGCCAAAGGTCTTTTTTGGGGTAATAACGAGACTTTTTATTTTTGTTTTTAATGCGATTAAACTCCGAAGGTTTTTATCAAATTTTGATGCCACCCAGGCAGATGGAATAATAAAACCACTATATCCGGCATGCTTACTGGTTTGCAAAGATTTTTCAATGAACAATGGATAAGAATCAAGTTGATATTCAGATACCGAGTATCTATCTTGAAAATAACTCACACTATAATGACTTAAATCTGCTCCATACGGTGGATTACCAATCACCGCGTCAAACCCGCCTTTGGCAAAAACTTCTTTGAATTCATTTTTCCAATCAAAGGGATTGATGCGAGTTCGCTCTGCTTCATCAGGAATTAATTTTCCTTCAAAATAATCGAAGCCAATTAAAGAATTGCCGCACTTGATATTATTTCCCAAGTCGGGCAAAACTCGCTCCATGCCCAAACCTAATTGACCGCTGGCATTTTCCAGCACTTTGAGCAAAAGGGAAAGTTTGGTTACTTCTACGGCTTGCGCGTCAATGTCCACACCAAAAATATTATTGAGCAGGATTTCTTTTTTCTGCGCGGTAGTTAATCTGTAACCATCGCCAACTTTAACAATGACTTTGTTTTTCTCGGCCTTTTCGGGTTCATTTTCAACGTACCAGTTCAAATGCCAGTCCAGTAAAAATTGATAGGCGCCCAGCAGAAATGTACCCGAACCGCAAGCAGGGTCAACGATTTTGAGCGATGCAACAACTTTCGGGCTTTTGTTTTCGACCAGTTTTCCAACTGTATTTTTGACGATATAATCCACAATGTAAGTGGGCGTGTAATAGACTCCGCCCGCCTTGCGGACTTCGGGCTTTTCTTCAACTTTGGCTTGATGCCCCGCTGTCAGGCGAATCACTTTGCCAAGAAAACGCTCGTACACCTGCCCCAAAATATCCGCAGGAATGTAAAGAAAAGCATACGGGCTTTTTGGGTAATACAAGTTGGAAATGATGTCTTTCAAGACCTTATCGTCAATATTGAGTGAAAGGGTCAGGTCATCGGGACGGCTGTTTTGTCCCTTTTCCGGCTTGAAATGGAATAAGCCAGAGTTGTATTTTGTGTCTGCCCGTTTGAATAACTTGCCCAACTCGGAATAAATGCCGTCACGACTCACGATTTCCTGCAGTTGGTTTTCCGGCTCGATCCCCCGTTCTTCACAGATGCGCAAAAATACAATGCGGTCAATCGTCATTTGCACGGCATAATTCAAGCCCGCAATATCAATCGTATGATTGCGCAAGGCGATATTTTTTGCCAGTAATTCCCGCCAGCGCTCAATTTTGTGTAAAAAGGCGTCGTCAACGTCCGCCGTGCCTTTTTTGCCTTTCATACCTTCGACATATTTGGCAAATGAACCTTTGCGTACCGCTTCGGGCGAAAAGATTTCTACAATCTCATTCCATCTTGCAACATAATCTTTGTAATGAATGAGCATGATGCGCCCCATGGAAGCCTTGTCGCCGTAGTTCGGCTTGGTGCGGCAATCATAAACGGCGAAATGCTCAAAGTCGGTCAAGATATTAATGGGGAGTTTTGCACTCCACCCATACCGGCGAATTTGAAAAGCGGCGTCAGGGTCGGACTCGATCTTCACCGACGGCTTTTTGGCTTCGACTAAAAAATCGAATTTGTCCCCACGCCCCACCCGAAAAGCATAATCGGCTTTTTTCTGCCGACCTGAGATGTCAACCGAATACTCGTGGACGACTTCCTTGCCCGCTTCATCGTAACCTTTTTCATTGGTGACATCCCAGCCCAATGCGGTAAAAAACTTATCCAGGAATTCACGGCGCAATTCGGTTTCGTTCTTGCTAAAATGATAAGCATCCAAATTCTGCCCGAACGTCTCGACTAATCTGTGAATAATTGGGGGGGCGGCTTGTGAAGTCATTTAATGCTTTTACTTGTTTTCCCGGATGCCATTGCGAT
>CAZMJP010000034.1:0-2058 GCA_964566895.1 uncultured Gammaproteobacteria bacterium
TTCTCATACTCTTCTTTGGTGTATTGCTTGTTAAGGATGCAGTAGGACTTACTGCGGAGGCCGTAACAACCAAATAAATTATTTGAGCCATGACAGTTAATGCTATAATAAACGTCGTGCGAACCATAGACTACACTGGTAAAATATAAGCGGTTTGATTTCAGCCCCGAATCAAAGGAATCATAAACCTGTTCCACAAAAGCCCCAAAACCAGGACCGACATCATAAGCATCTTTACAATTAAAACCACCCCAAGTTACATATTTACAATCTTCAGCCGATATACCTGAAGGACCAGCCAAGGCATCAAAACAAAAAAGACAATTTTTAGCGCCAACCACATTGTCCCCCGTCGTGTTGACTGACCTGATAATAAAAGCAAATCGATGAATGGATTCCAATAAAAATTTATTAAACCTATCGCGATTCTCGTTGATTTTTCTAAAGCTACCAAAATCAAACTTTTTAATCATTTTTTGATAATTCCCTTTTGAATGAGGCTCGTTGAATATGCAATAAGATTTATTTCTCAAATTAGTACAACCAAAACAATTGCTGCAGTTAATGCAATCATACAAAAAAACCGATTCTCGACATTGACTACAATTTCTACTGAAAAATAAACTGTAACATTGATTACAGTTGACGATTTCATAACAAAGTTCATTTCTGTCGCCGATATAAATATCCAAGGAGTCTTTATTCCAACCAACTCTGTTGGAATACATTACCTGCTCATTGGCTTCTGAAGCGGAAATTAAATAACAACCCTTATCATCAGCAGAGACGTTGCAATAACTACAATTAACCATATTGGTAATGGAAAGATTAATAAGGGGCACTTTTTCAAGGAGCTCTCTAAATTGTTTAAAAAAGGGTCTTGAAAAACTATAACCTTTCCCATAAGTAAGAGCGTCCCACTGATCCGACCACCAAAACCGATCATCGTAAACTGTGATTGGCTTATCTAGAGAAAAAACAGAAATAATATCTTCGTTATGGCGAGAAGCATTACATTTTCTTTTATAGAGTGTACGTTCATTTCGCCAACTGGCGCGTCGCTGTCTCCGGCACTCCGGACACCAAGTCGGCGGTGGAACCTTCATTTTCTCGTAAAACAAAAAGTCCTCGGGTTCGATAGTGAACTCTTTTTGACAATTCTGACATTTGACCGATTTTGAAGTTTGACTTGACATTGGATGCTTATAAATTTCCCTTAAAACAAATTCTTGAGACGGGCTTCGGTCGGTCCTTTCTGCCTATGGTATAACGATCTTTTTCTTTTATTGTAAGGCGACTGGGCTGGCGTGGACAATGTTTCCACCGCTATCTGGCAAATATACATATTGGGGTACAAAGCCACAGCCAAATTGGACTGGTTGCTGATTTCCAAAGTTAAATTTCCTTCAAATCCCGGGTCAACGAAACCGGCGGTGTGCACCAAAATGCCCATCCGCGCTAAAGTGCTTTTTCCCTCCACCCGCAAAATAATATTATCCGGGACTTTCACATATTCCAAAGTGCTTGCCAAAATGAAATTGCCGGGATGAATAATGAAACGCTCATCCCCCCCATGTCCGCTTTGGTCATAAAATGACGCGGTAAGCCCTTTTTTGGGTCCAAAAGGGTCTGTTTGGTAATATCAAAAAGTTTAAACTCCGGCGACAATCTCAAATCAACGGAAGCCGGTCCGATTTGCCCGGCTTTCAATTCAGGAACAAAAACTAACTTCCCACTCTTAATTATCCTTTTAATGTCTTTATCTGACAAAACCATAATAAAAAATTTTAATTTAATCCTGTTATGGACTTTACTTTTCGACGACAAATTCTTTGACTTACAGGCTCGACTTGCAGGTCGCACCTGCAAAAAAAACGTTTGAAAAACATTATGCGAAACGTTAGTGAAATTTAATGGCGGTACCTTTTGGTTAAAATCCGAACTTTTTTTGACGAAAATCCGGACTGCGAATTTTGACAGCCGCGCTTTGCGCGGCAGAGCAGAAAACTTTTCCGCTCGGGCGGGCAAAAAGGAAGGGGGTTGGGGGGAAGGAATTTT
>CAZMJP010000035.1:0-1831 GCA_964566895.1 uncultured Gammaproteobacteria bacterium
CTGACTTATAGCAGTCTTCGCAGTAGACGATCTCTTTTCTGTCGGGTGAATAAGTAGTCTCAAACTCATTGGGACAGGGTTGATCGCCATGGAAGTGTTTGACAGTATTGGTATAGACCCTGTTGCTTGATTTGGCGCCATGACACTGGCATTGACGAGGCCAGAGTTTCAAGGGATTTCTTTGTTTTAATCTCTGGTAATGGCGGCAATTGGGACAAAGACGGGGTAAAGGCAAGTTCATTCTCCGGTAAAACTGGAGTTCTTGGGGAATGATTTTAAAAGCCTCAGTACACTGTTCATTGCACTTGCCTTGATGTTCGCACCCGATTATCTGGTCTAAAATGTCATCTTTGACGTCTTTAATGTGGTCGGGCAGATCTTTGGCTTTGATGGTAATCTGGTAATTCCTTGGTTCCGGGTCTTTCCATTTATACCCCTGTTCTATTGCTTGTTCTTTGGTCAAGGGAAAATACTCTTGGGCAATGGTTTCGTTATAACAAAAAGGGCTTAATTCCGGAGGGAAGAACTCCCCGTATTTGTAGACCCGGCCTTTTTTGTCCACATAGGGCATCTTGTTCATCTGGTCGATGATCTTGGGGACCAACTTCTCATACTCTTCTTTGGTGTATTGCTTGTTAAGGATGCAATAGGATTTATTGCGGAGGCCGACGCAACCGAAGAGATTATTAGATCCATAACAGTTATAACAATACTGGATATGATGACCGTCCCAAATTTTTTTTGAGAAAAAAACCGAGCTAGCGCCTAGAACACTGGCCGCATCATAAATAAGATGTGACGCCCTTCCTATAGTATAAACAGACCGACTATCCCTAATAGGTGGTTGAGACAAATAACTGTAGGAAATAACGACATCTTTAGAATCCTCAATTCCTTTTCCAAAAGAATAAAAACAACTCGAAACGTCTTTAGCATTCTGCAAATTATCGCCGGTAGTGTTAATCGAATGGGTGATACGAGCATACTTATGGGGATATTGTAACTTAAAATCCTCAAACCGACGCTGATTCGGACAAAAATTTTTAAAACTTCCCAGGTTAGAATTTTTAATCTCCTTTATGTATTTTTCTCTTGAATACGGCCGATTAAAAATATAATAAGACTTGTTTCGTAAACCCATACAACCGAAGCAATTGGAACATCCCTGACAATCCTGAAGAAAAAAAGAATCAGAACACTGAGTTGAAAATGAACTAAAAAAAACCTTATAACATTCATTACAAAAAATAAGTTCGTAACAAAACTCGTCTTTGGCGGATGCAAAAAGATCTAGACTCTCCTTCGCATAATCCACATTATGGGCATAACAAGAATTTTCACAAAGACTAGCGGCGAAAATGAGATAACAATTTTTTAAATCCAACACTGAATTGCAATACTCGCTATTAACACTATTGGTATTTATCAAATTGGGCCACGGAACCTGCAAAAACAAATTTTTAAACTGTTCAAAAAATGGCTCCGAAAAATTATAATTGTAACCGTAACCCAAGGGGTTCCACTCGTCAGACCACCAGTATTTTTGGTCATAAACGGAAAGCGGTATGTCAGTATTATACACTGAAATAAATTTTTCACTATGACCGGGTGCATCACAACTGCGTTTATAAAGACAATACTCATTGCGAAACAGTAGTTGTCTTTTTAATCGACACTCCGGGCACCAGGTCGGCGCCGGCACCCCGATTTTTTCGTAAAACAAAAAATCTTGAGCGTCGATAACAAATGGCGTTCCGCAGCTCTGACAAATTCGTATTTCCGATTTAGGCATATTCTTTGCCGATTACTAATTATTTATCTGTGAAAATCT
>CAZMJP010000036.1:0-1831 GCA_964566895.1 uncultured Gammaproteobacteria bacterium
GCAAACAAACTGCCCGCAAAATTCGCAATGTTTAGATTGGTCGGGATACCCAGATTTGAACTGGGACTAAATCCTCCCGAAGGACTCGTGCTACCATTACACTATATCCCGTTAAAAATTTAATTATTGTAGACGCCTTTCTTTTAAATAATAATAAAAAATTAAAAGAATGACAAGAGAAGATAAAAGGGGCGTCATTATTTTAGACGCCCCGAGAGTTAGAAAAAAAGATAAACAATCAAAACCACCACTATCATCCTGGCGATGTTGGCCAAAACCATCCAAATCAAAAACCCTTTTATCCTTTCCAGACGCGCCACCGCCACCGCCGCATCTTTAACTAAAGGCACGAAGAAAAAAGGACAAAAAGTAATCAACAAAATAATCAAACGGTTATGATTCCATAGCCAAGAAACCGTTTTTTTCTTGCCGCGAGCCATTGATTCGCGTATTTTTCCAACCCAGGGCAGCTGATTGAATTTATTGTCCCAGTGGCGGGGAATAATAAACCAATAATCAACCGCGGCGGTAATATAAAAAGTCGTGATCAGTCGAAAGGTTGACCAAGCCGTCACTAGAAAAAAGGTGAATTTCCATGGATAACCCAAATAACATAACTGCATTACCGCCAATTCCGATTTCAACATCAATAATACGCCGGCAAAAATCTCTCCCATTAAACCTCCTTTTTATTTTTTATTTAAAGAACGTAATTTTATTTTTGGCAATAAGCGCAATAACTGGTGCCGCGGCCGGCCAAAGCGATTCTTTTTATTTTTCCGCCGCAACGGAAACAATTTTGGCCGTCTCTTTGATAAACTTTCAGTTCCGAAACGTATTTTCCTTGATTTCCCCGGGCGTCGACGTAACCGTCGTCGGCCGCGGTAGTGCCTCCCCTTTCAATCGCTTTTTTTAAAATTCCCAGCAAATAACCGTAAAGTTTTTTAATCTCATCTTTTTTAAAAGTTTTTACCAGCCGCGTGGGTAAAATTTTAGCGCCCCAACAAGCTTCTTGGCTGTAGATATTGCCAATGCCGGCGATAAAGGATTGATCCATGAGCAAGGGTTTTATTTTTTTATTTGGTTTTTTATTCAGCAGCTCGCTAAATTTTTTCAAAGTGAAATTTTTGTCCAGCGGCTCGGGCCCATAATTCTCTTGGATAAAAAAATTTTCTAAATTTTCTGTTTTAAACAATTTGACATAGCCAAACTGCCGCAAATCGTTGTGCAATAAACAACTGCCGTCGGAAAAATAATAAATAAAATGGGTAAAATTTTTTAAATTTTCAATTTTTTCGCCGGCGGCAGACGGACAACTCTCAATAAAAATCACCTGGCCGCTGATTTTTAAATGAATAACCAAAGAATAGCCGTTGGACAAATCGATAATTAGGAGTTTAGCCCGGCGGTTCACGCTTTTTATCTTTTCTCCTTCAATTTTTTTCTTAAAAAAATACGGAGAAACATTTTTAATCATCTTCGGTAATCTGACTTCAATTTTTTTTATTTTTTTTCCTTTGACTTTCTTGTCCAACTGATTTCTAATTGTTTCCACTTCCGGGAGCTCGGGCATAAGCACCGATACTAAATAAAAATTAAAAATAAAAAACTATCGTCAAAATTATAATGTATGCCGTCTTAAAGCGCTGAAAATAGATTATAATGAAATTATGTTTTTTGTCAATTCTGCGGGTAAACATCAAATAATGCCGGCGGCGCGCAAAACCCAACTAGTGCTCGATAATAATTATGAATCTTTAAAAACTATATGAGTTTCCGAAAGAAAACTCTATTTTATTTAACGGAATGCATTTATTAAGCCAAATCCGAA